>NZ_JBHXSK010000005.1:0-306733 GCF_042716195.1 Streptomyces sp. NPDC058683
TCCGGGAACCGGCCCTCCTGCTTGCGGACTTCGGTCAGGCGAGGCTGAAGTCGTCGGCGTAGACCGCGGCCTGGCCGTACCAGCCGTGGACGTAGACGGTGACCGTTCCGCTGCTGCCGGTGGTGAAGCTGACCTTGAGCTGGTTCCAGCTGCTGCTGTTCGACCAGGTGCTTGCGGTGGCACCGCCGCTGACGCCCAGATAGGCGTACGGGCCCTGCACCCAGCCGGAGAGCGTGTAGGTGTGGTTGGGGGAGAGGGTGACGGTCTGGTCGCATTCGCCGGTGCCGCTGGAGCTCGGCGTGACCTGGAGGCTGTGGCTGCCGCTGTGGACCGGGCCGGAGACGACCGTGCTGCCGCCCGTGCAGGTCCAGGGGCTCGTACTGCCGCTCTCGAAGCCCGCGTTGGTGAGCGAGCCCCCGCCTCCGCCGCCTCCGCCGCCGGAGGAGGTGACCGTGAGCGTGTAGGTCGCACTGTGGCTGCCGCTCGCGGCGGTGCCGGTGACGGTGATCGGGTAGCTGCCCGTGGCCACCGACGAGCCGACCGTCGCCGTCAGCGTCGAACTGCCCCCGGACGTCACGGAGCCGGGGCTGAAGGAGACGCCGACCCCGGAGGGCGCGCCGGAGGCGGAGAGGGCGACGGACTCGGCGCTGCCGGAGGTGACGGCGGTGGCGACGGTCGCGGTCGCCGAACCGCCCTGCGCGACCGAGGCGGAGCCCGGCGACAGAGCCAGGGAGAAGTCGGTGGTGGTGCCTCCGCCGCCCGAACCGCCTGTGTAGGGCACGAACGCGTCGGTGAACGCGAGCGGGTTCTGGCTGATCTCACTGCACGTGGACAGCGAGTTGGCGGTTCCGCTGCACGGCTGGTCCCGGTTGGCCGACCAGAACGCCAGCCGCCCGACGCTGTTCTGCGCGGCGAAGCTCTCCACCGTCTGGGCGTCCGCCAGGGTGAAGGTGGATCCGTCGTCGTTCTTGCCGATCATCGGGGTGATGCCGAGGTTGGCGTAGCTGTAGCCGGAGTCGACGGACTGCATCTGCGCCAGCGTGGCCCGGGACGCGGAGAGGGCGGCCTGGCCCATCTCGGTGCCGGTGCCGGCGTAGTAGTCCATGGTCATGATGTTGACGACGTCGATCTTGATGCCGGCGTTCTTGGCGGCCTTGAGGATGTTGACGCCGTCGCCGGTCAGTCCGCTCGTCAGCACCGGCAGGGTCATGGAGAACTGAAGGCCCGGGTTGGCGGCCTTGAGGTCCTTCATCGCCTGCATCTGACGGGCCGCGGCCGCGGTGTCCGCGATGGCGGCGCCCTCGATGTCGAAGTCGAGCTGGGTGACGCCGTAGTCGTTGATGATGGCCTGGTACCCGGCGTCGATGCTGCTCTGGTTCGAGCACGTCCACGCGAGCGCCTCGCCGGCCGCACCGCCGGAGGAGATGATCACGGAGGCGCCCTCGGCCTTCGCCCTGGCGATCTCCGGGTCGGTGTAGGGGTCGTTGCCGATGGGGAGCGTGTCGCCCCAGATCTGGGTGCAGCCCACGCCGAGGACGAAGGCCGCCGTGTAGGCCTTGAGCCCGTGTCCGGTGACGGCGGTGTCGAGCAGGCCTTCCTGACCGTTCGACATGTCGACGTAGGGCGCCACGGAGTAGACGCTGCCCGCCGCGGCGCTGCCGGCGGGGGCCAGTGCGACGGCGGCGCCGGTGGCCGTGAGGGCGAGGGCGCACGCGGAAGCCGCGAGTCTTGCCAGGTGCATGACAGTGGCCCTTTCGGAATGCCCAACGAGGGCGGAGGGGTGGGGGGGGCCCCGGGGGCCCGCGGGTTTTTTGCCTTGGTTTTTCAGGGGGCCCTTTTGGAACTCCCCAGGGGGGGGGGGGGGGGGGGGGGGGGCCGGGGAGGGGTATTGGTACATACCAAACTCCCCGGGGGTCTCCGCCGTCAAGAGGACTAGACCAAAGGCTCTCCCAAGACGCGCGTCTCCCGTCTCCGGCAGGCGGGTGGCCGGGCCGGAGACGGGAGACAGCGGGCTACTTCGCGGTCAGGAACTCGTCGCCGGACAGCGGGCGGTCGACGATCCGGATGTCACCGATGCCGCCGTGGAACACGATGTCGACGGCGCCCGCGTACTCGTGGCCGCCCACCAGCCAGGGCAGCCCGAGCGAAGTGAGGCCGACCGACAGGCGCTTCGGGTTGTCGACGACCGGAGCGCCCTCGACGTACAGCTTCGTGTGGCGGCCGTCGTTGACCACCGCCAGATGCCACCACTTGAGCTCCACCAGGCCGTGGCCCCAGTTGGTGGTCGGGTAGGTGTCGTTGAGCGGGTAGTGGTTGAACTGCGGCTCACGGCCGTTGTTCGAGATGGCGAGCTGGAGCACGGGCTCGCCCGGGTCGGTGTTCTTGCCGTGCTTGCCGGCGTCGCCGGCCGAACCCCGGCGGCTGAGTATCGACGCCCAGCCGTTGCGGCCGGCGTCCCAGTCCAGCGGCATCCGCACGAACGTCTCGATGGTGTACCCGGACGTGAACGTCTCGGCGTTCAGCGGAGCCTTCGCCCCGGTGGTCAGGTACGAACCGTGGAGCGGGTTCCGGCCGCCCGCGAACGTCAGGCTGGCGTGCGCGGGCTGGTCGGGGTGGTGGTCGTCGGACCAGGTCAGCGCGGAGGCGGCGGTGCCCGGCAGGGTCACCACCGTCAGGTCGTTGCCCTTGCCGGACAGGTCGGGCACGGTCTGGCCCGCGGCGAGCGCGGTGCCGGACGTGCCCTGCCCGTCGAAGCGCCAGTACGCCAGGGTGCCCTTCACCAGCTCCCGGGCGGCCGGCCGGGCCGGGCGGACCGGGACGGGGGCGAAGCCGGAGAACCGCTTCGTGAAGTCGATCGGCACCGAGAAGTTGTCGACCGGGCCGGTGATCCGGGCGTGCTGGGCCGCCAGTTCGGTGCGGGACTCCGGCTTCTGGGCCAGGATCCAGGGGTTGACCGTCTCGACGTCGATCGTGTTCCGGGCCAGGTCGAAGTGGTACAGGCGGATCATGCCGCCACCGCCGAAGTAGCGGTTCTGGTAGTTGGTGATGTGCAGGTGCACCTCGTTGCCGGCGGCGTTCTTCGCCGTGGTGCGCGCGGGCGGCCAGTAATGGCCGTTGAGGGTGAGGAAGACCTGGTCGTTGTCGTTGATCAGCCGGTCCCAGACCGTGCGGCCGTAGTCGGAGAGTACGGCGTTGTCCTCCGGGTCACCGGACTCGTACGGGAAAACGTTGTCATCGTAGTTCGAGTAGACGAGGTCGTGCGTCGTAAGGATCACCGGAAGCTTCGGGTGGGCCTTGATGACGCCGTCGGCCCAGGCGAAACCCTGCTCGCTGGTCCGCCAGTCCAGGGCCAGCAGCAGCCAGGAGCGGCCCGCGGCCTCGAAGACGTGCGCGGTGTTGTAGCCGGTCGCGTCCGCCCCGGCGAACGTCTTGGCGCGCTTGAACCGCTGCGGGCCCATGGTCCGCAGGTACGCGGTGTCGCCGCGGCTGTCGTCGCCGCTCACGTCGTGGTTGCCGGCCAGCACGCTGTAGGCGGCGCCGTGCGCGTCCAGCAGGTCGAACGCCTTGTCCACCTGCTGGAACGAGGACGGGTCCGCGTCCTGGGTCAGGTCGCCGAGGTGTGCCATGAAGACGATGTTGTCGTCGGAGGCGCTGCCGCTGTTGCCGATGACGTAGCGGAACGACTCCTCCTGCGGCGTCCGGTCGACGCTGTCCTGGCTGCCCCAGTACAGGAACTGGGTGTCCGGCATCACCGCGAGGGTGAACCGGAGGGCGGTCGGGTCCGGTCTCCAGGTGCCGGTCCTGCCGCTCTGGGAGGTGCCGGCGGCGAACGCGGGTGTGCCGCCGAGCGTGGACGCGCCCACGGTCGCCGCCCCCGCACCGGCCAGCGCCGCGTTGCGGAGAAAACCACGCCTGCTCTGCCCGGTCGATTCTTGTGACGGAGTGTCATCCTGCATGGACATGGGGCCTTCCCGGGTCGGTGGTTCAAACGGCCACGACGCTACCCAGAAGGATCCTGGGCCGGGCGGACAGGAGATGACAGGCGAAGGCCGGGCAGCTGTCCGGGATCCAAAGACCGACACGTGCACCGTCGTTCCACCCGGCTGCCTTCCGGTCGCCAGGCAGCTCGCTCAGGCCGAGGTCTCCGGCACCGTGTGCCGGCCGCGCCGGACGGTGACGAGGGCCGCCCACCCGATGGCGATCAGCGGAATGACACCCGAGACGATCACCTGGCCCCGGCTGGAGACCAGGCTGTTCGGGGTGCCCAGCAGGAAGCCGAGGCCGATGCAGCTGCGGGACAGCGCCTGGAAGCAGGCCCAGGCGCTGCCGTGCAGTTCGGCCGGTACCCGCGAGTGCACCGCGTTGCGCAGGCCTACGTTGCACGCGCCGTTGCCGAAGCCCGCGATCAGGAACAGCGGGAAGATCACCGCGGCGACCGGGATCAGACCGGCGAGGAGCAGGCCCAGGCCGATGCCCGTGATGCCGCCGAGGATCAGGAGGATGTGCCGGTCCGCCCAGTCCACGCGGCCCGCGAGCAGGGCTCCGGGGACGGACCCCAGGGCCCAGGTCGCCAGGAAGAGGCCGAAGACGGTGTCGTTGCCGTGGACGACGTCCCGGAGATAGAAGACGCCCGCGACGTTCTCGATGCTGGTGGCCAGCATCGCCGCCGCCAGTGCCGGCATCAGCGCGCCCACCACCGGGGCGTCGCGCAGCGCCCGGTAGCCGTCCGCGAGTTTCGTGGCGGGGCGGCGGCCGATCGCCACGTCGACGCTGCTCGGCACCGCCAGCATGGTGCAGCCCGCGAGCACGAGGAAGGACACGGCGTCCACCGCGAGGAGCACGCCGGTACCCCACTGGGAGTTGAGGAAGCCGGTCAGCGGCGGCCCGATCAGCCCCGCCACGGAGAGGCCGGCCGTCAGCAGGCTGTTCGCCCGGCCCGTGTGCCGGTCACCGGCGACGGCGGGCAGCATCTTGAACCCGGCGGCCACCGAGGCCACTCCGGCCAGGGCCGACAGCGCGATCAGCGCGACCTTCGCATGGAACCCGCCGACGACGGTGGCCGCACCGAGGGACAGCGACTGGGCCAGCAGCGCCCACAGACACACCGCGCGCGCACTGAACCGGTCCACCAAGGAGCCGATCAGCGGTGCCGCGAGCACCGTGGGGACGAGTTCGGCGAGCATCACCTCGGTCACCCCGAAGCGGATGTCCCGGTCCGCCGCGTGCAGCACGAGCCCCAGCGAGGCGAGAGTGTCGCCGAGACGGGAGAAGAGCGTTCCCGCGATGAGCACCTGCGCGGCGACCGGCATCGCGGTACTCCGGCGCAGCGCGGCGAACGGCGCTCTCCGCGTCTTTTGCGTGTCCAATCCAGTCCTGTCCGTCCGCTTGCTGTGCCCATTCAGACTGCTCGCCGATCAGATTAGGCTTGCTCGCAGAGTGATGGAGCGTTCACCGGCCACCTGGACGGGCCGCTTTCCGGCCTTTGTACGCCCTGCCGGAATCCGGGGCGGGATCCTGATTTCTCGGCCACGCGGGGTGCTTCACCGAAAATCCACACATGTTCCACATCGGCTCCGGCCGGGCCGGGACGTGTCGGCATGTTCCGGGTGTCACCCGCGACGATGTGCATCCGGGGCGTTCCGGACGTCCTTTACCGGACCGGCCGGGCCGGTGAAGGGGATGAACGTCCTGATGTCCCGCTGGGCGCCGTAAAGCGTGTTTTTCGGCCAATCGCTGGAGTTGCGGCGGTCTCTTCCGGTGAACCTGCTCCACGGCCGTTCACCGAACCGGAAAGCGCCTTCCGTGACGGCGGAGTTATCGATGCCGGCCAGGTGAATGTCCGGAAAATGTCGGGAGTACGAGCCGCCTCATTCCCCGAGGAGCGGCGAAAAGGGAACGAACCGGTATCTCCGGGAAGCACAGGTCCCCTGGTCGGGAAACCGGGGTGCCGTGTCCCGGACCCCTTGCGTGCACTCGCTCGGTATCACGCACCGTAGCCGCGGAAGGCGGGCGCGGTGCTTTGCCGCGACGAGTTCGGACGATTGAGGGGAGGGAGGGTCATGTGCGGCCGCGCGGCCGCCGTCTCTTCCGGTTCCCGCTGCGAGGTGATCCTCGTTCCCCGTCCCTCCGGCGCCCGCTGCGCGGCCGGCGCCGGGCCCCGTGACGCCGGGTCGGGCTTTCAACTCCTGTCATATGCCAGGGCATTGATGTTCCATCAGTTGCAGCCCGGTGAACTCCGCCGCACGGGAATTGCGCCGCCCATTCCAGGCTCCGCCCGGGAACCGCATTCGAAAGGCAACGGGTCATGCGCACCGAACTCCACCCGAACTCCGTCGGCCCC
Source organism: Streptomyces sp. NPDC058683 (assembly GCF_042716195.1). Lineage (NCBI taxonomy): Bacteria > Bacillati > Actinomycetota > Actinomycetes > Kitasatosporales > Streptomycetaceae > Streptomyces > Streptomyces sp. NPDC058683. The sequence continues at coordinate 6,341 of NZ_JBHXSK010000005.1, forward strand.
CTTGCATGCGTTCGTAACCTGGGCATCCTCGCCCACGTCGACGCCGCAAAGACCACCGTCACCGAACGCATCCTCTTCGCCGCCGGCACCATCCACAAACGCCGCGAGGTCCACGACGGCACCACCGTCACCGATTTCGACCCCCGGGAACGCGACCGCGGCATCACCGTCTTCGCCGCGGCCGTCGGCTGCGCCTGGGCCGGCCATCGCGTCAACCTCGTCGGCATCCCGCCCCGGCGCCACGCTGTGCACGCCGGACGCCCCGCCGCTCCTGGAGCCGCCCGCCGCCTCGAAACGGTGGTCTCCGTCGCCGTCGAGGGCCGTCGCCGTACGGACACCGACCGGCCGGCCCAGACGCTGGTCCGGCCGGCCGAGGAGGACCTCGCCGCACCGCATCCCCCCGTCGAAACACAACCGTTGTGGAACGCCCCGCCGGCCCTCTCTGCGCAGGTCACGTGCCTTCGGCGCAGGTCACGGCGCCGGGCGTGCGCGTACCACCGACTCGGAACCCGGTGTTCCCCGGCCAGCCTGCACGGATACCCGTGCCGGATCCCTTGACGAGTTACTGTTCGGGGGATTAACTCACGTCCTAAATTAAGCCATGAGGGGCTTCGGGAGCCGAACGGTGGTCTCGGCCTTCGCAATCGCGGGCGGCCGGCCTTCGCGAAGCCCTCTCGGGGTTCTCGACTCCCGGAAAGGCACAGCTGGAGCCATGCGCAGCATCCGAGCCGCGGCCGTAGGCGCCGTCACCATGTCTCTCGCCCTCGCGGCCACGGCCTGCGGTGGCGGTTCATCCACCGGGGGCGGGTCCAACGACTCCCCGAAGACGCTCACCTACTGGGCCTCCAACCAGGGTGCCAGCGTCGAGATCGACAAGAAGGTACTCCAGCCGGAGCTCGACAAGTTCCAGAAGCAGACCGGCATCAAGGTCAAGCTGGAGGTCGTGCCCTGGTCGGACCTGCTCAACCGGATCCTGACCGCGACCACTTCCGGCCAGGGCCCCGACGTGCTGAACATCGGCAACACCTGGAGCGCCTCGCTCCAGGCCACCGGTGCGCTGTTGCCCTGGGACGCCAAGAACTTCGACAAGATCGGCGGCAAGGACCGCTTCGTCGACTCCGCGCTCGGCTCCACCGGCGCCGAGGGCAAGGACCCGGCGGCCGTACCGCTGTACTCGATGGCCTACGCCCTCTACTACAACAAGAAGATCTTCGCCGACGCGGGGATCGCCAAGCCCCCGGTCACCTGGGACGAGCTGATCGCCGACGGCAAGAAGATATCCGCCAAGGGCAAGTCGGTGCTCGGCGCCGAGGGCGGCAACGTGTCGGAGAACATCCACCACACCTTCGTCTTCGCCAAGCAGCACGGCGCCGACTTCTTCACCGCCGACGGCAAGCCCAACTTCACCGACGACAAGGTCGTCGCCGCGGTGAAGCAGTACGTCGACCTCATGGCCAAGGACAAGGTCATCCCGACCGGCGACGCCGAGTACGCGCAGAACCAGTCGGTGAGCGACTTCGCCAAGGGCAATCTGGCGATGCTGCTGTGGCAGTCGGCGTCCTCCAACCTCAAGTCGCAGGGCATGAGCGACAGCGACTACGGCATCGCCCCCGTGCCCGTGCAGTCCGGTGCCCCCGGCACCGGCGCCCAGGTCAACTCGATGGTCGCCGGCATCAACCTGGCGGTCTTCAAGAACACCAAGAACCTCGACGGTGCCACCAAGTTCGTGAAGTTCATGACCAGCGACGACGAGCAGAAGATCCTCAACACCGCCTACACCTCCATCCCGCCGGTCAAGGCCGCCCAGGAGGACCCGGCGTTCAACACCCCGGCCAACTCGGTCCTGAAGAACACGCTCGCCACCAGCGCCGCGGCCCTGCCCCAGGTGGCCGCCGAGTCGCAGTTCGAGACGACCGTCGGCACCGCCGTGAAGAACCTGTTCGCCGCCGCTGCCGCTGGCAAGGCCGTCACTACCGACTCCGTGAAGGCCGAGCTGGAGAAGGCCCAGCAGCAGATGCCGGCGGCCTGAGCACCATGACGACCACCACCGCCGTGCACGAGCCGGTGCAGGCGAACTCCCCCGGGGCGGCGGGCGGCTCGGGCCGCCGCCCCGGGCGGATCCGCCGGATCGGACTGCCCTACCTGCTGCTCCTGCCCGCCCTGCTGCTCGAACTCCTCGTCCATCTCATCCCGATGGTCATCGGCGTCGTGATGAGCTTCAAGGAGCTGACCCAGTTCTACATCCGCGACTGGGGCACCGCCCCCTGGTCCGGGTTCGACAACTACCGGACGTCGATCGAGTTCAACGCCCCGGTCGGCAAGGCCCTGCTGCACTCGTTCCTCGTCACCGTCGGCTTCACCCTGCTCTCGGTCGGCCTGTGCTGGCTGATCGGCACCGCCGCCGCGGTGTTCATGCAGGACACCTTCCGCGGCCGGGGCCTGCTGCGGACCCTGTTCCTGGTGCCCTACGCGCTGCCGGTCTACGCGGCCGTCATCACCTGGGTGTTCATGTTCCAGCACGACAACGGCCTGGTGAACCACGTCCTGCACGACCAGCTGCACCTCACCGACAAGCCGTCCTTCTGGCTGATCGGCGACAACAGCTTCTACGCACTGCTCACCGTGTCGGTGTGGAAGGGCTGGCCGTTCGCCTTCCTGATCGTGATGGCCGGCCTCCAGAACATCCCGCGGGAGCTGTACGAGGCGGCCGCCCTGGACGGCGCCGGCATGTGGCAGCAGATCCGCCGGATCACCCTGCCCTCGCTGCGCCCGGTCAACCAGGTGCTGATCCTGGTCCTGTTCCTCTGGACGTTCAACGACTTCAACACGCCGTTCGTCCTGTTCGGCAGGTCCGCCCCGGAGGCCGCCGACCTCATCTCGGTCCACATCTACCAGGCCTCCTTCGTCACCTGGAACTTCGGCACCGGCTCGGCGATGTCCGTGCTCCTGCTGCTCTTCCTGCTGGTCGTGACCGGCGTCTATCTCGCGCTCACCTCACGCGGACGGAGGACCTCCGATGTCTAGCCCCAGTTCGCCGATGGCCCCGCCGCGCTCATTCCTCTGGGCCCGGGGGATCTTCCTCACGCTGCTCACCGGGTTCGTCCTGATCCCCGTGTACGTGATGATCTCCAGCTCGCTGAAGCCCCTCGCGGACGTCACCGGCAAGTTCCGCTGGCTGCCCAGCGGGCTGACCATCCGCCCGTACATCGACATCTGGTCGACGATCCCGCTCGCCCGGTACTTCGTGAACTCGCTGATCGTGGCAGTCGCGGCGACCGTCTGCTCGGTCGTCGTCGCGGTGTTCGCCGCCTACGCGGTCAGCCGCTACGAGTTCCGCGGCAAGCGTGTCTTCACGGTCACCGTGCTGTCCACGCAGATGTTCCCGGGCATCCTCTTCCTGCTCCCGCTGTTCCTGCTGTACGTCAACATCGGCAACGCCACCGGCATCGCCCTGTTCGGCTCCCGCGGCGGCCTGATCCTCACCTACCTGACGTTCTCACTGCCGTTCTCGATCTGGATGCTGATCGGGTACCTCGACTCGGTGCCCAGGGACCTGGACGAGGCGGCGCTGGTGGACGGCTGCGGGCCGCTCGGCGCGCTGTTCCGGGTGGTCGTGCCGGCCGCGATCCCGGGGATCGTCGCGGTCGCCGTCTACGCCTTCATGACCGCCTGGGGCGAGGTGCTGTTCGCGTCGGTGATGACCAACGACACCACCCGCACCCTGGCCGTCGGCCTCCAGGGCTACTCCACGCTCAACAACGTGTACTGGAACCAGATCATGGCCGCCTCGCTCGTGGTGAGCGTCCCCGTCGTGGCCGGCTTCCTGCTGCTCCAGCGCTACCTGGTCGCCGGGCTGACGGCGGGCGCCGTCAAGTGAACCCCCCTTGTTCTGAAGTTCCGAAGCTTGTCGCGAAAGGAATTACGTGACCATCGACCTCGCCGCACTCCCGCACGACTTCCTGTGGGGAACGGCAACCGCGGCGTACCAGATCGAGGGAGCCGTCGCCGAGGACGGCCGCGCACCCTCCATCTGGGACACCTTCTCGCACACCCCGGGGAAGATCGCGGGCGACGACAACGGCGACATCGCCTGCGACCACTACCACCGCTGGCGCGAGGACATCGGCCTGATGGGCCGGCTCGGCACCAACGCCTACCGGCTGTCGATCGCCTGGCCGCGGGTGCGGCCCGGCGGCGACGGCCCGGTCAACGCCAAGGGTCTCGACTTCTACGACGAGTTGATCGACACCCTGCTGGCGGCCGGGATCACCCCGTCGGTCACGCTCTACCACTGGGACCTGCCGCAGGCCCTCCAGGACCGGGGCGGCTGGCCCGAGCGGGCGACCGCCGAGCACTTCGCCGCCTACGCCTCCGTGGTCGCCGAACGGCTGGGTGACCGGGTCCGGCACTGGACCACCCTCAACGAGCCTTCCTGCTCGGCCTGGATCGGCCATCTGGAGGGCAAGATGGCCCCGGGCCTGACGGACCTCACGGCCGCCGTCCGCGCCTCCTACCACCTGCTCCTCGGCCACGGCCTGGCCGCCCAGGCGATCCGCGCCGCCGCGCCCGACGCCGAGGTCGGCATCGTGAACAACCTCTCCACGGTGTTCGCCGCCTCGGACCGCCCCGAGGACGCGGCCGCCGTCCGCCGCCACGACGGGCACGTCAACCGCTGGTGGCTGGACCCGGTGCACGGCCGCGGCTTCCCGGCCGACATGGTCGAGACGTACGGCGTCGAACTCCCCGAGCGCCCCGGCGACCTGGAGACCATCGCCACCCCGCTCGACTGGCTGGGCCTGAACTACTACTTCCCGGCGTACATCGAGGACGACCCCACCGGGCCCGCCCCGTTCGCCCGTTCGGTGCGCCGCCCCGACGTCCCGCGTACCGGCATGGACTGGGAGATCGACGCGAGCGGCATCGAGACGCTGCTGCTGCGCCTCACCGACGAGTACGGCGCCCGCAAGCTCTACGTCACCGAGAACGGCTCGGCGTACCCGGACGTGGTCCGCCCGGACGGCACGATCGACGACCCCGAGCGCCAGGAGTACCTGGCCGGCCACCTCGCCGCCTGTGCCTCGGCGGCCCGCAAGGGCGCCCCGCTGGCCGGGTACTTCGCCTGGTCGCTGCTGGACAACTTCGAGTGGGCCTACGGCTACGACAAGCGGTTCGGCCTGGTCCATGTCGACTACCGCACCCAGGTCCGCACCATCAAGGGCAGCGGCCACCGGTACGCGGAGATCATCCGCGACCACCGGGGACAGGCCCGCCGGGCGGCCTGACCTTGACCGCGGTGGGCGCGGACCAGGGGAGTTCCGCGCCCACCGCACCGCACTCTCACACGCATGCACGACGGTCCGTGGACACCGCACTCTGAACTGTCATGAACACAACATGTGCACCATCGACACTCAGGAGACCCGCATGCCGACCCGCATTCCCCGCACCCTCCTGGCCGCCCTCGCGACAGCCGCCCTGCTGGCCTCGGGCCCGGTCCTGTCCGTACCGGCGTCGGCCGCCGCTGCCGCCGTGACCTGGGACACCGACCGCGCGGGCACCGCCTACACGGCGAACCCGAACGCCGTCACCGCCTCCGGCAGCGAGAACGGCGGCACCGCCCCCGGCCTGGCCTTCGACGGCAACGGCGCGACCCGCTGGTCCAGCAACTTCGCGGACGACGCCTGGATCCGGATCGACCTCGGCAGCACGATCCGCATCGACCGCGTGGTCCTCGACTGGGAGGCCGCCTACGGCAAGAGATACGTCCTGGAGGCCTCGAAGAACGGCACGGACTGGACGCCGTTCTACACCGAGACCGCGGGCACCGGCGGCTCCGTCACCGCGAGCACCTACCCGCAGGAGGTCACCGGTCGCTACGTCCGGATGCGCGGCATCGAACGCGCCACGCCCTACGGCTACTCACTGTGGAACTTCAAGGTCTACGGCGGTGAACCGGCCCCGGCCTCGACGACCCTGAGCAACCTCGCCCTGAACCACCCGGCGTACTCCAACTACTACCAGCACGCGGGCAATTCACCGGCGTTCGCCACCGACGGCGGCTGGCCGGCCGACCTGAAGGGCGACTACACCCGCTGGTCGAGCGACTGGAACGCCGACCGCTGGATCTCGGTCGACCTGGGCGCCACCTCCACGATCTCCTCCGTGGACCTGTACTGGGAGTCCGCGTTCGCCGTCGACTACCTGCTCCAGGTCTCCGACGACAACGTCAACTGGCGCACGGTGTACCAGCCTTCGGCCGCGGCCGTCGCCGCCCGCCGCGCGAACGTCGCCGCCCCCGGGGACGCCGCGGGCCTGCACGACACCGTCACCCTGCCCTCCCCGGCCACCGGCCGCTACGTCCGGATGCTCGGCAAGGAGCGCCGCAGCTTCTACAACCCGGCCCCCTACACCGCCCAGTTCGGCTACTCCCTCTACGAGTTCCAGGTCTGGGGCACCGGCGGCAGCGCGTCGGCGGCCTACCCCGCCCTCCCGGGCGACCAGTCGGGCACCTACCAGACCACGTTCTTCGACGACTTCACCGGCGCCGCACTCGACCGCTCCAAGTGGCGGGTCGTCCGCACCGGCACCGAGATGGGTTCGGTCAACGGCGAGTCCCAGGCGTACGTCGACTCGACGGACAACATCCAGACGCAGAACGGCGAGCTGATCCTGAAGGCGAAGTACTGCAAGGGCTGCACCCAGGCGGGCGGCGGCACCTACGACTTCACGTCCGGCCGCATCGACACCAACACCCACTTCGACTTCACGTACGGCAAGGTCAGCGCCCGCATGAAACTCCCGGTCGGCGACGGCTACTGGCCGGCCTTCTGGCTGCTCGGCAGCAACGTCGACAACCCCTCCGTCTCCTGGCCCGCCTCCGGCGAGACCGACATCATGGAGAACATCGGCTACCCGACGTGGACGAGCACCGCGCTGCACGGCCCCGGCTACTCGGCCGACGGCAACATCGGCGCCCGCCAGACCTTCCCGAACGGCGGCACCGTCGACCAGTGGCACACCTACGCGGTGGAGTGGACGCCGACCGCGATGCGCTTCTACGTCGACGACACCCTGGTCCAGGAGACGACCCGCAACAAGCTGGAGTCGACACGCGGCCAGTGGGTCTACGACCACAACCAGTACGTCATCCTCAACCTCGCCCTGGGCGGCGCCTACCCGGCCGGCTGGAACCAGGTCACCACCCCCTACTGGGGACTGCCGCAGTCCAGCGTGGACAGGATCGCGGCCGGGGGAGTGCAGGCGGAGGTGGACTGGGTGCGGGTGGAGCAGAAGAAGTAGGGGGATCACCGGGGCCGGGCGGTGGCACCGCACCGCCCGGACCCGGTGAGCGAACGGAGGTGCTTGTTGCCACGCTGCCGCGGCCGCCGTCACTCCGTGCCCGAACCGCCCGTCCGCACCTCGCGTGTCCCCCGGCCGTGGGAGGATCGCTCACCATGAATGCGTCACCGGCGGTACGGAGCCTGCGTGCCGCGGTGTTCGCCGCGGTGTGCGTGCTCCTGGCTGCCGCCGGTCACGGCCTCGCCATGGGCGACATGCCACCGCTGTGGGCCGACGCGGCCGGATTCGTCGCCGTGTTCGCCCTGAGCCGAGCCCTCGCGGGACGCGAGCGCGGACTGCCGGAGATCGGCGTGGGCATGCTCCTCACCCAGGCCGGTCTGCACCTCGGCTTCGACGTGGCCCACGCGGTCACCCCGGCTCCCGCGCCCACCATGACCATGGCCCCTATGCGCATGCACGGTCATGTCATGGCCGGTGTGGCCGGTATGGGCGGTATGGCGCAACAGCACCCGCACGCCCACGCCCTGACCGCGCACGCCACCCTCGCCCATGTCGTCGCCGCTCTGGTCGCCTCCTGGTGGCTGCGGTGCGGCGAGGCCGCGCTGTGGTCGCTGCTGCGCCGCGCGGCCGCTCTCGTACCCGGTCTGGCGGCCTGGTGGCGCGACGCCCCGCTGCCCGCCCCGGCCGCCGGCCCGCTCCGGGCACCGGCCGAACCGATACGTCCCCGTCGGCTGCTCGCGCTGCGGCACGCGGTGAGCCGACGCGGCCCCCCTTCCGCGATCCCGTACCCGGTCTAACACCTGTAAGACCCTCTAACAGACTTCACTTGTACGGAGATCACTCACTCATGTCCACGACACGCACCCTCCTGCGCCGCGCCGGCGCCGTCACCGCCCTGACCGCCGCCGGGCTCCTCGCCGCGGCCGGTGTCGCCTCCGCGCATGTCACCGTCCATCCCGAGAGCTACGCCAAGGGCGCCACGGACGGTGTGCTGACCTTCCGTGTGCCCAACGAGGAGGACACGGCCTCCACCACGAAGGTGCAGGTCTTCCTGCCCACCGACCACCCCGTCCTCGGCGTCCTGGTCTCCCCGCGGGACGGCTGGACCGCGAAGGTGACCACCACCAAGCTCAAGACGCCCGTGAAGACGGACGACGGGACCATCACCGACGCCGCCTCCGAGATCACCTGGACGGGTGGGAAGATCGGGGCCGGGCAGTTCGAGGACTTCGACGTCGCCTTCGGCCAGCTGCCCGAGGACACCGGCGAGCTGACCTTCAAGACCCTGCAGACGTACTCCGACGGCAAGGTCGTGCGCTGGATCGAGGAGGCCGGGAGCGGCGGCGAGGAGCCGGAGAACCCGGCGCCGACGATCAAGCTGACGGCGGGTGACGAGGCCGCGGCCTCGACCGCACCGGCGACGCAGAGCAGCGCCAAGGCGACGACGACCACGTCGGCCGACTCCAGCGACTCCACCGCGCGGGGCCTCGGCATCGCGGGCCTGATCGTCGGCGCACTGGGCCTGGCGGCGGCCGCGTTCGCCTTCGTACGGACGCGAGGAGCACGGGCCTAGGTGTCAACGGCTGTTGGCCCACGCTCGTAGGCAAACGGCAGGGGCCCGGACCATCCCCCGGTCCGGGCCCCTGTGCCGTGCTCGGGCAGGGTCAGTTCACCGAACCGCCAGTTCCAGCATCTCCATCTCCTCCGCGCGCACCTCGACCCGCGCCCCCACACGCACCGTCAGCCGCATCTCGGCCGCCCGGGCCTCCGCCCGCTCCTCCTCCACGAGCGCGGCCACCGCCGGCGCCGCCTCCCGCACCGACACCGCCGGCGCCGCCTCCCGCTCCGTCACCGTCGCCTCCGGCGTCACCCGCGAGTTCCGCCACAGCCACACCACATCGCGCCCGAACGACCACACCAGGGAGCCGAGGGCCAGGAGTGCCACGCCCAGGTTGGCCAGGTACGGGAGCAGGTCCGCGCCCGCGAGGAGCAGGCAGATGCCCTGCATCGCGGCGACGGTCTTGCGGGCCATCGACGGCGGCAGCGGGGCGTTCAGCCAGGGCGCGACCTTCGCCGCCGCGACGAACGCGTAGCGCATCGCGCCGATCAGCAGCACCCACGGGCCCAGCTGCGTCGAGACGTACACGCTCAGCACCAGGATCAGGAACGCGTCGACCTCCATGTCGAAGCGCGCGCCCAGGGCCGTGCAGGTACCCGTACGGCGGGCCACCTGGCCGTCGACGCCGTCGAGGATGAGGGCGACGGCCGTGAGGCCGATCAGCAGGGTGACCGGCGGGGAGCTCTCGAAGGAGTCGGCGACCAGGGCCGTCACGCCGCCGACCAGGATCGCGCGGCCGAGGGTGACCCGGTTCGCCGGACCGAAGGTGCGCGGCCGGGTGCGGTGCAGGGCCCGGGAGAGCACCGCCCAGGTGGCCACCGCGAAAGCGAGCCCCGTCAGCCATCCGGCCGGCCCCATGCCGATCGCCGACCCGAGCAGGACCAGCAACAGGATCTGTACGCCCGCTCCCACAGCGGTCTCCTGCTGGACCAGCCTGGCTTCGTAAGTGTTGTTCAGGGCCACCGCACGTCCTCCGGCCGAGTGACAGAGTCGATCAACGCCGCGTACTGTGCGCGGCCTGTGCACTTCTTGCTGTGCACATCTCGGTACGTGAACAACATCCCGATCGTTCAGGAGGATGCCGATGAACCGCTCGGCCCGCGCGTTCTGGCTCCGCTCTCCGGGCCACGGAGAGCTGCGCGACGTCACCCTCGCGGAGCCCGCCGAGGGCGAGGTGCTGGTGCGCGCGCTGTACTCCGGAGTCAGCCGGGGCACCGAGACCCTGGTGTTCCGCGGCGGGGTGCCGGAGAGCCAACACGCGGTGATGCGAGCGCCGTTCCAGGAGGGCGAGTTCCCCGGGCCGGTGAAGTACGGCTACCTGAGCGTGGGCGTCGTGGAGGCGGGCCCTGCTGAGCTGATCGGCCGCACGGTGTTCTGCCTGTATCCGCACCAGACGCGTTACGTCGTTCCGGTGACCGCGGTGACGGTGGTACCGGAGCGGGTACCACCGGCGCGTGCGGTACTCGCGGGCACCGTGGAGACCGCAGTGAACGCCCTCTGGGACGCCGCGCCCCTGGCCGGCGACCGGATCGCCGTCATCGGCGGCGGCATGATCGGCTGCTCGGTCGCCGCCCTCCTCGCCCGCTTCCCCGGCGTACGGCTCCAGCTGGTCGACGCCGACCCGGGCCGGGCGAAGACCGCCGAGGCGCTGGGGGTGGACTTCGCGACGCCCGAGGACGCCCTCGACGGCTGCGACCTGGTCGTCCACGCCAGCGCCACCGAGCAGGGCCTCACCCGCGCCCTGGAGCTCCTCGCCCCCGAGGGCACGGTCCTCGAACTGAGCTGGTACGGCGACCGGCGGATCGCCCTGCCGCTCGGCGAGGCCTTCCACTCCCGCCGGCTCACCGTGCGCAGCAGCCAGGTCGGCACCGTCTCCCCGGCCGCCCGCGCCGGCCGCAGCTACGCCGACCGGCTCGCCCTGGCCCTCGACCTGCTCGCCGACCCCGCGCTGGACGCCCTCATCACCGGGGAAAGCGCGTTCGAGGAGCTGCCGGAGGTGCTCCCGAAACTCGCTTCCGGGGAGATTCCGGCACTCTGCCACCGGGTCCGCTACGGCGACATCGGCTGACGGAACGTCCAATGCGGGCGGCCAAGAGGTCCTGACCTCAGAAAAGAGTGAGAGTGGACTGAACACGGGGAAGCCAAGAGCCGTATTAAGGGCATCCCCCGGCAGGGATCAGCCGAGGGACCAGACGCGCCGCACCTGGAGGGTCGTCCGTTGTTCAGCATCACCGTCCGCGATCACATCATGATCGCCCACAGCTTCCGCGGCGAGGTGTTCGGGCCCGCGCAGCGCCTGCACGGCGCCACGTTCCTCGTGGACGCCACCTTCCGCCGTGAGCAGCTGGACGACGACAACATCGTCGTCGACATCGGTCTTGCCACCCAGGAACTCGGCGCCGTGGTCAGCGAGCTGAACTACCGAAACCTGGACAGCGAGCCGGACTTCGCCGGGATCAACACCTCCACGGAGTTCCTGGCCAAGGTCATCGCCGACCGGCTCGCCGAGCGGATCGAGAAGGGCGCCCTGGGCGAGGGCGCCCGGGGCCTCGCGGGCCTGACCGTCACCCTGCACGAGTCGCATGTCGCCTGGGCGAGTTACGAGCGTGCCCTGTGACCGACGTGACCATAGGCCGGGCACCGGCCCTCACCTACGTGCCCGCGCAGCGCGCTGCGACCACCGACCCGGCCGGCGAGAACGCCCCCGCGAACATCGGGATCCTCCCCATGTCCCTGCGTATCGTGCACTTCGTCATGCCCGGCGGTGTCGACGACCTGGCCACCCCGAGCGGCGGCAACGCCTACGACCGGCGGGTCTGCCTGGACCTGCCCGGCTTCGGCTGGCAGGTCACCAGGCACCCGGTGGCCGGCTCCTGGCCCCGCCCCGACGCGGCCGCCCGGGACACCCTCGCCCGCACCCTGCGGGACATGCCCGACGGGGCGGTCGTCCTCCTCGACGGCCTGGTGGCCTGCGGGGTCCCCGAGATCGTCGTACCGGAGGCCGAACGGCTGCGGCTCGCCGTCCTGGTGCACCTGCCGCTCGGCGACGAGACCGGGCTGGACCCGGCCGTGGCCGCCGACCTGGACGCCCGGGAGCGCGCGGTGCTGCGCGCCGTGCCGGCCGTGGTGGCGACCAGCGACTGGGCGGTACGACGGCTGGTCTCGCACCACGGCCTGGCACCCGAACGGGTGCACGTCGCCACCCCGGGTGCCGACATCGCCCCGCTGGCCGGCGGCACCGACGGGGTCTCGCACCTGGTGTGCGTCGCCGCCGTCACCCCGCGCAAGGGCCAGCACCGGCTGGTCGAGGCGCTCGCGGCGGTCCGCGACCTGCCGTGGACCTGCACCTGCGTCGGCGGCCTCGGCCAGGACCCCGAGTACGTCGCCCACCTGCGATCGCTGATCGCCCGGCACGGCCTGACGGACCGGCTGCACCTCGCCGGTCCCCGCTCCGGCGCCGACCTCGACGCCAGTTACGCCGCCGCCGACCTGATGGTCCTCACCTCGTACGCCGAGACCTACGGCATGGCGGTCACCGAGGCCCTCGCCCGGGGCATCCCGGTGCTCGCCACCGACGTCGGCGGGCTGCCCGAGGCGGTCGGCCGCGCCCCCGACGGCGGGGTGCCCGGCATCCTGGTGCCGCCGGAGGACCCCGCCGCCCTCGCCGCCGAACTGCGCGGCTGGTTCGGCGAGGCGGACGTACGCCGTCGTCTGAAGGCCGCCGCGCGCGGCCGGCGGGCGGCGCTCGACGGCTGGGCGACCACCGCCCGCAGCCTGGCCGGAGTCCTGCTGAGGCTCCCCGACGAACCCCGGAGGGCGGCATGACCAGCGAGACGACGACCACTACCCCGGTCGGCGCGATCCCCGCGCAGCCCGGACCCGTGGATGTTACGGATGCAGGGGTGGGACGAGAGCACATGGATGCCGCAGCCTCCGGTGAGCCCGGACAGTCCGAGGTGATAGCCGGGGCCGGTCCCGTCGTACGCCTGGGCGAGCGGGCCACCGTACGCCTGCGCGAGAGCGCGCCGGAGGAGCCGCCCCGGTACGCCCCCGAGTGGCTGGAGCTGCGGGAGAGCGCGGACGCGGCCGCCCGGGCGCACGATCTGCTGGATCCGCTGCGGATCCGGCTGGCCAACCTGCCCGGCAAGGCCGGCGGGTTCGTCGTGCACGACCTGGGCTGCGGCACCGGCTCCATGGGCCGCTGGCTGGCCCCGCGCCTGGACGGCGCCCAGCACTGGATCCTGCACGACCGCGACCCCTACCTCCTGCACTTCGCCGCCGTCGCCTCGCCCCGCGTGGCCGCCGACGGCAGCCGGGTCACGGTGGAGACCCGCCGCGGTGACGTCGCCCGCCTCACCCCCGACGCGCTGATCGGCGCCTCGCTGGTGACCGCGTCCGCACTGCTGGACGTCCTCACCAGGGAGGAGGTCGACACCCTCGCGGAGGCCTGCGCCGGGGCCGGCTGCCCCGCCCTGCTCACCCTGTCGGTCGCCGGACGGGTCGAGTTCGGCACGCCCCATCCGCTGGACGCGGAGCTCACCGAGGCCTTCAACGCCCACCAGCGGCGCGGCGGGATGCTCGGCCCGGACGCGGTCACCGCCGCCTGCGAGGCGTTCGCCGACCGGGGCGCCACCGTCAAGGTGCACCCCAGCCCCTGGCGGCTCGGGCCCGACGAGCAGGCACTCACCGAGCAGTGGCTGCGCGGCTGGGTCGGCGCGGCCGTCGAGGAGCGCCCCGAACTGGCCGAGCGCGCCCAGGCCTACTTGGCCGAGCGGCTCGCCGCCTGCGCGGCCGGCGAACTGCGGGTCGTCCTGCACCACAGCGATCTGCTGGCGCTCGCCCGGCCGACCGGAGGCACCTCGTGACCACGCCCACCCTGGTCCGTGAGACCGCCCCGGTCACCCCGGTGACCGTGCCCCGGCGCCTCAGCTTCCGCGCCGTACGCACTCACCTGGGCACCGTCGCCGGTGTCGCCATCATCGCCGTACTGCTGTGGCGGCTCGGCACCGGTGTCTTCCTCGACGGACTGCGCCGCATCGACACCCCGACGCTGGTCATCGGTCTGGTGATCGGCGCGGTCACGACCGTGCTGAGCGCCTGGCGCTGGCAGTTGGTGGCCCGCAGCCTCGGCCTGCGGCTGCCGCTCGGGCCCGCCGTCGGCGACTACTACCGTGCGCTGTTCCTCAACGCGGCCCTGCCCGGCGGGGTGCTCGGCGATGTGCACCGGGCGGTCAGGCACGGGCAGAGCGAGGGCGACGTCGGGCGCGGGGTGCGCGCGGTCGTCCTGGAACGGACCGCGGGACAGATCGCGTTGACGGTGTTCGGCGCGGGCGCGCTGCTGATCCTGCCCTCGCCGGTCCGCGCCGAGGCGCGCAACTTCGCCCCGCTGGTGGCGGCCGGCCTCGCGGGCGCCTGCGCGGTCGTGATCGCGATCCGCATGAACAGGGCCCCGGGCAAGCGCGGCGGCGCCCTGCGCGCGACGCTCGCCGAGGCCCGCCAGGCGCTGCTGTCGCGGCGGAACGGGCCGGGCGTCGCGCTGTCCTCGGCGGTCGTCCTCGCCGGACACGTCGGGATGTTCGTGGTGGCCGCCCGGGTCGCCGGCTCCGCCGCCTCCGTGGCGGCGCTGACGCCGATCGCGGTCCTCGCCCTGGTCGCCATGGGCCTGCCGCTGAACGTCGGCGGCTGGGGCCCCCGGGAGGGTGTCACCGCCTGGGCGTTCGCCGCGGCGGGCCTCGGCGCGGACAGCGGGCTCGCCACGGCCGTCGTCTACGGCGTGCTCAGCTTCGTGGCGGCCCTGCCGGGGCTGGTGGTCCTGGTCGTCCGCTGGTACGCGGGGATGCGCTACGCCCGCCCCGCGGTGAGCAGTTCGAAAACCGCGCCGAAGGAGTCGGCCAGGCTCGCCAGGAGTTCCTTCCCCTTTTCCGCCGACCCCAGGGAGGGACGGCCGATGACGCCCGACTCGGTATAGGCGGACATTCCCAGGGTGAGGAGATGACGGCGGTCGTCAGCGGTGAAATCGGCGGACTCGTGACCAGGGCGGACCAATTCGGGATGAGCGTGCAGCAGAATCGAGGTCTCGATTTCTCCCGCGTGCATGTCGGTGAGTGCCGAGGTCTCGACCCCGGCCCGTCCGAGCGCTGTCTCCCAGTCCTCCGCGGCCGGGTACAGCGCCATCCGCTCGCCCCGTGCGGACGCCTCCTGGACGACATTGCCCAGCACGTAGTTGCCGCCGTGGCCGTTGACCACGACCAGTGCCTCGACGCCCGAGCGGTGCAACGATTCTGCGATGTCCCGGACCACCGCGTGCAGGGTCACCGAGGAGATGCTGACGGTCCCCGGCCAGGCCGCGTGTTCGTGCGAGCAGGAGACCGTCACCGGCGGAAGGAGGTGCACCGGGAACGCGGCGGCGATCTCCCGGGCGACGGCACAGGCGACGAGCGTGTCCGTCGCCAGCGGAAGGAAGGGGCCGTGCTGTTCGAAGCTCCCCACGGGAAGGACGGCGACCTGAGTTGAAACGCCCGCCCCCCTGGTCCGTACCTCTTCCGTGGTGTCCGCCGGCAACAAGCCGTATGCCGCCGTACGCGCGCCCGAACCATTCATCTTTTCACGGCCTTTCGTCTCCTCTTAGGAATCAGATCATGACAGAGAACATCGGCGTACTCGGCAAGAAGTCCCCACGGCGTTCGGGCGTGGAACGCGTCGTCAATGCACCGCTGCCCACCGTTTACGGGAAATTCCAGGCGATCGGCTACCTGGACCACGAGCGCGGTGACGAGCAAGTGGCCCTGGTCTACGGGGACATCGACAGCGACCGAGTGCTGACCCGGCTGCATTCGGAGTGCCTGACCGGTGACGCGTTCGGCTCCCAGCACTGCGAGTGCGGCGACCAGCTGGCCGCCGCCCTGCGCGCGGTCGTGGCCGAGGGCAGCGGCATCGTCGTCTACCTGCGGGGACACGAGGGCCGTGGCATCGGGCTGCTCGCCAAGCTGCGCGCGATGGCCCTCCAGGCGGAGGGCCTCGACACCGTCGAGGCCAACCTCGCGCTCGGGCTGCCCGTCGACGCCCGCGACTACGGCGTCGCCGCCGGCATCCTGCGCGACCTCGGGGTGAGCTCGGTCCGCCTGATGTCCAACAACCCGCGCAAACGGGAGTCCCTGGTACGCCACGGCATAGAGGTCGCCGAGACGGTCCCGCTGCTGATCGAGCCGTGCGAGAACAACATCACGTACCTGCGGACCAAGCGCGAGCGCCTCGACCACGTGCTGCCCCACCTGGACGCGGTGGCGCACTGGTCCTGAGGTACCGGGTGCCCTCCCGGGGAAGGAACAGGGGAGACCGACAGGAGGCGCACGCGTGAATCTTCGGGCCCAGGTCGTGATCATCGGCGGCGGGGTGATGGGCACCAGCATCGCCTACCACCTGGCGAACGCGGGCGTCCGTGACGTCGTCCTCGTCGAACGGGACGAACTCGCCGCCGGATCCACCTCGAAGGCCGCCGGCGGCGTGCGCGCCCAGTTCTCCGACGAGCTCAACATCCAGCTGGGCGCGCGCAGCCTGGCCGCCTTCGCCCGCTTCGGGCAGGAGATCGGGTACGACATCGGGCTGCGCCGCGTCGGCTACCTCTTCCTCCTGTCCACCCCCGAGGAGGTCGCCTCCTTCGAGGCCGGCGTCCGGCTCCAGAACCATCTCGGCGTGCCCAGCCGGATGCTCACCCCGAAAGAGGCGGCCCGGCTCTCCCCGCTGATCGCCACCGACGGACTGCTGGCCGCCGCGTACTCCCCGGACGACGGCCACTGCACCCCCGAGTCCGTCGTGCACGGCTACGCGGCCGCCGCCCGCGCCCACGGCGCCCGGGTACTGCGCCACACCGAGGTCACCGGCATCGAACGGGACGGCGCCTTCGTCACCGCCGTGCACACCACCCTCGGCCGGATCGCCACCGACACGGTGATCTGCGCGGCCGGGGCCTGGTCGAGGGCGGTCGGCGCGATGGCCGGCGTCGACCTGCCGGTGCAGCCGCTGCGCCGCCAGATCGCGGTCACCGAACCGGTCCCGGGGCTGCCGCCGACGCTGCCCATGACCATCGACTTCAGCACCAGCCTGTACTTCCACGCCGAGGGCCCGGGTCTGCTGCTCGGCATGTCCGACCCGGACGAGCGGCCCGGCTTCGCCACCGACCCGCACGACCGCTGGATCCCGCGCCTGTGCGCGGCGATGGAACGGCGCGCGCCCGCCCTGCTCGACCTGCGCCGCACCGGCGGCTGGGCCGGCCTTTACGAGAACACCCCGGACCACAACGCCCTGATCGGCGAGGCGACTTCGGTCTCCCGGTTCCTGTACGCCACCGGGTTCTCCGGCCACGGCTTCCTCCAGGGCCCGGCCGTCGGCGAGGTGATCCGCGACCTGTACCTGGGCCGCGCCCCCTTCCTCGACGTCCGCCCGCTCGGCGCCGGCCGGTTCGCGGCCGACGCTTCCCGCCCGGAGACCAACCTGGTCTGACCGGACGCCCCTTGATCCGGGATCGTCCCCGTCCTGGATCAGTCCTGGATCAGTCCCGGATCAGTCCTGGATCGTCTCGTGGACCAGCCGGCGCAGCTCCGGGAGGATCTTCAGGGTCTTGGGGCGCACCTGGGTGTGGAACTGCACGGTCAGGTCGTGGGTGGGGTCGACCCAGAAGGCGGTGGTGGCCGCACCGGTCCAGCCGTAGCTGCCGGGGCTGCTCGGCGAGAGGGTGCGGGCGGGATCGATCACCACCGAGACGCCCAGGCCGAAGCCGAGGCCGTCGTTGCCGGGCTCCTGGTGGGGAGGGGCGCCGAAGGCCCGCAGGTCGGTGCCGCCGGGCAGGTGGTTGCCGGAGAGCAGGCCGACCGAGGCGGGGGAGAGCAGCCGGACGCCGTCCAGCTCGCCGCCCCGGCGCAGCATCTCCATGAAACGGTGGTAGTCGTACGCCGTCGCCGCGAGGCCTCCGCTGCCCGACAGCAGGCGGGGGCGACCGCGCAACGGCAGCCCGGGGATCGCCGCGAGGCCGCCGTCCTCCGTCTCGCCGTACAACTCCGAGAGCCGGTCGGCCTGTTCGGGCACGATGTGCAGGCCCGCGTCCGGCATGCCGAGCGGGCGGAAGATCCGGTCCGCGAAGAACTCGTCGAGCCGCTGCCCGGAGACCACCTCGATGACGCGGCTGAGCACGTTGAAGCCGACGGAGTAGTTCCACTGGGTGCCCGGCTCGAACTGGAGGGGCATCCGCGCGTACACCTCCATCGTCTCGGCGAGGTTCGCGCCCGCCGGCACCGAGAAGTCCAGGCCGGCCTCGCGGTAGCGGGCGTCCACCGGGTGCGAGTGGTAGAACGCGAAGGTCAGTCCGGCGGTGTGGGTGAGCAGATGCCGGATCAGGATCGGCCCGCCGGCCGGCCGGGTCACCATGGTGTCGCCCGAACCGCTCACGTACACCCGGGGATCGGCGAACTCGGGCAGAAAGCGGCCCACCGGGTCGTCCAGTGACAGCAGGCCGTCCTCCACCAGCAGCAGTATCGCCACCGCCGTGACCGGCTTGGTCATCGAGTACACCCGCCAGATGGTGTCCGGCTCGACCGGCAGTCCGGCCGCGCGGTCACGGTGGCCCTGCGTGGTGAGGTGGGCGATCCGGCCGCCGCGCGCCACGGAAACCAGGTAGCCGGGCAGGCGCCCTTCGTCGACGTAGTGGGCGAAGTGCTGGTCGAGGCGGTCCAACGCCTTCACGTCCAGCCCGACCTCACTGGGGTCGACTTCCTGTCGCAGCTGTGCCATCGCTCTCCTCGGGTCGTGTCGTCCCGCTGTGCGGTCCGACCTCGGACCTCATCGTCGCGCAGGAACAGGGGAACGGTCCCGCTCATCCGCGTGTGGTGTGACGGACGCTATAGAAGAGGCGCCGGGTAAGGGAGACGCGGCCGCCACGCCGAGCGCGGCCAGGAACGCCAGTACGAGCAGCGGCTTTACGACCCCGGACCCCACCAACGTGCCCGCCACGGCCACCCCGAACACCGGCCCGAGGTTGAGCGCGGTCTGCTGCACCCCGCCCGCCACGCCGGCCGACCCTGCGTCCGCCTGCCGTACGACGACCTGGGTCGCCGCCACCATCACGGTGCCGAACCCGGCACCCAGCAGCCCGAACCCGCCGTACAGCGCGGGCGCCGCCGAGGGCCGGATCAGCAGCAGGACGCCGAGCGCGAGGAGCGCCATCGCCGTCGCGGTAGTACGGCGCGGACCGAGGCGGCGCAGGAGGACCGGGCACACGGCGGCGGACCCCACCATCAGTACCGGCAGCGGCAGACTGCGCAGGGCGCTGGCGAACGGGTCGAGGCCGAGCGTGCGCTGCAAGGCGTACACGGCGACGAAGAGCGTGCCGGACAGGGCCGCCGAAGCGGCGACCAGGATGCCGAGGGCCGCCCCGACCGCGGGGGCGCCGATCAGCCCGGGCGGCAGCAGCGGACTCGCCGACCGCCGCTCGTGCCGGACGAACGCCACCCCCGTGACCGCGGCCACCACGAGGCTCAGCGGTGTACCGGTGACCAGTCCGTGCACCAGCCCGGCCGCGGTCACCGCCAGCAGCACCGCGCCCGGCACGTCCAGTGGCGTCGGGACCGCGGACTCCTGCTCCCGCCGGGCCAGCGCGAGCACGCCGAGGACGGCCGCCGGCAGCACATGGAGGAAGAACACCGCCCGCCAGCCCAGCCCCGTCACCAGTGCGCCGCCGATCAACGGCCCGGCCGCGGCCGACAGCCCGATGGCCGCGGTACGCACCGCGAGCGGCCCGGCGAGCCGGTCCGGCGGGTACACGGCCCGCAGCATGCCGAGCGTGGCCGGTTGCAGCAGGGCCCCGAACACCCCCTGCACCGCCCGCAGTCCGATCACCCAGCCGACCCCGGGCGCGAGACCGATGCCCGCGGAGGCGGCGGCGAAGCCGAGCATGCCGAGCCCGAACATCCGCCGCTGCCCGTACCGGTCGCCGAGCCGCCCGGCGCACACCAGCAGGCTCGCCACCGCGATGAGGTAGGCGGTGCTGGTCCACTGCACCTCGGCGAAGGAGGCGCGCAACTCCCGTTGCAGGGTGGGCTGGGCGACGGTGAGGACGGTGCCGTCCAGAGCGACGACCATGGCACCCACGACACTGCTCGCCAGCGTCAGCCGCCGGTTCACCGGCCGGCCTCCGGCCCGAGGTGGGCGTCCAGCGCCGCACGCAGCAGCGGCGCGAAGTCGTCGGCGCCGGTGGCGAGTGGGAGGCTGCCCCAGGCCCACAGCTGGGCGATGCCGTGCAGGTTCGCCCACAGGGCGCCCGCGACGAGCCGTGCGTCCGCCCCGGGACGCGCCCGGCCGACCAGGTCCGCCAGCAGGCCGAACAGCGGCAGGCTGGTCTCCCGCAGCCGCAAGTGGCCGCTCTCCAGCAGATCATGACGGAACATCAGCTCGTACATGCCCTGGTTGTCCCGCGCGAACTCCAGGTACACCCGGGCCAGCGCGGCGACTTGTGCGCCCGGCGCTGCCCTTCCGTCGCCCAGCGCCTCCCCGACGCGTACGGCCAGCTCGGTGAAGCCCCGGCGCGCGATGGCGGAGAGCAGTTCGAGATGGGTGGGGAAGTAGCGGCGCGGTGCCCCGTGCGAGACCCCGGCCCGGCGGGCGATCTCCCGCAGGGTCAGCGCCCCGGCACCCTCGGCGGCCACCAGGGCCACGCCCACGTCGACCAGCCGGTCCCGCAGGCTCACGTCGGACTCGTTCATAGACGGTGTCTACCAGTGGGGAGTAGACACTGTCTACCGAATCGGCCGGGGGAATGCCCGGCGGGCTCTGCGGGGTTGTTCCAGGCATGACCCAGGACGCTCTTCTGAAGCTGCTCGCCGAAGGCCACAACGGGGTGCTGGTCACCCTCAAGAGCGATGGCCGCCCCCAGCTGTCCAATGTCAATCACGCGTACTACCCGGACGAACGGACCGTCCGTGTCTCGATCACGGACGACCGTGCCAAGACCCGCAACCTGCGCCGTGACCCGCGTGCCTCGTACCACGTCACCAGCCCCGACCGGTGGGCGTACACGGTCGCCGAGGGCACCGCCGAGCTCTCGCCGGTCGCCCAGGACCCCTACGACGGGACCGTCGAGGAACTCGTCCGCCTCTACCGTGACGTCCGCGGCGAGCACCCCGACTGGGACGACTACCGCGCCGCGATGGTCCGCGACCGCCGGCTGGTGCTGCGGCTGCGCGTGGAGCGGGCCTACGGCATTCCGCGCGCCTGACGGCGGCAACCGAGGGCCGGGCCTAGGACCTGTGAACGAGGGCGATCGGCCGATGGTTCCGCGCGGGCCGGATACCTAGGCTGCTGAGCAGGGAACGGCAGCTCAGGAAGAGGTCACCATGCCCGTCAACGGTCGCAGTCACATCCGCGTCGCCCGGCCCTCCCGGGATCTCGGCGCGGCCGAGCGTTTCTGGGTGCGGGGGCTGGGACTCGGTGTGGTGTGGCGGGCCGAGGGCGGACCGGAGCCCGGTGAGCACGACCTGCTGATGCTGGGCTGGCCGGACGCCGGCTGGCACCTGGAACTGGTCCACGAGCCCGCCCGGCCCGTCGAGCCGCGACCCACCGAGGAGGACCTGCTGGTGGTCTACGTCGACGGCCCGGTGCCGGACGACCTGGTCGCCCGGCTGGAGGAGCACGGCGGCAAGCGGGTGCCGTCACCGAACCCCTACTGGAACCGGTGGGGCGTCACCATCGAGGACCCGGACGGATACCGGCTCGTGCTCTGCGAACGGGGCTGGTCCAACGCGTGACCGGGGGTGCTTGCCGCTCGCCCCGTCCGCCGCTAGCCTCCGCGCGTGATCAATGGGGCACATGTGGTGATCTATACGCGCGACGCCGAGGCGGACCGCGCCTTCCTCAGGGACGTCCTGGACTGGCCGCACGTCGACGCCGGACACGGCTGGCTGATCTTCGGTCTGCCGCCGGCCGAGGTGGCCTGCCACCCGGCCGACGGCGAACCGTCGCACGAACTGATGCTGATGTGCGACGACCTCGATGCCACCGCCGCCGAACTCACCGCGAAGGGCGTGGAGTTCAGCCGACCCGTCCAGGACGCGGCCTGGGGCCGGGTGACGGGCTTCCGGTTGCCGGGCGGAGGCGAGGTCGCTTTGTACGAGCCGCGCCACCCGCGCGCCCAGCACCGGCCTCCTCCCGTACCCAGCTCTCCAGCAGGTACGTGAACTCGGCCGCCCTGTCCGGCCAGTTGAAGTGCGTGACGGCCGCCTCGCGGCCCCGCTGGGCCGCGGTGTGGCGCAGTATCGCGTCGGCGCTCAGCCGCCGTATCGCCTCCGCCGCCGCGCGCGGATCCTCGTAGGGGACGACGAGACCGCAGCCGTGCCGCTCGACCATGTCGGCCGCCAGCGGGGTGGGCGTGGTGATGACGGGGACGCCGTGCGCCATGTACTCGACGACCTTGGTGGGCCGTGAATGGCGGTAGTTGGGCTGGTCGTGCAGGAGGGAGAGACCGGCCAGGGCGCCCGGGAGCAGCGCGAGGGCGCGGTCGTTGGGCACAAAGCCGTGCCAGCGCAGCACGCCGTCCCGGTCGGCCGCCGCGAGCGCCTCCCGGACGTCCGGGTCGGCCGCGCCGGCCACCTCGACGCGCAGTCCCGGCCCCAGGTGCCGGGCGGTCTCGATCAGGTCCAGCGCGCCGCGGGCGCGGGACAGGTGACCGACGTAGACGACGCGTTCGCTGCCGGGAGGTTCGGGTGCCTGCACCGGCGCCGTCGTGAAGTTGGGCACCACCGGGTGGGTGCGGCGGAACCGTTCCTGGTAGGCGTCCTCGGCGAGCAGCAGCCGCAGATGGCGTTCCGCCAGCCGCTCGGCCGCCCGCACGGCGAGCCGCAGCGGCGGCCGCAGCACCCGGGG
Organism: Streptomyces sp. NPDC058683; assembly: GCF_042716195.1. Classification (NCBI taxonomy): domain Bacteria; kingdom Bacillati; phylum Actinomycetota; class Actinomycetes; order Kitasatosporales; family Streptomycetaceae; genus Streptomyces; species Streptomyces sp. NPDC058683. The sequence goes on from NZ_JBHXSK010000005.1 coordinate 29,163, forward strand.
CACCCAGCGTTTCACGGCGAGCGCGGCGGCGGTGTCCTCGTGGACGTCCCAGACGACCACCGGTGCCGCCTCGGACCGCCGCCAGCGGCGCAGGGTGCCGGGCAGGGCGAGGAGCAGTTCCGGGTCGTGGAGGAGGATCACGTCCGCCTCGTGGCCGCGGTCGGCGAGCAGCGCGCGGGCCGCGCCCACCGCCGCCCGGCGGCTGCGGCCCGCCGCCCGGGGCAGGTCGATGCCTTCGAGGTCGGCGCGGGGGCGCACCTCGCGGGCCGAGAACGGCGCCGCGTACACGACGTGGTGCCCCCGGTCCCGCAGCGCGGTGATCTGCCGGTGCAGTATGCGCGCGTCCTCGGGGTGGTGGACGACGGTGACGACGAGTATCCGCATCTGAGCGCCTTTCGACTCCGCCGCCCGGAGCCCTCGGACTCCGGACGGCGGAAGGGGAGTTGCCACAGAGGCCGCCTACAGCACCTCGACACCGGGCCGGAAGATCCGCCCACGGGTGTCGAAGAGCAGCCGGGCCTCGTCGCCGAGGGCCGGGAGGTCGTACGCGGAGTGGTCCTGGAGCAGGATCGTCAGATCGTGCGAGCGTACGGCGGCCATGACGTCGGTGACGCGCGGCACGGCCTGACCGTCCACGAACCAGGCGGGCACGAACGGGTCGTGGAAGGCGATCTCCGCCTCCCGGTCCCGCAGCAGCCGCGCCACCGGAACGGCCGGTGCCTCGCGCTGGTCGGCGACGTCCGGCTTGTAGGTGACGCCGAGGAGCAGCACCCGGGAGCCGTGCAGTGCGCGGCCTTCGTGGTTGAGCAGATCCTGCGCGCGCCGGACGACGTACTCCGGCATGTGCGCGTTGATCTCCCGTGCGAGTTCCACGAACCGGAACTCGTAGCCGATCGAACGCACCTTGTAGGAGAGGTAGTTGGGGTCGATCGGGATGCAGTGGCCGCCCACCCCGGCGCTCGGCCGGAAGGGCTGGAAGCCGAACGGCTTGGTGCCGGCGCAGCGGATCGCGTCCCATACGTCGACACGCAACTCCTGGCACAGGATGGCCAGTTCGTTGACCAGGGCGATGTTGACGTGCCGGTAGGTGTTCTCCAGGAGCTTGGCCATCTCGGCTTCCCGGGTGCCCTTGGCCTGTACGACGGTGTCGACGAGCTTGCCGTAGAAGGCGGCCGCCCGGGCCGCGCACGCCGGGGTGTGGCCGCCCACCACCTTCGGTGTCTCGCGCAGCCCGTGGGTGGTGTTGCCGGGGTCGATGCGCTCCGGTGAGAACGCCAGCGCGAAGTCGTCGCCGGCCCGCAGCCCCGACTCCTCCAGGATCGGTTTCAGTACCTCTTCGGTGGTGCCCGGATAGGTCGTCGATTCGAGGACGACGAGCCGTCCGCGGCCCAGCCTGCCCGCCACCGCCCGCGCGGCGGAGGTCACCGCGCCGAGATCGGGACCGCCGTCCTCGCTGAGCGGGGTCGGCACACAGATCACGATCGTCTGCGCCCGGGCCAGACAGGCGTCGTCCGTGTACGCGGTGAAGCCGGCCTGCCGCATGCGGGCGACGTCGTCGTCGGAGACGTCGTCCACATGGGAGTGTCCGGCGTTGAGGCCCTCCACGACCCGTGGGTCGAGGTCGAGCCCCGCCACTCTCAGCCCGACCAGCGACGCCTCCCGCGCGAGCGGAAGCCCGACGTAGCCGAGCCCGATGACGGCCAGTTCGAAGCCGTCGGTCCGTTCTGCATCCCCGAGCGATTCGCTCAATTCCCCGAGCGGTACGGCCTTTTCGACCTGCATAGGGATTCACTCCGCCCTCAACGGCAGACGCCGTATGGATCCGAAGGGCCCGGACGGTGCGCTTCCGGGCGAGGGGGCCTCAGACACATCCAAGAGCGCGATACGCGTCTCGGGTCGTGGCAGCGACCCTTTTCCAGGTGCGGTCTCGCGCTACCAGAGCGCGGGCGGCTGTTCCCCATTCATGCCGCCGTTTTCGACTGTAGAGCAATACTTCGAGAGCTTCTGCCCAAGCATGCGGAGATTCAGGCGAGATCAGCTGGCCGGTGACTCCCGATTCGACCACTTCCCGCAGGGCTGTGAGATCACTGGCCGCCACGGGAAGTCCGCTCGCCATCGCTTCGACCGGCTTGAGCGGGGTGACCAGACGGCAGACCCGCTCATCGGTGCGCGGCACCGCGAAAACATCCAGAACCGCGTGGTAGGAGCGCACTTGGCCGTGCGGGACGCGGCCGGTGAACAGCGCGACGCCGGCGCCGAGTCCCAGCCGGCCGGCCAGCGCCTCGAGCGCCCCGCGCTCGGGTCCGTCACCGACGATCAGCAGCCGCAGCGGAACCCCTCGGCGGCGCAGCTCGGCACCCGCATGGAGCAATGTGCCGATTCCCTCGTGTGGAGTAAGGCTGCTGACGGTGCCCACCACGTAGTCGTCCGCCGCGATGCCGAGACGGGCACGCAGTTCCGCCCCGTCCGGCGGCGGGGCGAGGAAGGCGTCGTCCACCGCGTTGGGCACGGTCAGGACCCGCTCCTCGGGCACCCCGCGGGACACGATCTCGGCCTTCATCGCCGCGCCCAGCGTCAGCACCAGGTCGGCCTGGCGCATGCAGTACGTCTCCAGGGCGCGCCGCGCCCGGTAGGTCCCGTCGTCCGGAGTACGGCCGGCCGCCTGGGTCAGCCAGGTCTCCTCCAGGAACCCGCGCACCTCGTACACCACCGGCAGCCCGTAGGTCTCCCGCAGGGCCAGCGCCACCCGCCCGTTGCCGTGGTCGGTGGCCGCGTGCAGCACGGCGGGCCGCAGCCGCTCCACCAGGCGCCCGGCCAGCTCGGCATTGCGGGCCAGCACCGGGCCCTGCCCGTACGGCAGGTTCAGCGGCAGCAGCCGGTGCTGCGGCACCCCGTTCACGATCTGCAGCGGGCGGGCGTCCAGGACGCCCTGCGCCACCGGGAACCCGATGCGGGTCACCACGTGCGGATCGAGCCCGGCGGCCCGCTGGGCCTCGGCGAGGGCCTGGGTGCGCACGGTGTATCCGGCGTGCTTGAACGGCAGCCCGTTGGTGACCAGATGGAGCACCCGGCCGGGCTCGGGCCGTACCGGCCGCCCGGCGGGTGCCGGTACCCGGGCGGCGGACGGCGTCGCGGTCGGCCCGGCCGTACGGGCCCGGGCGGCGAGCCGCCGTTCGACCGGACCGAGCCCGCGCCGCACCCGCCCCGGCAGCAGCCTTACGCCGAGCAGCACGGCCCGCGCGGGGTCGCTCCGCAACTCGCCCCATGCGACGGATGCGGCCAAGCTGAGGGCACGGGGGATTCGACGCGGCGTGTGCCGGGACAGAGGTCGGGCCATGTCGTCAAGGTAGGCCGACAGAGCGGAGAACGTACGACATGAACGGCCGCGTACTCCATGTCGTAGGGACCAGGCCGAACTTCGTGAAGGCCGCGCCCGTCGTCGCCGCCCTGCGTGCGACCGGGCACGACCAGGTTCTGGTGCACACGGGTCAGCACTACGACGAACGGATGTCGCACATCTTCTTCCGCGAGCTGGGTCTGCCCGCTCCGGACACCGATCTGGGCGTCGGCTCCGGCAGTCAGGCCCGGCAGACCGCCGACCTGCTGGTGGCGCTGGAGGGTGAGCTGCTGGCCCGTGCCCCGGCCCTGGTCGTCGTGTACGGCGACGTGAACTCCACCCTCGCCGCGGCCCTGGCCGCCGCCAAGCTGGGCATCCCGGTCGCCCATGTCGAGGCGGGCCTGCGCAGCTTCGACATGGCGATGCCGGAGGAGGTCAACCGGCGCCTGGTCGACCAGCTGGCCGAGCTGCTCTTCGCGACCAGCCCGGAAGCCGTCGGCCACCTCGCCCGCGAGGGCGTCGACCCGGGCCGGGTGCACCTCGTCGGCAACCCGATGATCGACACCCTGCTCACCCATCTGGACCATTTCGACCCGGCCGCCGCCCGCACCGCCCACGCACTGCCCGAACGCTATGGCGTGGTCACCCTGCACCGGCCGGCCAACGTCGACGACCCCGATGCCGCCGCGGCCGCCGCCCGCGCCCTGACCGAGGCGGCCGGCCACCTCGACCTCGCCGTACCCCTGCACCCGCGCGGCCGGGAGGCACTGCGCAAGGCGGGCCTCGCCGACGCGCCCGGCATCCATCTGCTCGAACCGCTCGGCTACGTCGAGTTCATGGGCCTGGTGCGGGGCGCCGCCGCCGTGATCACCGACTCCGGCGGGGTCCAGGAGGAGACCACCGTGCTGGGCGTCCCCTGTCTGACGCTGCGCACCACGACCGAACGCCCGGTCACCGTCACCCACGGCACCAACCGCCTGGTGAGCCACAGCGAACTGGTGCCCGCCCTGCGCAAGGTCCTGGACGGACCGCCGGCGGCCGACCCCGAAGGTCCGCCGCTGTGGGACGGCAAGGCCGGCCCCCGCATCGCCCGCGTCCTCACCGAGTGGCTGGAGCGCCATGACTGACGCCACCCGCACCCGCCCCGAGAGTCCCCGCACCCTCGGGCACACCGCCCGCACCTACTGGGACACCCGGCACCGCGAACGCGACGACCTCGCCTCCGGCGGCCACATCGGCCTGGACCGGCCCGGCAACGAGATCTTCTACGCGGTACGGCTCGGCCAGCTGCTCACCCTGATCGGCGACCTGTCCAGCCCGGCGTCCCCGCTGTTCGTGCTCGACGCCGGCTGCGGCAAGGGGCACTTCGCCCGCGCCCTGGCCCGCTGCGGCCACCACGTGGACGCCTTCGACGCCAGCGAGGAGGCCGTCAGCCAGGCCCGGGCCGAGGGCGGCGGACCCCGCTACGCCTTCGCCGCCCTCGACGAGTGGCGCAGCCCCTGGCTCTACGACGTGGTGATGTGCGTGGACGTCCTCTTCCATGTCATGGACGACGCGGAGTGGGCGGCCGGCCTGCGCAACCTCGCCTCGCTGGTGCGGATCACCGGCCGGCTGATCGTCACCGACGAGCACACCGAGGAGCCCGTCCCGCGCGGCGACTACATCGTGCACCGGCCGATCGCCGCCTACCGCAAGGAACTCGAGCCCCTGGGCCTGAGCCACTCCCTCTTCCGGCCCTACGGTTTCCGCGAGAACCGGGTCGGCTTCCATGTCTTCACGAGGACCCGCTGATGCGCCTGACCGATCTGCTCCACCCGCACCTGGACGACGTGACCTCGGTCGTGGACGCGACGCGCGGCGGCCTGCGTCTCGACCCCTATCTGCACCTCCCGCCGGGCGTCGAACCGACCCGGCACGAACAGCCGGTCGGCGAAGGGGAGCTGATGCTCCTCTGCTACGGCCCCGACCCCGCCCTGCACGGCGACGAGGCGGACTGCCTCGCCGCACTGGAACGGATGCGGCCCGGCGGCCGCGGCCTGATCGTCTTCGGCCACCCCGGGACCGACCTGCCCTACCACCGCCTCCTCGACGCCCTGGTGGCCCACCGCTGCCAGGTGCTGCACGCCGCCGCGCTCGGCTACACGCATCTGCACGCCGGCGCGGTCTTCGCCTGCACCGAGGAACTCCTGCCACCGCACGACTGGTTCGGCCACCCGCTGCCGGCCGACGGTTTCGCCACGGCCCTGCGGATCGCCGACGAGTACGTGCTCGCCGACTTCGTCTCCCGCTCCCAGCGGGCCCGCCTGATCGACCTGGAGCGGGCGGCCGAGGAGACCGCCCGCGCCCTGGAGACCGCCCGCGAGGACGGCCTCGCCGAACGGCTGGCCGCCGCCCTGCGGGACAAGGACCAGCTCTCCTCCGCCCTGCGCGGGGCCCGGGAGCGGACCGGCGTGCTGGAGGCCCGCGTGGCCATGCTGGAGGGCTCCACCTCGCTACGGGTCGGCAAGGCGCTGGTGTCGGCCGCCCGGTCGCCCAAGCGGGGCGCCGCCCGGCTGCCGGGGGAGCTGTACGGGCTGTGGCGGCACCGGAAGGCCAAGGGGCGGCCGGCGCGGGCCGCGAGCGCCGCCCCGGCACCGGAGGCGGCGGCCGACGACCGCTTCTACCTCTCCCACCGCGCCCTGTCCGTGGCCCCCCGCGACCGGCTGGTGATCACCGGCGTGCTGACCGACCGCACCGCCGCCGACTTCGCGGCCGACGCCGTGGTCAGCCGGGTGCTGCCGCACGACGGGCGACTGCTGGTCGAGCGCACCGACCCGGACGTCTTCCTCGTCCAGCTCGGCGCGTGCACCGGCGAGACCGGCCCCTGGACGCTCACCGGCACCGGACACGCCCCCGACCTGGACCGGCGCCTCGCCGAACTGATCAGCCAGGCACGGGGACTGGGCCGGGCCGCGGTGCTGTGGCGGGACGGCCCGGCGTCCTCGGCGCCGGGCCTGTCCCAGCTGCCCTGGGACGCCGTCCTCGACGGCGACACCGGGACGGCGCTCTCCCGCCTCGACCCGGTCACCGACGGCCGGGACCGGCTCCGGGACGTCTTCCAGCAGGACAGCACCCGGGTACGGCTGGCCCGGCTCGCCGAACTGGCCGGCGCCCCCGCCCCGACGGCCGAGCGCCGGGTCGCCGTCCTGGCCGCGCCCCGGAACGCCACCGACGTCGCCCGGCTCGTCGCTCAGACGCTCTGCCAGCTGCACCGGCCGGCCGAGGTGGTCGTCGCCGACCCCGTGGGGCTCGACCTCGGCGAACTCACCGCCGCCTCCGTCACCGTCCACTCCGGACCGCCCACCGCGCCCTGGGTCGCCGACTGGACGGACCTGACCGAGGACCGCCCCGACACCCTGCTGCTCGACCTGCTCTGCGCCCAGGAGTTCTCGGGCGCCGACGCGGTGGGCCACACCCCCGCCGCCGACGACTACGCCTTCGTGCCGGCCCTGACGCCGCTGCTCGTCCGCCGGTCGCTCCTGGACACCGGCACCCCACCGGACACCTGGTCGCGTGCCGGGCACCGCCTGTTCGCCGTGCGTGGAAAGGAACCGTCATGACCCGCACCCTCAGGGCGCTCGTCTACGGCGACGTGGACCTCAACCTCATCGACGGCTCCGCCGTCTGGGCCCAGTCGACGGTGCAGGCGCTGTCCCGCGCGGGCTGCCGGACCCGGCTCGTCCTCAAGGCCCCCGTGGAGACCGGCCGGCTGACCGACCCGCTGGCCGGACTGCCCGGGGTCACCGTGGTCCGCCCGTACGAGGAGCACCTCGTCCCCGGCCAGGGCGCGCACCCCCTGTCCCCCTACCAGGCCTCGCAGCTGCTCGCCCGCCTCGACGAGGAGGAGCCCTGCGACCTGCTGGTGCTGCGCGGCCGCCGGCTCGTGAAGCAGATCGTCGGCGACGGGCACTTCCACGGGCGCATCTGGGCCTACCTCACCGACATCCCGCAGTCCCCGGCCGAGATGACCGAACAGGACCGCGTCGACCTCGTCCGTATCGCCAACGCCTCCCGGCAACTCCTGTGCCAGACCGAGGAGTTGCGCTGCTTCCTGGAGGCGTGGGTGCCGGAGGCCTGCGGCCGGGCCGTGCTCTGCCCGCCCGCGGTGCCCGAACCCGGCGTCCCGCTCCCGCAGCGCGACGGACTGCACGATCCCGTACGCCTCGTCTACACCGGCAAGTTCGCGCCCCGCTGGAACACCCTGCCCATGACCCGGCTGCCCGCGCGGCTCGCCGAACGCGGCATCCGGACCGAACTCCACGCCGTCGGCGACAAGATCCACAAGGATGCCGCCCACCCCGGCTTCGACATCGCCATGGCCGAGGCGCTGCGCACCACCCCCGAGGTCGTCCACCACGGCGGTGTGCCCCGCGAGGAGGCCATGCGTATCGCCGCCGACTGCGACCTCGGCCTCGGCTGGCGTGACTCCTCCCTGGACGCCAGCCTCGAACTCTCCACCAAGGTGCTGGAGTTCGGCTCCCTCGGCCTGCCCGTCGTCCTCAACCGGACCCCCGCGCACGAGGCGCTGCTCGGCACCGACTACCCGCTGTTCGTGCCCGGCGACGCGGCCCTCGCGGACGCGGTGGACGCCGTCACCGTCGCCGTACGCGACACCGAGGCCAGGCATCTCGCGGCCGACCGGTGTGCGGCGGCGGCCCGGCAGTACACCATGGAGGCCGCGGCCGCCCGCTGGCGCGCCCACCTCGACGGCGCCTTCCCCTCCGCACCCGCCGCCGTCGCCACCCGTGGGCGCCCGCTGCGGATCGGGGTGGCGGGCCACGACCTGAAGTTCCTCACCCGGCTGCTCGACCACTTCCGCGCCCTGCCCGGCCTCGACGTACGCGTCGACGCCTGGCCCGCGCTCGCCCGGCACGACCCGGCCGCGAGCCGTGAACTCGCCGACTGGGCCGATGTGGTGGTCGTCGAGTGGTGCGGCCCGGCGGCGGTCTGGTACAGCCGTCACAAGCGGCGCGGCAGCAGGCTGATCGTCCGCCTGCACCGCTTCGAACTCGACGCCGGCTACCCGCAGCAGGTCGACATCGACGCCGTCGACCGCGTGGTGTGCGTCAGCCCGTACTACGCCCGCAGCACCCGGGAGCGCACCGGCTGGCCCGCCTCGAAGATCACCACGATCGGCAACTGGGTCGACGTCGACCAGCTCGACCGGCCCAAGGCCCCCGGCGCCCGGCACCGGCTCGGCATGATCGGCATCGCGCCCAGCCGCAAACGCCTCGACCTGGGCCTCGACGTCCTGGAGGCGCTGCGCGCCCACGACCGGCGCTGGCACCTCTCGGTCAAGTCCAAGCCGCCGTGGGAGTACTGGTGGATCTGGAACAAGCCCGAGGAGCGCGCCCACTACGAGGCGATCCTGCGCCGGATGCAGACCTCGCCGCTGCTCGAAGGGGCCGTCGTCTTCGACCAGTTCGGCCCGGACGTGCCGAACTGGCTGCGCCGCATCGGCCATGTCCTGTCCACCAGCGACGACGAGAGCTTCCACCTCGCACCGGCCGAGGGCATGGCCTCCGGCGCCGTACCCGCGCTGCTGCCGTGGCCGGGCGCGGACGAGATCTACGACCGGCGCTGGATCCACGACGCCCCGGAGGCGATGGCCGGGTCGATCGCCGCACTGGCCGACCAGGATGACTGGCGCGCGGCCGGGGAAACGGCCCGCGGCCAGGTACGGGAGGGCTTCTCGCTGGAACGGGTGGCGAAGGACTGGACGGAGCTGCTGGTGTCCGGCTGAGACACGCGTGGCTTGACCCTCGTGCCCGTCCGCATCCTCCGGGGCGTGCCCGAAGACCCCGCCCCCGGCGGTTCCGCCGTGGACGGGGTCTTCGCTGCGGGGGTCAGGCCGCGGACTCCTGCTGGGCGGCCGGTTCGGGCAGCAGGCGGGCGCTGAGACGGTCCGCGCTCGGCCAGCGGACGTCGTGGGCCCAGCCCAGCCTCTCGAACACCCAGATCATGCGCGCCGACGGGTCGATCTGGCCCGGCAGCACACCGTGCCGCGCGCCCGTGGGGTCGGCGTGGTGCGAGTTGTGCCAGCTCTCGCCGAAGGACAGCACGGCCAGCGGCCAGAAGTTGGTGGCCTTGTCCCTGCTGGCGAAAGGACGCCTGCCCGCGACATGGCAGACCGAGTTCACCGACCAGGTGACATGGTGCAGCAGCGCCATCCGCATCAGACCGGCCCAGAAGAACCCGGTCAGCGCACCCGTCCAGGTGCCGGTGACGAGCCCGCCGACCAGCGCGGGGGCCAGCAGCGAGACGACGGTCAGCGGCCCGAAGAGCCGGCCGACGAGCCGCAGGTCGGGATCGGCGGCGATGTCGGGCGCGAACCTGGCCCGGTTGCTCAGTTCACGCTTGAGCATCCATCCGATGTGCGCGTGCAGCAGCCCCTTGAGCAGCGCGCGCGTGTCGGTACCGAAGCGCCAGGGGGAGTGAGGGTCGCCCTCGCGGTCGGCGAAGGCGTGGTGGCGGCGGTGGTTCGCCACCCACTGCACCGGCGAGCCCTCGACCCCCAGCGAACCCGCGACGGCCAGGGCGATGCGCAGGCCCCGCTTCGCCTTGAACGAGCGGTGCGTGAAGAGGCGGTGATAGCCGACCGTGAGGCCGAAGCCGGACACCAGGTAGGCGACCACGGCCATGGTGACGTCCAGCGCGGACAGGCCCCGTCCCCACACCAACGGCACGGCGACGAGCAGGCAGATCAGCGGGCCGACGACGAAGATCCACATCGCGACGCCCGCCGCGGCCGTCTGCGGGGCGTCGAGCAGCGGCTTGACTCCGGCCGCGGTCTCGGCGTCGCCTTCGGCGACGGTCTGTTCGGGAAGGTCGGCTTTGCTCGGGTTCATCGCTTCCTCGCCGTTGCTCGAGGTCGTCGGACACGGTGCCGGACCGACCGGGAGAAGGCGCGCGCGTGCGCTGTCGAGAGTGCTCGGCGGCCTACGTCACACCATCGCACCGGACGGCATCCCCGCAGGTCACCGCTCATGTCCAGGGTATGAACGGCGCGGGACCAAATCTCCTCCACGACCCGCCGGAACCGTCGGTCCTCGCCGGGCCGGCGACCGGCTCCGCGAACCACCCTCGGCGTGCCCGTCACTCGACAACTGCCCTCCCTCCGGCCGCGGTTGACCCGAGCCTGGTGAGTGAGAGGGGCCTCGCCCTCGCTCCCCGGAAACGCTTGATCTCAAGTGCACTTGAGGTTCTACAGTCGAATGCGTTGATGCCGACGTCGTGGAGAGGAACGGCCATGAGGACACTGGTGCTCGGGAGGACGCCCGCCAGGGTGACGGCTGTGTTGGCCACGCTGCGTGAAGACGGCTTCGACGCGGAGGGCGTGAGCACCGACGACGAGGCCCGAAAACTGTTGGAGACCGGGCAGTTCGGGGTGCTGATCATCGGCGGGGGCGTGGGGCCCGAATCCCGCGCGGAGATCAAGGAGTTCGCGGCGGGGCACCAGGTGCGGCGGGTGATCGACGGGGCGCTGTCGGAGCCGTTCGACGTCTACGTACGGCGGGAGTTCGAGCCGCTGATCCGGGAGACCGCCGCAGGATGACGGCCGCGGTCCGCCCGGACTCCGGTCCGGGCGGACGTGGGCCCTCTCCTCGGCGGCAGGGCTCAGGCCGTCACCGTCTCCGGGCGGGACGCCTCCCGGGGGGTGCGTGCGCCGAGGTCCTCGGTGGCCAGCCGGTGGGTCTCGCGTGCCGAGAGGGCGGCGATGACCGGCGGCACGCACAGGGCCGCGGTGAACAGCGCCACCGCCGACTAGTCGTCCCCGCCCGGACCCGCGATCTGCGCCGCGAAGGTCACCGCGAACCCGGCCACCGCGAACCCGGTCTGGGTGCCGATCGCCACGCCGGACAGCCGTACCCGGGTCGAGAACATCTCGCCGTAGAAGGACGGCCAGACACCGTTGGCCGCGCTGTAGACGACACCGAAGGCGACCACGCCGAGGACCAGGACCAGCGGGTACGAACCGGTGGAGATCGCCCGCAGGTAGCCGGACATCGCCACCGCGCTGCCCACCGCACCGACCAGGAACACCGGCCGCCGGCCGATCCGGTCCGACAGCGCCGCCCACGCCGGGATCGCGCCCAGTGCCACCAGGTTCGCCAGCGCGCTCACCCACAGCATCGAGGTCCTGGACATCCCGACCGAGTCGCTCGTCGCGTACGCCAGCGCCCACACCGTGAAGATCGTGCTCACCGAGGCGATCAGCGCGCCCCCGACCACCCGCAGCACATCCGCCCAGTGGTGCCGCGCCAGCGTCACCAGCGGCAGCCGTACGACACCCTCGGTCGCCGCCTGCCGCGCGAAGGCGGGCGTCTCCTGGACCGTGCGGCGGATGAACCAGCCGGCCACGGCGACCGCCGCACTCAGCCAGAACGGCACCCGCCAGCCCCAGGACAGCAACTGGTCCTCGGGCAGCCGGGAGACCGGGATGAAGACGAGGGTGGCGATCAGCTGGCCGCCCTGGGTGCCGCTCAGCGTGAAACTGGTGAAGAAGCCACGCCGGTTCGGCGGCGCGTGCTCCAGACTCATGGAACTGGCGCTGGCCTGCTCGCCGGCGGCCGAAACTCCCTGGAGCACCCGGCACAGCACCAGCAGCACCGGGGCCAGGCCGCCCACCTCGGCGCGGGTCGGCAGACAGCCGATCAGGAACGTCGACAGGCCCATAAGCAGCAGTGTGAAGAGCATGATCTTCTTACGGCCGATCCGGTCCCCGAAGTGGCCGAGGAACAGTGCGCCGACCGGACGGGCCGCGTACGCGACACCGAAGGTGGCCAGGGACAGCAGGGTGGCGGTGGCCGGGTCCGACGCGTCGAAGAAGACCTTGGGGAAGATCAGCGCGGCCGCGCTGCCGTAGATGAAGAAGTCGTAGTACTCCAGGGCGCTGCCGATCCAGGCGGCCAGAGCGGCCTTCTTCGGCTGGCCGCCGGGTGGTACGGCGGTGTCGGCGGGCATGGCGGGGACGGACACGGCGGTGCTCCTTCGGAGGACTCCGGCGTCGGCGGAGTGAGCGGCGGGGGAGGAGGCCGGTTCCCAGGGATGACGGGTCGGCGGACCCAGCGGGCGATGTTAATTAACCCACTGGGTAGTTAGTCGCGATGGGTAGGGATGTTGCGCTCGCGTTTCCCCGCTGTCAAGAGGTCGTGCGGATTCCCCGGCTACGGCGGTCAGCCCGCCGCGCGCTCCGCGGTGAGGTAGGCGATCACCATGTCGCCGAGCATGGTCCGGTAGTGCGCGCGCTGCGCCGGGTCCACCAGGTCACGGCCGAAGAGGGCACCGAACGTGGCCCGGTTCGCGACCCGGAAGAAACAGAACGAGCTGATCATCGCGTGCAGGTCGACCGCGTCGACGTCGGCCGTGAACAGCCCGGACTCCTGGCCCTGGCTCAGGATCCGGCGGATCACGTCGAGGGCCGGTGAGCCGATCCTGCCGAGCTTCTCGGAGGCCGCGATGTGCTCGGCGCCGTGGATGTTCTCGATGCTGACCAGGCGGATGAAGTCCGGGTGCTGCTCGTGGTGGTCGAAGGTCAGCTCCGCCAGCCGGCGGATCGCCGCGACCGGGTCCAGGTGATCGACGTCCAGCTGCTGCTCGGCCTCGCGGATCACGCCGTACGCCCGCTCCAGGACCGCCGTGAACAGCTGTTCCTTGCCGCCGAAGTAGTAGTAGATCATCCGCTTCGTGGTGCGGGTGCGGGCCGCGATCTCGTCGACGCGGGCACCGTCGTAACCGGCCCGGGCGAATTCCTGCGTGGCCACGTCGAGGATCTCGGCCCGGGTGCGGGCGGCGTCGCGGATCCGCCCGCTGGTCTGTGCCGGTTCTTCGACGCTGGTCATCGGGTTCCTTCGGGAGTACGGCTCCGGTGCCGGAGATTCTAGAAGGCGGGCCGGGTCCGGTGGCCAGGGTCTTCCCGGAGGACGGTTCGCCTGATATAGCTAACGTACTAGTTCGTACATTAGGGCTCAGCTCAGGAGGTCCCCGTGGCCAAGGACTCGTTTCTCGTCGGACTGATCGGCTCCGGAATCGGACCGTCGCTCAGCCCGGCCCGGCCCTGCACGAGCGCGAGGCCCACCGGCAGGGGCTGCGGTACCTGTACCGGCTGATCGACATCGACGTGCTGGGCGTGCCGCCCGAGGCCGTGGGGGATCTGGTGCGGGCCGCCCGTGACCTCGGCTTCGACGGGCTCAACATCACACACCCCTGCAAGCAGCTCGTCATCGAGCACCTGGACGCGCTCGCCCCGCAGGCCGAGGCGCTGGGCGCGGTCAACACGGTGGTCTTCGAGGCCGGCGGGAGGGCGGTGGGCCACAACACCGACGTGACCGGGTTCGCGGCGTCCTTCGCGCGGGGGCTGCGGGACGCTTCGCTGGAGCGGGTGGTGCAGCTCGGCGCGGGGGGTGCGGGGGCCGCCGTCGCGCACGCGACGCTCACGTTGGGGGCGGAGCGGGTCACTGTCGTGGACGCGCTCGCCGACCGGGCCGCGGATCTCGCGAGCTCTCTGAACCGGTATTTCGGCGAAGGGCGGGCGGTCGCCGCGACGCCGGACCGGCTGGCGGGGCTGCTGGCCGATGCCGATGGGCTGGTGCATGCGACGCCGACGGGGATGGCGGCGCATCCGGGGCTGCCGTTGCCGGCGGAGTTGCTGCATCCGGGGCTGTGGGTGGCCGAGGTGGTGTATCGGCCGCTGGAGACGGAGCTGGTGCGGGCCGCTCGGGCGTTGGGGTGCGCCGTGCTGGACGGGGGCGGGATGGCGGTGTTCCAGGCTGCGGATGCGTTTCGGTTGTTCACGGGGAGGGAGGCGGACAGCGTGCGGATGCTTGCTGACATTGCGGCGTTGGCTCGTGTGCCGGAGCGCGATGTCGTGTGACGGGTGCGGGCCGAATGTGGCTGGTCGCGCAGTTCCCCGCGCCCCTGAAAGAAGGGGCGCTGCACAACACGTAAGGAATGCCGCAATGCATACTTCAATCGCGACTGTTTCGCTCAGTGGGTCCCTCACCGAAAAGCTCGCCGCCGCCTCCCGGGCCGGGTTCGACGGCGTAGAGATCTTCGAGAACGATCTGCTGGCCAGTCCCCTCTCGCCCCGCGAGATACGGGCCCGGTGTGCCGATCTGGGGCTCAGTATTGATCTCTACCAGCCCATGCGGGACATCGAAGCCGTCCCCGCCGACGAGTTCGCGCGCAACCTCCGCCGCGCCCGGCACAAGTTCGAGCTGATGGGGGAGTTGGGGGCCGACACCGTCCTCGTCTGTTCCTCCGTCTCCCCGCTCGCTCTCGACGACGACGATCTCGCGGCCGAACAGCTCTCCCAACTGGCGACGATCGCCCAGGACTTCGGTATCCGCGTCGCCTACGAGGCACTCGCCTGGGGTCGGCACGTCAGTACGTACGACCATGCCTGGCGGATCGTGGAGGCGGCCGACCACCCCGCCCTCGGGACCTGTCTCGACAGCTTTCACATCCTCTCCCGCGGCTCCGACCCCAAGGGCATCGAGGCCGTCCCCGGCGAGAAGATCTTCTTTCTCCAGCTGGCCGACGCTCCGTTGCTCGCCATGGACGTGCTCCAGTGGAGCCGCCACCATCGGTGCTTCCCGGGGCAGGGCGGCTTCGATGTCGCCGGGCTGGTGCGGCACGTGCTGCGTACCGGATACGACGGGCCGCTCTCCCTCGAAGTCTTCAACGACGTCTTCCGGCAGGCCGAGGCCGGGCCGACCGCCGTCGACGCGCACCGTTCGCTGCTGGTGCTCCAGGAGGCCGTAGGCGTGGGGGAGTTGCCCGCGCCCGTCGTGCCGACGGGAGTCGCCTTCGCCGAACTCGTCACCCCCGACGCCGAACCCGTCTCCGCGCTGCTCGGCGCCCTCGGCTTCGCCCGGACCGCCCGGCACCGCAGCAAGCCGGTGGACCTGTGGGAGCGGGGCGAGGCCCGGATCCTGGTCAACACCGGCCCCGCCGCCCGCCGCGACGGCACCCAACTCGCCGCGATCGGCCTGGAGTCCCCCGACCCCCGGGCCGCCGCCCGCCGCGCCGAGGCCCTGCTCGCCCCCGTACTGCCCCGCCGCCGCGCCCCGAAGGACGCCCCGCTCGACGCGGTCGCCGCCCCCGACGGCACCGAACTGTTCTTCTGCGCCACCGGCCGCGACCCCGAACACCCCCACTGGCGGGCCGACTTCGTCGGCGTGGCGCACACCCCGGCTTCCGTCCCGGCACGCATCGACCACCTCGCGCTCACCCAGCCCTGGCACCAGTACGACGAGGCGACCCTCTTCCACCGCAGCGTCCTCGGCCTGCACGCCCAGGAGAGCGTCGACGTCGCCGACCCCTACGGGCTGCTGCGCTCGCGCGCCGTCACCAACGCCGACGGCAGTGTCCGGATCGCCCTCGGCGTCGGCGCGGCCCCGGCCGACGACACCCTGCACGCCCAGCACATCGCCCTGGCCACCGACGACGTCGTCGCCGCGGCCCGCGCCTTCCGCGCCGCCGGCGGCAGCCCGCTGCCCATTCCCGCCAACTACTACGACGACCTGGCCGCCCGGTTCGAGTTCGCCGACGGCGAGCTGGAGACCTACCGCGCTCTCGGCATCCTCTACGACCGGGACGCGGGCGGTGTCTTCCGGCACTGCTACACCCGGACCGTCGGACGGGTGTTCTTCGAACTGGTCGAGCGTGATCCCGGCTATCGCGGATACGGCGCCCAGAACGCGCCGGTGCGCCTCGCGGCCCAGCACGCCGGGCGGCCCGCCCGCCGAGCCGCCGGGTGAGCTTGCGGTGAGAGGCCGGTGAGACACGGCCCGGATGCAGGCTGCTCACAGGCGCTGCGGCGGATACTCACGAAGATCCGGAATGTTCTCACCGTTCCGGATGTGACCTTCGCCGATTTCCACCCGTCCTAGAGGCCGTAGCAATCCAGGACGTACCGGAAGTCCTGGAACCCGGGAGTCCTGGAGGCCGCCTCCGATGCCGAGCCCTGCCGTCACCGTGCCGCTCGTCCGTGTCCAGGGTCCGCCGCCTCCGCCGACCCCGGCGCGGACCCGCACCGAGCGCTACGAGCGCCCGTTGCTCGGTGCCGTCGCCGCCGTCGCCGCGCTCCTCTACTTCTGGGGCATCTGGCACAGCGCGTACCACGCCTTCTACGCAAGCGCGGTCCGCAGCATGACCGACAGCCCGGTCGCCTTCTTCTACGGCTCCTTCGACCCGGCGGGCTCGATCACCCTCGACAAACTGCCCGGCTTCCTGTGGCCGCAGGCCCTGTCGGCGCTGGCCTTCGGCTTCCACCCCTGGGCCCTGGTGATCCCGCAGGGCCTGGAAGGCGTGGCCGCCGTGGTGCTGCTGCATGTGGTGGTACGGCGCTGGGCGGGGGTGGGGGCGGGGCTGCTGGCCGCCGCGTTTCTCACGCTCACCCCGGTGACCGTGGGCCTGGCCCGTTCCGTCACCGAGGACGCGCCGTTCGTGCTGTTGCTGCTGCTCGCCGCCGAGGCCGCCCAACGGGCCACCGCCCGCGCCCGGATGCGCACCCTCGTCCTGGCGGGCGTCTGGGTCGGGGCGGCTTTCCAGTGCAAGATGCTGGAGGCCTGGGCGGTGCTGCCCGCGCTGGCCGTGCCCTATCTGGTGGCCGCGCCGACGTCCCTGCGCCGCCGGATCCGCGACCTGGCCGTGGCGGGCGCGGTCATGCTGACGGTGTCCCTGTCCTGGATGCTGGTGGCCACGCTCACTCCGGCTTCGGGCCGCCCGTACCTGGACGGTACGACCGACAACTCGCCGTTCGGGCTGGTCGTCGGCTACAACTTCCTCACCCGTTTCCGTGCGCTGGGCGTCGACGCGGCCGGCACCGGCAGCATCGTCGCCGACCGGGCGCACAGCACGCTGTCGGCGGGCATGGGCGACACCGTCTGGAAGATGTTCAGCCCCGGCATCGCCACCCAGACCGGCTGGCTGTATCCGCTGGCGGCGCTCGGCCTGGCGGCCGGGCTGTCGGCGCTGTGGCGCAGTCGCGTCCCGCGCACCGACCCCGCCCTGGCCGGGTATCTGATGTGGGGGGTGTGGCTGGTGACCTTCTTCCTGGTCTTCAGCTTCGGCAGCGTGACCGGACACACCTACTACATGGGCGTGGTGGCGGTGGCCCTGGCGGCGCTGGCCGGGGCGGGCGTGACCCGGCTGCGGCGGCGCGGCGTGCTGGGTGCGGTGCTCGCCGTCAATGTCGCCTGGTGCGCGGCCCTCGCCCTGACCTACCCGCGCTTCTTCGTCTGGTCGGTCGCTGTCGCCGTAGGACTGTCCCTGCCGGCCCTGGCGCTGCTCGTCGCCGACCGGCCGCGCGGGCACCGGCCCGGTATCGCCGTCGCCCTCATCGCCGTCCTCGTCATCCCCACCGTGTGGTCCGCGTCCGCGCTGTCCCTGCGGTACAACCAGCCCGGCGGTTTCGGCCGGGTCGGCCCGGCCAGCGTCCGCGTCCACAACGCCACCTCGGCCCTGACCCCGGCCCAGCAGCGGGTCCTCGTCTACCTCACCGGGCACCGCGACGGCGCCCGCTATCTGGCCGCCGTACCCCGCTGGCAGGCGGCGGCACCGTACATCCTCGCGGCCGACGCCCCGGTCCTGCCGGTGGGCGGCTTCACCGCCCAGGTGCCCTACCCCGCCGCCCCGGCCTTCCAGCATCTGATCGACACCGGCAGACTCCGGTACGTCCTCCTGGGCCGTGCCGACCTCACCCGCCGTGCCCGGGGCGCCAGGACCCCGGGCCGGGCCCTGATGCGCTGGGTCATCGGCCACTGCTCGCCGGTCCATGTCTCGGCCTACACCGTGTACCGCTGCGGGCCGGGGCACGGCGGGTGACCGGGCCGAAGGGTCAGCCGATGTCCGAGAACACGAAGGAGAACTCGGCCGGTCCGGCGTGGAGTTGGTACGGCGGCAGGACACCCGGTCCGCAGGACTGCGAGCCGATGCCGTGCTGGCCGTGGTCCAGGTTGACCCACACGGTGGAACCCGGGGTGAGGTCGGTGCGGTGAGCGGCCGCGTCCAGCTGTTCGGTGGTCCAGCGTCGGGCGGTGAACCAGAACTCCGGGGCTCCCTCGATCCGCAGGCCGCCGATCTCCGCCCAGCGGACGTCCGCGCGGGCGCCGTTCTCCTGCGGGCGGAGGTACGGGGTCTGCATGTCGTCCACCGTGGACTGCCAACGGCCCACCATCGAGGCCGCCTTGGTGTCCGGATACGCCTCGCCCGGGCCGCCGCCGAACCATCGCACGCGGTCGGCAGCCGACAGGCCGAAGCGGACGCCGAGCCGGGGCAGCGGCACCGTCCAGTCGCCGTCGGGGGTCACGGAGACGGTGAGTCCGAGGCGGCTGCCGTCCGTGGTCCAGCGGTAGACGGTCACCAGTCCGAACTCCCAGGCGGCGGGCGCCACCCGGGTGCGCACGGTCAACGCGTCGCCGGTCGGCTCCACCGCGTCCAGGCGGTGCCGCATGCGGTGCAGACCGAACTTCCGCCACAGCGTGCCGTAGCGGAGGTCGCTCTGCCAGGCGGCGCCGTCGTCGTTGTCGGTCGTCGCCCGCCATACGTCCAGCCGCAGTCCGGTCACCGCCACGTCGCCGATGCTCCGCAGCGTGCCGCTGCGCGCATCGAAGGCGGCCGGGCCGAGAGCGATCAGCCCGCCGCCGGACACCACCGGTCCGGCGGAGGCGGCGAAGGACGGCAACTGCCGCCCCGAGACCGGGAACTGGCCCCAGGCCACGACATGCCCCTGCGGTCCCCAGGCGGTGTCGGCGGCCAGTACCGCCCGCACCGTCCACTGCGTCTCGCCGCTGCCGGTGGCGACCGGGGGCTCCGGCAGCTTCACCTCCGCCGACTCACCGGCCGCCAAGGCGGGTACGGCCAGTCGGCCCGACTCCACGGTCTCGCCGCCGACCTCGTACGACCAGGTGAAGGCCAGCGCGGACAGGTCGGCGAAGTCCTGCTTGTTGGTGACCCGGACGGCGGCGCCGTCGCCCTCGAACCGGACCGGCTCGATCACTTTCTTGTACTCGACCAGACCGGGGGAGGGCCGCCGGTCGGGGAAGACCAGTCCGTCGCAGACGAAGTTCCCGTCGTGCAGCTCCTCGCCGAAGTCGCCGCCGTAGGCGTAGCCGTAGCGCTCGTCCTTGATGCCGTGGTCGATCCACTCCCAGATGAAGCCGCCCTGGATCCGGTCGTACGACTCGAAGATCCGCTGGTAGTCGGCCAGGCCACCGGGGCCGTTGCCCATGGCGTGCCCGTACTCGCACTGGATGAAGGGGAGTTGCCGTCGCTTGTGGGTGCCGCCGTCCAGGCCCCGGCCGATCAGCTCGACCTCGGCGTGGTCGGCGTACATCCGCGAATAGACGTCCGTGTCACGGCAGTTGATGTCACCCTCGTAGTGCACGAGCCGTGACCGGTCCCGGCCGTGGATCCACTCGGCCATCGCGGTCAGGCCCCGGCCGGTGCCGGCCTCGTTTCCGAGCGACCAGATCACCACCGACGGGTGGTTCTTGTCGCGCTCGACCATCCGGGCCGCCCGGTCGAGCAGGGCCGGGGTCCAGCGGTCGTCGTCGACCGGGTTGTCCCGCCAGGCCTGCTCGGTGAAGCCGTGGGTCTCCAGGTCGCACTCGTCGATCACCCACAGGCCGTACTCGTCGCACAGGTCCAGGAAGGCCGGGTGGGGCGGGTAGTGGGAGGTGCGGACCGCGTTGATGTTGTGCCGCTTCATCAGCAGCACGTCCGCCCGCATGGTCTCCAGGTCGAGGGCGCGGCCCCGCTCGGGGTGCCACTCGTGCCGGTTGACGCCCTTGAAGAGGACGGGCGTGCCGTTGACCTTGATCAGCCCGTCGGCGAGTGCCACCGTCCGGAAGCCGATCCGCAACGGCACCCGCTCGCCCTCGGTGGCCAGCACCCCGTCGTACAGCTTCGGGGTCTCCGCCGTCCACGCCTGGACCGGGACCGTCACCGGCTCGCCGGTCGCGACATCGATGTCCAGGGCGGGCACGGACACCCGCCCGTCGACATCGGAGTCGACGCGCAGGGTGCCCTCGCCCGTGAGGTGGTCGTAGGAGGCGTGGACGAAGAAGTCCAGGACGCTGCCCGCCGGGCGGTGCAGCAGGGTCACGTCACGGAAGATGCCGGGCAGCCACCACTGGTCCTGGTCCTCCAGGTAGGAACCGGCCGACCACTGGTGGACGCGGACGGCGAGTACGTTGCCGGCCGGCCTCAGCAGGTGGCCGACCGCGAACTCGTGCGGCAGCCGGGAGCCCTTGAACTCGCCGATGTCCGTGCCGTTCAGCCAGACCCGGGCGCAGGACTCGACCCCGTCGAAGCGGAGGACCGCCCCGCCGTCGGTCAGGTCCCAGCCCTCGGGCAGGTCGAAGACGCGGAGGTGGTCGCCGGTGGGGTTCTCGGTCGGGACCCGCGGCGGGTCGACCGGGAACGGGTAGAGGTGGTTCGTGTAGATCGGTGCGCCATGGCCCTGGAGCACCCAGTGGCCCGGGACCGAGACCTCCGCCCAGCCGCCGGCGTCGTACCCCGGCTCGGCGAACGCGTCGTCCTCGGCGTCGGCCGTGGGCGACAGCCGGAAGCGCCAACTGCCGTTCAGGGAGAGCGACTCGGCGTCCGAGTGCGGGTACCGGGCCCGGGGCGGCAGGGCGCCGGAGCCCGGGGAGACGTCCTCGACGTAGTCGGTGGCGGAGGTTCGGAAAGACATCGGTCTCCAGGTCGTTCGAAGCGTGTCAGCCCTTGATGCCGGTCTGCGCGATCCCCTGCACCAGCCAGCGCTGGAGGAAGAGGAAGACGAACACCAGGGGCAGGATGGAGATGGCGGTGGCCATGAAGATCGTGTGGAAGACGACCGTCTGGTTGGTCATGTACGACGAGAGCACGACCTGGACGGTCCACGCCCCCGGGTCCTGACCGATGACCAGTGGCCACAGGAAGGCGTTCCAGGCGCCGATGAAGGTGATGGTGGCGATGGCCGCGAAGAAGTTCAGCGAGTTGGGTACGACGACGCGCCAGTACGCGCCCCAGTACCCGAGCCCGTCCACGCGTGCCGCCTCCTCCAGCTCCTTCGGGAACCCCAGGAAGTACTGCCGGAACAGGAAGCAGGTGAAACCACTGAACAGGCCCGGGACGATCAGACCCCGGTAGGTGTCCACCCAGCCCAGCGAGGAGACCAGCACGAAGCTGGGCACGAAGGTCACCGAGGTCGGGACCATCAGGGTGCCCAGGACGACGTAGAAGATCTTGTTGGCGTGCTTGTAGGGGATGCGGGCCAGGGCGTATCCGGCCAGGGAGCACACCAGCAGGATGCCGGCGGTCATGGAGACGGCGACGACCAGCGAGTTCCACATCGACCGGGCGAAGTCGACCTGCGGGTCGTCGAAGAGTTCCTTGACGTTGCCCCACTGCAGGTGCGTGGGGAAGATCTCCCAGTGCTCCCCGGTGATCTGGGGGTCCGTGGAGAGGGCGTTGCGGAGCAGGATGTAGAACGGCACCAGGAAGAGGAGGGTGGCGACACCGGTGGCGATGTAGAGGCCGGTGCTGCCCATCACTCCGCCGCGCCGGCCGGAGCGCCTGCCCTTCGCGGGCGTGGTCTTGTGCATGTCGGGCGTGGTGGTGGTCACTTGGCCTCCTCCCCCCTTCCGAAGCCCATGATCTTCCCCTGGAACAGGGTGACGATGATGATCAGCGCGGTCAGGATGACGGCCCCCGCGCTGCCGGCGCCGTAGTCCTGTTGCGTGCCCAGGGCGGTGCTGTAGAGCTCGACCAGCGGAGGCCGGCCCCAGGTGGTCTTGTCGAGCAGGTTGTAGAACTCGTCGAAGGCCTGGTAGGCGGCGATGAGCAGGAGCAGGACCACCGCGGTCGAGGTGGCCCGCAGCTGGGGCAGGGTGATGTACCGGAAGGTCTGCCAGCCCGGCCTCGCGCCGTCGATGGCGGCGGCCTCGTACAGCTCGCCGGGGATGTTCTGCAGGGCCGCCAGGAACAGGATCATGTAGAAGCCGGACTGCAGCCACAGGCGGAGCGTGACGATGACCAGCCAGTACCAGGGCGGGCTGGGGGAGGCCAGCCAGGCGATGTTCTCGATGCCGAACCAGCCGAGGACGGTGTTCATCAGGCCGAAGCGGACCCCGCTGAAGATGGACATCTTCCAGATCATGGACGCGGCGACATAGCTGCACGCGGTCGGCAGGAAGAACACCGACCGGAAGAACGCCCGCATGAACCGGATCCGGTTGACCAGCAGGGCGAGGCCCAGCGACACCGCCCAGGTGGTGGGCACGATGAACGCGGCGAACACGGTGAAGGTGCCGAGCGAGCCGACGAACTTGGGGTCCGTCAGCATGTAGGTGTAGTTGTCGAGGCCGATGAACTTGTCCGGCGTGACGGTGAACCGTGCGTCGAAGAAGCTGAGGTAGATGCTCCAGCCGATCGGCACGTAGATGAAGACGATCAGCCCGATGAGGAAGGGGCTGATGAAGAGCCAGAAGCTGAGGGTGCGGCTGCCCCGCAGGCCCCGCCGCGGCTTGGCCGACTTGGCCTTCGCCGGGGCGGGGTTGGCGAGGTCGCGCGTCGTGGTCGTCGACATGGTCTGTTCCGTCCGCCGACTTATCCGAAGAGCTTCTTCAGCTCGCGGTTGACGGTCTTGTCGCACTGGTCGAGCGCCTTCTCCGGGTCACCGTCCTTGCGGACGCAGTTGGAGAGGAGGTCCCACGTGCCCTGGATCATCGCCTGGGTCCAGCCGATGTTGTCGAAGTGCCCGAACTCGTTGAAGAGCTTCACGCCCTCCGCGGGCAGGCCCGACTTGAGCTTGGTGGCCGACGCGGCGATCGAGGTGCGCGGCGGGATGTGGAAGCCGTACGACGTCGCCCAGTCCTCCTGGTACTTCTTCTGGTCGATCCACAGCCACTTCACGTACTCCTTGGCCGCGTCGACGTTGTCGCCCTTGGCGTTGACGAACATCGACCAGCCGCCGTTGTAGACGGACTGCTTGCCGGAGTCGATGGTCTTCGGGAAGGGGAAGACCCCGAGGTCGTCGCCGAGCACCTTCTGGAACTGCGGCATCGCCCACATACCGCAGAACTGGATGGCACACAGGCCCTGGTTGAGCGAGGACGGGTCCCAGAAGTCGGTCGGGGCGCCGAGCAGCAGGTCGCCGCTGGTGAACAGCTTGCGCAGCTTCTTCAGGCCCTCGACGACGCCGTCCGTGTGGTAGGCGATCTGGTTCTTGTCGTCGAGCGTGTCGGCACCGGCCGACCAGATCAGCGGGCTGATGATCGCGTGCAGGTCGTTGCCGAGGTACAGGCCCTTCATTTTGCTGGTGGTCAGCTTGGCGGCGGCCTCGATCAGCTCGTCGAGGGTCTCCGGGACCTTGACACCCGCCTTCTCGAAGAGCGACGGCCGGTAGAAGAAGAACTGCGGGTCGTCGATCATCCGGACGCCGTAGATCTTCCCGTCGACCGTGTGCGACTTGATGTCGGCCGGGTTGAAGTCGTCCTTGACCGGGTCGATGAGGTCGCTCAGGTCGGCGACCTGACCGCTCTTGACCATCTGGATCTGCGGGTGGAACTCGAACAGATCGGGGGCGCTCTTGGTGAGCAGCGTGGCGAAGAGCTTGCTCTCGAAGTCGGAGCTGGTGATCCACTGCGTGGTGACGTCGGCGTCCTTGTAGGCGGCGGCGTACCGCTTGATCGCCTGCTCCGTGCCCGCCTCGCCGTAGGCGTGGAACATCTGGGTCAGCTGCTTGCCCGACCCGGAGCCCCCGCCCCGCCCGTTGTTGCCGCCGCAGGCGGCCAGTGTGCCGGCTGCGGCCATACCCGCGGCCGCCCGGAAGAGAGACCGGCGGGACCAGTTGTTGTTGCTGAGTGCCGACATGCTGACGTCCTTGTCTGTCGAGTGCGGCTGCGACTCCGCGGCCGTGGGAGGCCCTGAAAACCCCCGGGAGCCAGATGGCTGAAATTGCGCTGCGGTGCGGGACGTTAACCTTCGGCTAATACTTCGGCAAGAGGTTGGACGAAGTCTGCGCGAAACGTTGTACCCGGTTCGGGATGGCGAACAGGACGGAAAGCAGGGTGAGTTGAGGGCCGCCGGATCAGGGGGTGGCCGGCGGCCCTCGGTTCGTGCGGAGTGGTGCGGCTACTGCCTGGTCCAGGCCTCGTTGGCGCCTCCGTTGCAGCTGTAGAGGATCACCTTGCCGCCGTCGGAGGTGGCCTGCCCGCTCACGTCCAGGCACTTGCCTGACGCCTCGCTGAGGATCTGGCCGTTGGCGTTCAGCAGCCAGCGCTGGCCCGCGTCACCGGTGTAGTCGGCGGTGGTCGTCAGACCGGAACCCGAAGCCGTCAGGTAGCCGTTCGCGCCCTTCAGGGTGCCCTTCGCGTCGTACGACCAGGACTGGTCCGTGCCCGTGCAGGTGGCGATGGCGGCCCCGGAGGCGCCCGCGGTCAGGCACTTGCCGGACTGCCTGCCCACCAGGGAACCGGTCACGGCCGAACTGCCGTGGCCCTTCTGGTCGAAGACGTAGGTGGTGACCGAACGGGCCGCGAGTGTCGCGGAGGCGGTACCCGAACTCACCGTCGGCCGCGCGACGTCGGCCCAGTCCTCGGTGGCCGAGGTCCGCACCGCCTCCCTGGCCCGTACCGGCGTCTTGCCGTTGAAGTGCAGGCTCAGCGGGGTGTCCACGGTGTTGTGGTTGTTGACCACGACCACCCACTTGCCGGTGGGGGTCCCCCCGGGCGAGTCTGTTCGAGCCTGGGGGAGGTCGTACGCCGACACCTCGACCCCGTCCGGAGCGCCGGTGACGTTGTGCGCGACCGAGCCCGGCTTGACGAACTTGCTGTACTGGCCGAGCGCGTAGTACCGCTTCGTGAAGTACAGCGTCTGGTTGCCGTTCGTCGCGTAGTCGGGGTCGTAGTAGATCAGGCCGTCGTTCCAGCCCTCGTCGTTCCTGGCGTTCGGGTCGCTGCCGTACCCGCTCGCGAGCGCCACCCACCACTGGAAGGCGGAGTCGTGGGAGCTCGCGAAGTCCTTGTAGACGATCCGGGACATCAGCAGGGCGTTGTCGATCGTCGGGTCGTACTCCTGGTTCCAGCCCGTCGAGCCCTTGCCGAAGCAGCAGATCTCCGAGGCCCAGGACGTCTTGCCGGCCGTCCTCGCGGTCTCGTAGACGTTGCCCAGCTGGCCGTCGCCGGGGTTGTTGTACGTGTGGTGGGCCAGCTTGGACACGTACTGCGCGGTGTCCGGCTGGGACAGCCACTGCGGGACCTCGGTGGTGAACTGCACGGTGCTGCTGGACTCGTCGGCGATGATCCCGGTCCCCTGGTGCCGGGCCCGCTGCTCGGCGCCCAGCGCCCTGACGATGTCGTCGCGTTGGTCGACGGTGACCTGCATGCCCTCCTGACCGCACGAACCGAAGTCGTTGTCCGGCTCGTTGAAGGGGCTGATGTAGTCCAGGCGCACGCCCTGGCGGGCGAAGTGGTCGGTGACGTCGGCCACGTACTTGGCGTAGTCGGTCTCGTTCGCCGTCTTCAATTGGCCGCCGCAGCTCTGCCCGTTGGTGGTCCACTCGGCGGGCGCGCTGTTGACGAAGCCGATCAGGTCCTCGACGCCGTACTTCGCGGCGTACTCGAGGAAGGTCCGACCGCCCTTGTCCTTGCTCCAGTCGTAGGTGCCGTCGGGGCCGGTGAAGTCCTCGGCGGCCCGGGCCGGGGTGGTGACCGCGACCCCGCCGCCGCCGATGTTGTACCGGTACGAGCTGAGGTCCAGGCCCTGCTTCGAGAACAGCAGCTTCGCCACCCTGGCCTGGACCTTGGGGTCGAAGTGCTGGAGGTCGTTGACCCACCAGGCGCCCGAAGCTCCGATGTCGTCGATGGTCTGGGCGGCGTGCGGGGAGACCTCCGCCGATGCCGTCCCGGCTGTGCCGGCTGTGTCGGCTGTTCCGGCGGAGTCGGCGGCGTTCGCGGGCGGGGAGCTGATCAGGGCCCCCGTCACGGTCAGTACGGCCGTGGCCGCGGCCACGGCGAGGACCGCTCTCTTCGTGCGCGTCGTGCGGATCAAAACGGCATCCCTTCCGTCGTCATGAAGGTGGTGCGGTACGGCTCCTTGCGGGGGTGGTGCGTCTGGAGGGCCGCTGCCCCACCGACTGCAGGGCGCCCTCCAGCGCGGACGTGGCCGCGCCGAGGCACACCGGGTCGGTGGGGACGGGGGAGAGGACGATCTCGGTGGCGGCGAACGGCCGCCTCAGCGCGTGCCGCCCGACGGCCTCGCGCACTTCGTCGAGCAGCGGTGTGCCCAGCTTCCTGGCGACCCAGCTGCTCAGCACGACCACCTCGGGGTTGAACAGGTTCACCAGGTCCGAGATGCCGGCGCCCAGGTAACGGGCCGTGTCGCGGACGACCTTGACGGCCACCGGATCGCCCGCGGCGACCCCGCGGGCGAGCGCGTCGACGGTCGCCGTCTGGTCCTCGGGGTGCAACAGCGTGCTGCGCGGGCTGAGTTCGCGCAGGTTGAGCATGATCCCCGGCGCGCCGACGTACGTCTCGACACAGCCGTGGTTGCCGCAGTGGCACAGCCGCCCGTCCAGCACGAGGGTGGTGTGCCCCCACTCCCCGGCGCTGTTGCTCACCCCCCGGTACAGCCCGCCGGCCAGGACCAGCCCGGCGCCCACCCCGGTCCCGAGGTTCACCACCACCGCGTCCTCGTGTCCGCGCGCGGCCCCGAACCACAGCTCGGCCACCGCGCTCGCCCGCAGCGGGTTGTCCAGGTACAGCGGGTAGGCGATGTGCTCGGACAGCAGATCCAGCAGCGGCACGTCGTGCCAGTCCCAGTTGGGCGCGTACTCGGCGATCCCGGTGCCCCGGTCGACCTGCCCCGGCACGCTCACCCCGACGCCCAGCACCCGCGCGCCCTCCACCCCGGCCTGGGCGACCACCGAGCCGACGGCGGTGGCGACATGGCCGACCACCTGCGCGGGCCGGTGCTCGCCCGGGCGCATGTCCTCAACGGCGCGGGCCAGCACGTTCAGGCCCAGGTCGAACAGCTCGACCCGGATGTAGGTCTCCGCCATGTCGACGCCGATCAGCGCGCCGCCCGCCGCGTTGACGGCCATCAGACCCCGGGGACGGCCCCCCGCGGAGTCCTCGAAACCGACCTCGGTGATCATCCGCAGGTCGAGCAGCTCGCCGACGAGCGTGGCGACCGTGGCGACGCTCAGTCCGGTGGCGGCGGCCAGCGTCTGCCGGGAGGTGGGGGACTGGGCGATGATCTGGCGCAGCACCTCGTAGCGGTTCGCGGTGCGGATGTCACGCGATGTGCGCTTCACGCGGCTGCCCCTCCCATCCGTCACGACCGGGCCCGGTCGGACGACGGCACCGGCGCGGCGCAAGGCTATGGGCTTCGCGGGACTTTCGACAAGGGGTTAGGAAAGGGGCCGTAGAAACTCGCGACGCCTCGGCCCCGAGGTCGGCACGGATCGCGGGCACCGCCCGGGATGGTCCGGGGGCGGTACCGGGGCGGTCCAACACGTCGAAACGGCCCGCCAGTTGCTACTGACGGGCCGTCACGAGGCCGCTTACGGCGTCTTGTTCCACTCGGCGATCACGGGCCACCCGTGCTCCATGGACAACCGGCTGACCGTCCCGGTGGCCAGCTGGAACAGCCGGCCCTCGGCGGGCGGCAGCCCCAGGCGGCGGGCGGTGAGCACCCGCAGGAAGTGGGCGTGGGCCACGAGGACCACATCACCGTCGTCGCCCGCGAGGGCCTTGTCCACCGTGGCGAGCACCCGGTCGGCCCGGGCGCCGATCTCCTGGGGCGACTCGCCGGGGTGGCCCGCCGGGCCCGGAGGCACGCCGTCGGTCCACAGGTACCAGTCGGGGCGGGAGCGGTGGATCTCCACCGTGGTGATGCCCTCGTAGCCGCCGTAGTCCCATTCGTGCAGGTCGGGATCGGGTACGACCCCGGTGAGGCCGGCCAGCTCGGCCGTGCGTATCGCGCGGTTCAGCGGGCTGGCCAGTACCAGTGCGTAGGTCCGGCCGGTGAGCAGCGGGGCGAGGGACTTGGCCTGTTCCTCGCCGTGCTGGGTGAGGGGCAGGTCGGTCCA
This sequence comes from Streptomyces sp. NPDC058683, assembly GCF_042716195.1. Classification (NCBI taxonomy): domain Bacteria; kingdom Bacillati; phylum Actinomycetota; class Actinomycetes; order Kitasatosporales; family Streptomycetaceae; genus Streptomyces; species Streptomyces sp. NPDC058683. Next base: position 57,623 of record NZ_JBHXSK010000005.1, read on the forward strand.
GCTGGTGTGCTGTCCCGACAGGCTCCACTCCGTCTCACCGTGGCGGACCAGAAGGAGGTCCCCCACCGTCGGTCACTCCTTCGCGGACTCGACCGCGTGGCCGCCGAACTGGTTGCGCAGGGCCGCGATCATCTTCATCTGCGGGGAGTCGTCCTGGCGGGACGCGAACCGCGCGAACAGGGAGGCGGTGATCGCCGGGAGCGGCACCGCGTTGTCGATGGCCGCCTCGACGGTCCAGCGGCCCTCGCCGGAGTCCTGCGCGAAGCCCTTCAGCTTGTCCAGGTGCTCGTCGTCCTCCAGGGCGTTGACCGCGAGGTCGAGCAGCCAGGAGCGGATGACGGTGCCGTCCTGCCAGGAGCGGAAGACCTCGCGGACGTTGTCCACCGACTTGACCTTCTCAAGAAGCTCCCAGCCCTCCGCATACGCCTGCATCATGGCGTACTCGATGCCGTTGTGGACCATCTTGGAGAAGTGCCCGGCGCCGACGCGGCCCGCGTGGACATAGCCGTACGGGCCCTCCGGCTTGAGCGCCTCGAAGATCGGGTGGAGCCGCTCGACGTGGTGCTTGTCGCCGCCGACCATCAGGGCGTACCCGTTCTGCAGGCCCCACACCCCGCCGGAGACACCGGCGTCGACGAAGCCGATGCCCTTGATGCCCAACTCGGCGGCGTGCTTCTCGTCGTCCGTCCAGCGGGAGTTGCCGCCGTCGACCACCGTGTCGCCCTCGGACAGCAGGTCCTTGAGCTCGTCGACGACGGACTGGGTGGCGGTGCCGGCCGGGACCATCACCCAGATCGTGCGTGGCGCGTCGAGCTTGTCGACCAGCTCCGCAAGGCTCTTGACGTCGGAGACGTCGGGGTTGCGGTCGTAGCCGATGACGGTGTGGCCCGCGCGGCGGATCCGCTCGCGCATGTTGCCGCCCATCTTGCCGAGACCGATGAGTCCGAGCTGCATGTCATTCACTTCCTAAGCGTGCGGTACGTCGAGACGAGAGCGCTGGTGGACGGATCGAGGCCGGGGACGTCCGCGCCCTCGGTCAGGGCGGGCTCGATGCGCTTGGCGAGGACCTTGCCGAGCTCCACGCCCCACTGGTCGAAGGAGTCGATGTTCCAGACGGCACCCTGGACGAACACCTTGTGCTCGTACAGCGCGATCAGCTGGCCGAGCACGGACGGGGTCAGTTCACGGGCCAGGATCGTCGTGGTCGGGTGGTTGCCCTGGAAGGTGCGGTGGGTGACCTGCTCCTCCGCGACGCCCTCCGCGCGGACCTCCTCCGCCGTCTTGCCGAAGGCCAGGGCCTGGGTCTGGGCGAAGAAGTTCGCCATCAGCAGGTCGTGCTGCGCCTTGAGTTCACCGCTCAGCTCGGCGACCGGCTCGGCGAAGCCGATGAAGTCCGCCGGGATCAGCTTCGTGCCCTGGTGGATCAACTGGTAGTAGGCGTGCTGCCCGTTGGTGCCGGGCGTGCCCCACACCACGGGACCCGTCTGCCAGTCCACCGGACGGCCGTCCCGGTCCACCGACTTGCCGTTGGACTCCATGTCCAGCTGCTGGAGGTAGGCCGTGAACTTGGAGAGGTAGTGCGAGTACGGCAGCACCGCGTGCGACTGGGCGTCGGAGAAGTTGCCGTACCAGATCCCCAGCAGGCCGAGCAGCAGGGGCGCGTTCGCCTCGGCGGGGGCGGTGCGGAAGTGCTCGTCGACCAGGTGGAAGCCGTCGAGCATCTCGCGGAAGCGGTCCGGGCCGATCGCGATCATCAGCGAGAGGCCGATGGCGGAGTCGTAGGAGTAGCGGCCGCCGACCCAGTCCCAGAACTCGAACATGTTGTCCGGGTCGATACCGAAGTCCGTGACCTTCTCGCCGTTCGTGGACAGGGCCACGAAGTGCCGGGCGACGGCCTTCTCGTCACCGTCGAGACCGTCCAGCAGCCACGTGCGCGCCGAGGTCGCGTTGGTGATCGTCTCGATCGTCGTGAACGTCTTCGAGGCGACGATGAACAGGGTCTCCGCCGGGTCCAGGTCCCGGGTCGCCTCGTGGAGGTCGGCGCCGTCCACGTTGGAGACGAAACGGAACGTCAACTCCCGGGCCGTGAAGGCCCGCAGGGCCTCGTAGGCCATCGCCGGGCCCAGGTCGGAGCCGCCGATGCCGATGTTGACGACGTTCCTGATGCGCTTGCCGGTGTGGCCGGTCCACTCGCCGGAGCGGACGCGGCCGGCGAAGCCGCTCATCTTGTCCAGGACCGCGTGCACCTGCGGTACGACGTTCTCGCCGTCGACCTCGACCACCGCGCCGCGCGGGGCGCGCAGGGCGGTGTGCAGGACCGCCCGCCGCTCGGTGATGTTGATCTTCTCGCCGCGGAACATCGCGTCCCGCAGGCCGAAGACGTCGGCGGCGGTGGCCAGTTCCTGGAGCAGGGCGAGGGTCTCGTCCGTGATCAGGTGCTTGCTGTAGTCGATGTACAGGTCGCCGACGCGTACGACGTACCGCTCGGCGCGTGCCGGGTCCGTCGCGAACAGCTCACGCAGGACCGGCAGTCCCTGGGCGCGGTGGTCCTCCAGGGCGGCCCACTCGGGCCGCCGGGTGAGCCGGGGGGTGTCAGACATCGGAAGCGGTCTCCTTGGTGCCCTCGCCGCGCAGGGCGATGGCGTACATCTCGTCGGCGTCGAGGCGGCGCAGCTCCTCGGCGATCAGTTCGGAGGTGGGCCGGACCTTCAGCGCGAGGGTGCGCGGCGGCTGGCCCGGCAGGGTCAGGGTGGCCAGCGGGCCCTCGGGGCGGTCGATGACGATCTCGCCGGTCGCGGTGCCGAGCCGTACCTTCGTGACGACCGGGCCGGGGGAGACCACGCGGTCCACCTTGACGGCCAGGCGGGCCTCCAGCCAGCGGGCGAGGAGTTCGGCGCTGGGGTTGTCCGCCTCGGCCTCGACGGCCGCCGAGGTCACGGCGACCCGGGCCTGGTCGAGGGCGGCCGCCAGCATGGACCGCCACAGGGTGAGCCGGGTCCAGGCGAGGTCGGTGTCGCCGGGCGCGTAGTTGCGGCCACGGGCCTCCAGGACCTCCATCGGCCGCTCGACGGCGTACAGGTCGGTGATCCGGCGCTGGGCGAGGGCGCCGAGCGGGTCCTTGGACGGGTTGTCCGGGGCCTCCACCGGCCACCACACGACCACGGGGGCGTCCGGCAGCAGCAGCGGGAGCACCACCGAGTCGGCGTGGTCGGAGACGTCGCCGTACGTCCGCAGCACGACCGTCTCGCCGGTGCCGGCCTCGGAGCCGACCCGGACCTCCGCGTCCAGGCGGGAGGAGGTGCGGTCGCGCAGGGTGCGCACATGCCGCTTGATGACGACCAGGGTGCGCGAGGGGTGCTCGTGCGAGGCCTCCTCGGCCGCCTTGATCGAGTCGTAGGCGTTCTCCTCGTCCGTGACGATCACCATCGTCAGGACCATGCCCACCGCAGGGGTTCCGATGGCGCGGCGACCCTGCACCAGCGCCTTGTTGATCTTGCTTGCCGTGGTGTCGGTCAGGTCGATCTTCATGGCCTGCGCCAGCTCCGTCCGTCTCGTGCGAGCATCTCGTCGGCTTCCTTCGGTCCCCAGCTGCCCGACTCGTACTGCGCGGGCTTGCCATGCTTCGCCCAGTACGTCTCGATCGGGTCGAGGATCTTCCAGGACTCTTCCACTTCCTGGTGACGGGGGAACAAATTGGCGTCACCGAGCAGCACATCCAGGATGAGCCGCTCGTACGCCTCGGGGCTGGACTCCGTGAACGACTCGCCGTACGCGAAGTCCATCGTCACGTCCCGGATCTCCATGGACGTGCCCGGCACCTTGGAGCCGAACCGGACGGTCATGCCCTCGTCGGGCTGGACGCGGATGACGATCGCGTTCGCGCCGAGTTCCTCGGTGGCCGTCGAGTCGAAGGGGGAGTGCGGGGCCCGCTGGAAGACCACGGCGATCTCGGTGACGCGGCGGCCGAGCCGCTTGCCGGTGCGCAGGTAGAAGGGGACGCCCGCCCAGCGGCGGTTGTCGATCTCGACCTTGACCGCGGCGTAGGTGTCGGTCTTCGACTTGCGGTCGATACCGTCCTCCTGGAGGTAGCCGATCACCTTCTCGCCGCCCTGCCAGCCCTCGGCGTACTGGCCCCGCACGGTGTGCCTGCCCAGGTCCTCCGGGAGCCGCACCGACTTCAGGACCTTCAGCTTCTCGGTGAGCAGCGCGTCCGCGTCGAACGCGATCGGCTCCTCCATGGCGGTCAGCGCCATCAGCTGGAGCAGGTGGTTCTGGATGACGTCACGGGCCGACCCGATGCCGTCGTAGTACCCCGCCCGGCCGCCGATGCCGATGTCCTCGGCCATGGTGATCTGCACATGGTCGACGTAGGAGCGGTTCCAGATCGGCTCGTACATCTGGTTGGCGAAGCGCAGCGCCAGGATGTTCTGGACGGTCTCCTTGCCCAGGTAGTGGTCGATGCGGAACACCTGGTCCGGGTCGAACACGTCGTGCACGACCCGGTTGAGGTCCTGCGCCGACTCCAGGTCGTGGCCGAACGGCTTCTCGATGACCGCCCGCCGCCAGGACCCGGCCGGCGGGGTGGCCAGGCCGACCTTCTTCAGCTGCTGCACGACCTTCGGGAAGAACTTCGGCGGCACCGAGAGGTAGAAGGCGAAGTTGCCGCCGGTGCCCCGGGAGCCGTCCAGCTCGTCGACGGCGGTCTTCAGCTGCTTGAACGCCGTGTCGTCGTCGAAGTCGCCGGGGATGAAGCGCATGCCCTCGGCGAGCTGCTGCCAGACCTCCTCGCGGAACGGGGTCCGGGCGTGCTCGCGCACCGCGTCGTGGACGACCTGGGCGAAGTCCTGGTCCTCCCAGTCCCGGCGGGCGAAGCCGACGAGCGAGAAGCCCGGCGGCAGCAGACCCCGGTTGGCCAGGTCGTAGACGGCCGGCATCAGCTTCTTGCGGGACAGGTCACCGGTCACCCCGAAGATGACCAGGCCGGACGGCCCGGCGACCATCGGCAGCCGCCGGTCGCCGGCGTCCCGCAACGGGTTGTCCCAGTCGGCGGCGGGCACCACCGGCACCCGCACCTCCTTTTCCTTCTTGCTCATCACGCGTCAACTCCCTTGCTGTTCAAGGACTTCGTGACGGCGTCCAGCAGCTCCTGCCAGGCCACCTCGAACTTGGCGACGCCCTCGTCCTCCAGCTTGCCCACGACCTCGTCGTAGGAGATGCCGAGCCGCTCGACGGCCGCCAGGTCGGCGCGGGCCTGGGCGTAGCCGCCGGTCACCGTGTCACCGCGGACGTCGCCGTGGTCGGCGGTGGCGTTCAGCGTCGCCTCCGGCATGGTGTTGACCGTGCCGGGCGCGACCAGCTCGTCGACGTAGAGGGTGTCCTTGTACGCCGGGTCCTTCACGCCGGTGGAGGCCCACAGCGGGCGCTGCTTGTTGGCCCTGGCACCGGCCAGCGCGGTCCAGCGCCCGCCGCCGAAGACCTCCTCGTAGGCCTCGTACGCGAGTCGCGCGTTCGCCAGCGCCGCCCGGCCCTTGAGAGCGAGCGCCTCGTCGGTGCCGAGGACCGTCAGCCGCTTGTCGATCTCGGCGTCGACGCGGGAGACGAAGAAGGAGGCCACCGAGTGGATCGTGGAGAGGTCCAGGCCCTTGGCGGCGGCCTGCTCCAGGCCGGCCAGGTAGGCGGCCATGACCTCGCGGTAGCGCTCGAGGGAGAAGATCAGCGTGACGTTGACGCTGATGCCGAGGCCGATCACCTCGGTGATCGCCGGCAGGCCCGCCCTGGTGGCCGGGATCTTGATCATCACGTTGGGGCGGTCCACCAGCCAGGCGAGCTGCTTGGCCTCGGCGACCGTGGCCGTCGTCTCGTGGGCCAGCCGGGGGTCGACCTCGATGGAGACCCGGCCGTCCCGGCCGTCCGTGGCGTCGTACACCGGGCGCAGCACGTCGGCGGCGGCCCGCACGTCCTGCGTGGTCATCATCCGCACGGCCTCCTCGACCGTGACGCCCCGCACGGCCAGGTCGGCGAGTTGCTCCTCGTACCCCTCGCCGGAGCCGATGGCGGCCTGGAAGATCGACGGGTTCGTGGTCACGCCCACGACGTTCCGGTCCGCGACGAGCCCGGCCAGGTTGCCGGTGCTGATCCGCTTGCGCGACAGGTCGTCCAGCCAGATCGAGACGCCCTCGTCGGAGAGACGCTTGAGTGCTCCCGCGGTGGCGGTTGCTTCGGTCACAGTGATCATCTTCCTCTACTGAACTGTTTCTGGCTGGTGGATCAGGCGGTACGGGCGGCGGCACGCGACTCGCGGGCCGCGGCGGCCACGTGCTCGGCGGTGAAGCCGAACTCGGCGAACAGGGTCTTGGCGTCGGCGGAGGCGCCGAAGTGCTCCAGGGAGACGATCCGGCCGGCGTCGCCGACGAACCGGTACCAGGTCAGGCCGATCCCGGCCTCGACGGCGACCCGCGCCTTCACGGCCGGCGGCAGGACGCTCTCGCGGTACTCGCGCGGCTGCTCCTCGAACCACTCCACGGACGGCATCGACACCACCCGGGTGCCGATCCCCTCGGCCTCCAGGAGGTCCCGCGCCCCGACGGCGAGGTGCACCTCGGAACCGGTGGCGATGACGATCACCTCCGGGGTCTCGGTCGACGACTCGCGCAGTACGTAGCCGCCCTTGGCCGCGTCCGGGTTCGGCGCGTACGTCGGCACGCCCTGCCGGGTCAGCGCGAGCCCGTGCGGGGCGGGGTGCGTGGCGTGCCTCTTCAGGATCTCGGCCCAGGCCGTCGCGGTCTCGTTGGCGTCGGCCGGGCGGACGACGTTCAGGCCCGGGATGGCGCGCAGCGAGGCAAGGTGCTCGACCGGCTGGTGGGTGGGGCCGTCCTCGCCGAGACCGATGGAGTCATGGGTCCAGACGTAGGTCACCGGGAGCTGCATGAGCGCGGCCATGCGGACGGCGTTGCGCATGTAGTCGGAGAACACCAGGAAGGTGCCGCCGTAGATCCGGGTGTTGCCGTGCAGCGCGATGCCGTTCATCTCGGCGGCCATCGAGAACTCGCGGATCCCGAAGTGGACGGTACGGCCGTACGGGTCGGCCTCGGGCAGCGGGTTGCCCTTCGGCAGGAAGGAGGACGTCTTGTCGATGGTGGTGTTGTTGGAGCCGGCGAGGTCGGCGGAGCCGCCCCACAGCTCGGGCAGCACCGGGCCGAGCGCCTGGAGGACCTTGCCGGAGGCGGCCCGGGTGGCGACGGACGTGCCCTCCTCGAAGACGGGGATCTCGGACTCCCAGCCCTCGGGGAGCTGACCGGCGACGACCCGGTCGAAGAGCTGCGCCTGCTCCGGCCGGGCGGTGCGCCACTCGGCGATGCGCTTGTCCCAGGCGGCGTGCGCCTCGGCGCCCCGGTCGAGCGCCCGGCGGGTGTGGGCCAGCACCTCGTCGGCGACCTCGAAGGTCCGCTCCGGGTCGAAGCCGAGGACGCGCTTGGTGGCGGCGACCTCGTCGGCGCCGAGCGCGGAGCCGTGGGAGGCCTCGGTGTTCCGCGCGTTCGGCGCGGGCCAGGCGATGATCGTGCGCATCGCGATGATCGACGGCCGCCCGGTCTCCGCCTGCGCCGCCTTCAGGGCCGCGTACAGGGCGTGAACATCGACGTCACCCTCGGTGGTCGGCTCGATGCGCTGGGTGTGCCAGCCGTAGGCCGCGTACCGCCCCAGCACGTCCTCCGAGAAGGCGGTCGCGGTGTCGCCCTCGATGGAGATGTGGTTGTCGTCGTAGAGGAAGACCAGGTTGCCGAGCTTCTGGTGGCCGGCCATCGAGGAGGCCTCGGCGGAGACGCCCTCCTCCAGGTCGCCGTCGGAGACGATCGCCCAGATCGTGTGGTCGAAGGGGGAGGTGCCCTCGGGGGCCTCCGGGTCGAAGAGGCCGCGCTCGTAGCGGGCGGCCATCGCCATGCCGACGGCGTTGGCGACACCCTGGCCGAGCGGGCCGGTGGTGGTCTCGACACCGGCCGTGTGGCCGTACTCCGGGTGACCGGGCGTCTTGGAGCCGTGCGTCCGGAAGGCCTTGAGGTCGTCCAGCTCCAGCTCGTACCCGGCGAGGAACAGCTGGGTGTAGAGGGTGAGCGAGGTGTGCCCGGGGGAGAGGACGAAACGGTCCCGGCCGGTCCACTCCGGGTCGGCCGGGTCGTGCCGCATCGCCTTCTGGAAGATCGTGTACGCGGCCGGGGCCAGGCTCATCGCGGTGCCGGGGTGCCCGTTGCCGACCTGCTGCACGGCGTCGGCCGCGAGCAGGCGCGCGGTGTCCACGGCACGCCGGTCCAGGTCGGTCCACTCGAAGCCGTCTGATGTCTGCGTGCTCATCTTCAAGAAGTCCTCGTTAGAAGCGTTCTGGCTGGCCTGACGCGTTCAAAACTAAAAGTCTGACTTTTGGGAGGGAAGGTTGGAGTGTGTCAGCCTGTGGTGAAAGTGGGACACGGATCTTCGACAGGGACGGCACGAGAAGGACATGGCGGACAGAACGCCCGAAGGGGCAGGCGACGGTGACGGAATCAGAACCTTCCCCTTCCCGGTGGATCTGAGCGTCGGCGGTGTCGGCATACAGGTCGGCCCGATGGGGACCGAGCGCATGTGGCACGCCGATGCCCCCCTGGAACGCGTCCACCGCATCGACTTCCACGTGGTCATGCTCTTCACCGAGGGCCCGGTCCGCCACATGATCGACTTCGCCGAGTACCAGGCACAAGCCGGTGACCTGCTGTGGATCCGGCCCGGGCAGGTGCACCGCTTCTCGCGGACCTGCGAGTACCGCGGAAGCGTCCTGACCATGCAGCCCGGCTTCCTGCCGAGGGCGATCGTGGAGGCGACCGGCCTCTACCGCTACGACCTGCCGCCTCTGCTCCGCCCCGACGCACCGCAGCTCACCGCGTTGCGGGCGTCGCTCGCCAACCTGCAACGCGAGTACGAGGACACCGCGACCCTCCCCCTGAGCCTGCACACCTCGGTCCTGCGGCACTCGCTCACGGCGCTCCTGCTGCGGCTCGCGCATCTCGCGGCCAGCTCGGCGGAGGCGGCCCGCCGCCAGGCCGATACGACTTTCACCCTTTTCAGGGACGCGGTGGAGGAGGACTTCGCCACCAACCACAGTGTCAGCGCCTACGCCGACGCCCTCGGCTACTCCCGCCGCACCCTGGTCCGCGCGGTCCGCGCCGCCACCGGGGAGACCCCGAAGGGATTCATCGACAAGCGGGTCGTCCTGGAGGCCAAACGCCTGCTGGCCCACACCGACCTCCCGATCGGCCGGGTGGGCGCGGCGATCGGCTTCCCGGACGCGGCGAACTTCTCCAAGTTCTTCCACCTGCACACGGGCCAGACGCCGGTGGCGTTCCGGGCGGAGCTGCGCTGACACGGCGACGGCGCCGGAGAGAACTCCGGCGCCGCGTGCTCGACTCCCGTGTCAGTGCCCGAAGTCGAACCAGTTCACGTTCACGAAGTCCGCCGGCTGGCCGCTGCTGAAGGTCAGGTAGACGTCGTGGGTGCCGGTCACCGCGCTGATGTTGGCCGGGACCGTCGTCCAGGTCTGCCAGCCGCCGGTGTTGCCGACGGAGAAGCTGCCGACGGGGGCGTTGGACGGGCTGTCCAGGCGTACCTGGACCAGGCCGCTCACGCCGGAGGCCGCGCCGCTCGCCACCCTCGCGTAGAACTGGGTGGCCGCCGTGGACCCGAAGTTGACGCCCTTGTACAGGGCCCAGTCGCCGTTGGCGACGTACCCGATGTCCTGGCCGCCGCCGGTGTCGGTGGTGGTCTCGGTGGTGACGCCGGACTGGCTGTCGTACGACTCGGCCTGGATCGCGCTGTAGGCGTCCCGGTTGCCGGTCGGCGGGGTGGTGGTACCGCTCCCACTGGACTGGAGCACCTGGACGTAGTCGACGACCATCGGGTGGCCGGACTCGGTGGCGCTGGTCGGGCCGCCGCCGAACGCGGCCGGGAAGCCGCCGCCCATCGCCACGTTCAGGATCACGAAGAAGCCGTGGTTGGTGGCGTTCGCCCAGGTGGTGGCGTCCACCTGACTGGCCGTCACCGTCTGGTAGTTGACGCCGTCCACGGAGAAGCGGATCGCCTCGGGGCTCACCGAGCGGTCCCACTCCATCGTGTAGGTGTGGAAGCCGGACTGGCAGGTGGTGTTGGGGCAGGCGGTGGAGTTGCCGATGCCGGTGGTCTCGTTGCAGGGGCCGCCGGGGCTGGTGCCGCAGTGCATGGTCGCCCAGACAGTGTTCAGACCCTGGACGTTCTCCATGATGTCCAGCTCGCCGACGCCCGGCCAGTTCTGGTAGTTGCCCCGGTAGGGCGCGCCCAGCATCCAGAACGCCGGCCAGTAGCCGAGGGCGGCGTTGCCGGTAACGTTCGGCATCTGGATCCGGGCCTCGACGCGCAGCTTGCCGCCGGCCGGGGGCTGGAAGTCGGTGCGGGTGGTCTCGATCCGGCCCGACGTCCAGTTGCCGGACGCGTCGCGGACCGGGGTGATCTTCAGGTTGCCGCTGCCGTCGAGGGCGACGTTGGCGGTGCTGGAGGTCATCGTCTCGACCTCGCCGGTGCCCCAGTTGGCGGGGCCGCCGGGGTAGGAGGTCCCGGTGTCGTACTGCCAGTTGGAGGTGGAGACGCCGGTGCCGGCGGTGCCGTTGAAGTCGTCGAGGAAGACCTGGCTCCAGCCGGACGGCACACCGGGTGCCGAGGCGCTGGCGGGGAGGGTCGCGGTCGTGGCGGCGACGGCCGCCAGACCGATCGTGGCGAGTACGGCGACGAGGGCACGGCGGAAGGAGCGCCGTCGTCTGTGGTGCGCAGGGGGTATACCGGAGGTTTCACTCATGGGGTGCCTCTCGGGTACGGAGTGGGGGTGCGCGGGATGCCTTCGAGAGCGCCGGGAGGCGTTGCTGAGAGCGCTCTCAAAGTGGGCCCAATGTGCTCTCCGTGCCTGCGGTCGTCAAGAGTTAAAACAAAGAATCTCCTTGATTCCCGGGGGAGTTCAGGCGGTGAAGGCGCCCAGGGGTCAGACCGCGCTGCCGGCCTTCCAGTCCGACCAGGACAGGTTCCAGCCGTTGAGGCCGTTGGAGGCCTCGACGGTCTTCTCGCCGGAGTTCTTGACGATCACCACGTCGCCGAGCATCGAGCTCTCGTAGAACTTGTAGCCGGCCACCGAGGAGTCGCTCGCGCCCTTGGCGTCGTGCAGGCCGACACAGCCGTGACTGGTGTTCTGGCTGCCGAACACCGAGGTGGACGCCCAGTAGTTGCCGTGCACGAAGGTGCCGGAGGTGGTCAGGCGCTGGGCGTGCGGGACGTCGGAGATGTCGTACTCGTCGCCGAGGCCGACCGTGGAGGACTCCATCCGGGTCTGCTTGAACCGCTCGCTGATCACCATGATCCCGGACCAGGTGGTGTGGTCGGAGTCGCCGCCCGAGACCGGGTAGCTGGCGTACGTGGCGCCGTCCCGCCTGACCACCATCTGCTTGGCCGACAGGTCGACCGTGGAGATCTGCTCCCGGCCGATGTGGAAGGTGACGTCCTTCGACTGCGTGCCGTAGACACCGTCCGTCCCCTCGACGTCCTTGAGCCGCAGACCGAGGGTGATCTTGGTGCCGGCCGCCCAGTAGGTCTCCGGGCGGAAGTCGAGCCGGGTGTCGCTGAACCAGTGCCCGACGATCTCGACCTCCGGCTCGGCCGTCACCGTGATCGCCTTCTGGACCGCCGCCCGGTCCGCGACCGCGTGCGTGAAGTTGATCGACACCGGCATGCCGACACCGGACGTGGAGTCCGCCTCCGGCGTGAAGTAGCCGAGGAAGGTCTCACCCGGGGACTTCGTGGTGAAGGTGGCCACCGTCTCGTCGGTCGCGCCCTGCGCCTTCGCCGTCACCGTGTACTTCGTGCCGGAGTACGGGTTCTTCGCCGACGTCCACTTCGTCTTCGCGTCGTCGAAGGTGCCCGACAGCGCCGAGCCGTCGTTGCCCGCGACGGTCACGGAGGCCAGCGTGCCGTCGGTCACCGTGACCTCGACCGGGCTGGTGAAGTCGGCCTTCCTGGTGCCGGAGACCGGGGTGACCGTGATCGTCGCCTTCTTGGTCGCGGACTTGACCGAGGCCGTCGCGCCCTTGCCGGCGGTGGCGGCCGAGGCGTCCGCGGAGGAACCGCATCCGGCCAGTGCGGCCCCCGCGGGCACCGCGCCGAGAGCGGCGAGGAGCCCGCGCCGGGTCCACCTCTGCGACTGCCGACCGGACCCGTTCGATATGTGCTGGACGCCCACGACACGCCTTCCTGACTGTCCACCTGTGTCAGGGCATCCTGCGCCGGTTGTATGGGTGGTTCCTTTGAATGGCGGGGATGATCCCTGAGATTCCGATGAGGAGCGCCGGGCGTCCGCGGGCGTCGCCTCGCGGAGGCGGAACGAGTCGACCGGAACCCCGGTTGTCCCCGCCTCCGTTCGTGAACAGAGTATGAACGCCCGACCGGCGGCCTGATTTTCCGGTGAGATCCCCCTCCCGGGATGGCTTTCCCACCTGTCCGATCGGAATAGTTCGGAACAGTGAGGAAGCAGTCCGCCGATCCCTCGCCGGAGGTAATCCGTGACCGACGTCCGCAAGCGGCAGAGCGTGGCCATCGTGGGAGCCGGAGCGGCGGGCACCCTCACCGCCGTCCAGCTCTGCGAGACGGCGCACCGCCGCCGGACCCCTCTCGACCTCGTCCTGATCGACCCGGCCCCGGAGGCGGGCCGGGGCACCGCCTACGCCACCCACGACCCCCGGCACCGCCTCAACGTGCCCGCCGGCAACATGAGCGCCTACCCGGACGACCCCGGGCACTTCCTCCGCTGGCTGTGCCGGCACGGCGAACCCGCCGTCACCGGCGCCGACTTCGCCACCCGCTACCGCTACGGCGCCTACCTCGCCGACACCCTCGGCCAGGCCCTCGTCCGCGCGCACGGCACGGTCGCGGTCCGCCGCATGCGCACCCGCGCGGAGTCCTGTACCGGCACCGCCGACGGCCGGGTGGAACTCCACCTCGCCGACGGGGAACCCCTGGTGGCGGACAGCGCGGTCCTGGCCACCGGCCCCGCCGGGACCACCGCCGGCTGGGCCCCGCCCGCCCTGCGCGCCTCGGACCGATTCGTCGGCACCCCGTGGGCGCCGGGTGCCCTGGATCCCGTACGGGACAGCCCCGAGGACGTCCTGCTGGTCGGCACCGGCCTGACCGCCGTCGATCTCGCCCTCACCCTCGACCGCCCCGGCCGTACCGTGCACGCCCTGTCCCGCAGCGGGCTGCTGCCCCAGCCGCACGCCCTCGGCCCGGCCGGCGCCATGCCCGCCCCGGAGGGCCTCGACGACACCTCGCTGGGCCGACTGCGCCGCGCCGTCTACCGCCATGTGAGCCGCTCGGTGCGCACCCACGGCGACTGGCGCCCGGGCCTGGACAGCCTGCGCCCGCACACCGCACGGCTGTGGCGCAGTCTCTCCCCGCAGGAGCGGGAGGAGTTCCTGGCCCGCGAGGGCGCCCTGTGGAACACCCACCGCCACCGGATGGCCCCCGCCACCGCCGAACACGTCTCCCGCGCCCGCACCGCGCGCCGCCTGCACGTCCACACCGGCACGGTCGCCCGCGTCACGGCCGCCGAATCCGGCGGTCTCGCCGTCGAGCTGTCCAACGGCCATGTGGTGGAGGCCGGCTGGGTGGTCGACTGCACCGGACCCGGCCGCCGTCTCGACACACCGTTGTGGCAGGCCCTGTTCACCGCCGGCCTCGCCGTTCCCGGACCGCTGGGCATGGGCGCCGCCACCCACGACGGACGGCTCCTCGACGCCCAGGGCCGCGCCGCGGTGCCCCTGTTCACGCTCGGTGCTCCGCGCCGGGGCGAGCTGTGGGAGACCACGGCGATCCCCGAGATCCGCGTCCAGGCCGCCGAGCTGGCCCAGCGGCTGCTGCCGCTGCCCGGGCGCAGGCGGGCGTCCCGGCGTCCCGTCGACGGCCACGGGCTGCCCCTGTCCACGCACGCCGAGGCGGCCGCCGCCTACCGCGGCGGTCTCGACCGGGTCCTCAAGGTGCGCTCCGGCGCCGAGGACGCGTTCGCCCGCGCGGTCGCCCTCGACCCCGGCTTCGCGCTCGGCCACGCGGCCCTGGCCCTGCTGGGGCACGAGTGCGCCGCCGCCGTCGACGTGCCCCGCGCCCTCGCCGACGCCCAGCGCTCGGCCCGCGAGCGTGCCGACGAACGCGAGCGGTCCTTCGTGGACGTGGTCACCCGCCGGGTGAGCGGTGACGACGGGGACGAGGCGCTCGTACGGCATCTGCGGGAGCACCCGGGGGACGCGCTGGCGCTCGCGGCGGCCGTGCCCACCATCGCGTTCTCCGGGGTGAGCGACCTGCAGGACGACGACGCCCTGCGGCTGCTCGACCTGACCTCGCCCGCGTACGACGGGCACTGGTTCCACACCTCGCTGCTGGCCTTCCTGCGCCAGGAGCAGGGCCGGCTGCACGAGGCGGGGGAGCTGGCCCACCGCGCGCTGGCCGACGAGCCCGCGTCCGGGCACGCGGTGCACGCCCTGGCGCACGTCCACTACGAGTCCGGGGCGCACGAGGCGGGCCGGGACTGGCTCGACGGCTGGGTCTCCGGGCGCGGGCGGGGCGCGGTGCACCGGGCGCACTTCTCCTGGCACATCGCCCTGCACGAACTCGCCCTCGACGACCCGGCCGCGGTCCGCCGCCGCTGGTTCGCCCAGCTCGCGCCGGGCCGGGTGCGCGGGATGCGGGCGCTGGTGGACTCCGGTTCGCTGCTGTGGCGGGCCCGGCTCAGCGACAGCTGGGACGGGTACCTGCCGGCGGCGGACGTCCTGGGCTCGGTGGCCCGGGAGGTGCTGGAGCGGCCGGCGACCGCGTTCACCGCGCTGCACGCGGCCGTCGCCCTCACCGCCGCCGGCGACCTGCCCGCGCTGCGCAGGCTGCGCGACCACGCGGCGGCCGCCGACCCGGTGCAGCGGGAGGTGATCGCGCCGCTGTGCGAGGCGTTCGCCGAACTCGTAGAGGAGCGCTTCCACGAGGCGGCCCGGGGGCTCGACGCCCTGCTGCCGGTGCTGCGCAGGGTCGGCGGCAGCGCGGCCCAACGGGAGGTCGTGGAGGAGACCTTGCTGTACGCCCTGGTCGCGGGCGGCCGCTGCGACGCCGCCCGGCGCCTCCTGGACGCCCGCCTCGACCGCAAACCGGCGCCCCGCGACCGGCGGTTGCGCGCGGCACTGCCCGCCTGAGCCGACGGCTCGGACCCGGTCCCCGTCCCCGCCGGACACCCGGCAGGGCGGGGACCGGTGCGTTTTGCCCGGATGCGGCTCCGCATCCCCGGACGAGAGGACGCCGGGTCCGTCTGTGATCATTCTGAGGCCGTGAAAGGGGAACCTCCGACCCCGGGATTCCCTCTCACGAGTCGAAACAGAGCGTTCACAGCGTGTGCATGGTCCTGGACGGATGGTCGCCGTCACCATCGGTCCAGCAGCACGCACCGCCGTCACACCGGGGGAACCCCTATGCCCAGCCGCCGCCGTTTCCTCACCGGGGCCGCCGCGGCGCCCGTCGCGCTCGCAGCGGTCACGGCGTGCGAGGACGGGGACGCGGCTCAGCCCGCCCGGCACACCGTCGAGCCGGCCGTGGCGGCACCCGCCGCGCGGACCCCGTCGAACCGGCTCAACTTCGTGGTGGTCCTCGCCGACGACCTCGGCTACGGCGAACTCGGCTCCTACGGCCAGCAGCTGATGCACACCCCGCGCCTGGACACCCTCGCCGCCGAGGGCCTGCGCTTCACCCAGGCCTACGCGGCCGCCCCGGTGTGCGCGCCCTCGCGCTGCTCACTCCTCACCGGCCTGCACAGCGGGCACGCGACCGTACGCACCAACCCCTGGGGGCCGGGCGGCCAGGGCGCCCTCACCGACCGGGACTTCACCTTCGCGGAGGCGCTCGGGGCGCTCGGCTACCGCACCGGCCTGATCGGCAAGTGGGGCTTCGGACCCAACGCCCCCGACCAGCCGAGCCACCCCAACTCCCGCGGCTTCGAGGAGTTCTACGGCTACCTCACCCACCACCACGCCCACGACTACTTCCCCGAGTACCTGTGGCACAACGGCACCCGCGAGGAGATCCCGGCCAACAAGGGCGGCGCCCAGCAGGTCTACGCCCCCGACCTGATCTCCGAACGCGCGCTCGGCTTCCTCCACACCCACCGCGACGAGCCGTTCCTGCTCTACCTCGCCCCGACCGTGCCGCACGCGCCCAGCAAGGACCCGCACCTCGGCGAGTACGCCGACCGCCCCTGGACCGGGCCCAACAGACGGCACGCCGCCCAGGTCACCACCTTGGACACCCTCGTCGGCGACATCACCGACAAGCTCACCGCGCTCGGCCTCGCCGACCGCACCGTCGTACTGGTCACCAGCGACAACGGACCGCACGAGGAGGCGGGCACCGACCCCGAACTCTTCGACGGCAACGGCCCGTTGCGCGGCTTCAAGCGGAACCTGTACGAGGGCGGCATCCGCGTCCCGCTCATCGCCTGGTCCCCGCGGCACGTCCCGACCGGCACCACGGACCGGCCCACCCCGCTCACCGACCTGCTGCCCACCCTCGCCGACCTCGCGGGCGCACCCGCCCCCACCGACGTCGACGGCCTCTCCATCGCCCCCCTCCTGCGCGGCTCCGCGCACCCGGCCCGCCACGACAGCCTGTACTTCTACCGCAACCACGCGGGCGTCACCGCGCGCCAGAACACCGTCGACCACGGCCGGGGCGACCGGGTCGCCGAGGCGCTGCGGCGCGGCGACCTCAAGGCGATCCGGTTCGCGCCGGGCCAGAGCCGGCGGGCCCCGGACGACCAGTGGGACGTGGAACTGTACGACCTCGCCCGGGACCCCGGCGAGGAGCACGACCTCGCCGCCGCCCGCCCCGCCCAGGCGGACGCCCTGGTGAAGCTGATGCGCGAGTCGTGGGCACCGGTGTACCCGCGCAAGCCCTTCGGCGTGACCCTCGAAGTCACCGGCGGTGGGGCCGAGTTCACGGTCACCGCGACGCTCGCCAACGGCTCCGCCCGGCCCTGGAACGCCGCCCGGCTGACCCTCGACGTCCCGAGCGGCTGGGTGGTGCACGCCCGGGACGCGGCCACCACGGCCCGCCTGGACGCGGGCGAACACCTCACGGCTCACTGGCAGCTCACCCGCCCCCAGGTCTCCACCGTCACGACGCTCACCTGCCGGGGCACGGCCCACCACGCGGACGACGAGGTGACGTACACGGCGACGGCGACGCTCGGCTGACCTCGCGTCTCCGTCAGGGCACCGGTTCGATCACGTGTCGGAAACGGCTCCCGTCGGCCGTCGGCCGGCGGGGCAGCCTGAGGGCATGGGGGACGACAGACCGCGGGACCATCGGCTCGAGCGGACCGTGCGCCGTGGCGGACCGGGCCCGCTCATACCGGAACACCGGACGGCCAGGGGGAGTTCGCTCGGGAAGGGCGGGGTCGCGGGCGGTCTGTGGAACTGCTGCCTGGCCGTGCTGGTGGCCGCTCTGCTGGTGGTGTGCGGCTGCTGGGTGTGGGTCGGTGCCATCGCGCCCGCCCACTACCGGCAGCAGGCCCGCGACGCCATGCGGACCTCCGCCGCCGAGACCGCGATCCGGCTGCGGAAGTCCGCTGCCGACGGCACCCTGCTCGGCACCGAGATCGACCGTGACGTCATCAGCGGCGGCCCGACGACGAGCGGCGCCAAGGGGGTGTACCGGCAGGGTCGTACCGTCACGGTGATCGCCGAGTTCACCGGCATCGCACCGGCGGCGATCATGGGGACCACCGAGGTCACCGGCTGCTACGAGTTCGACGTCCGGCCACCCGCCGTCTCGATGCGCGGGGTTTCCGACCAGAGCTGCCGCGACCTGGCCGCTCAGGTGTACCGGCCGCCGGCCGAGGTCGCCGCCGACGTGGTCGCCGAACTGCGTGCCGCCTTCGGCCGGGGCGGCCCGGCGGCTGCCTCCGACGCCGAGGTGTGGTCGACCCGGGGTATCCGACTGACGGCGAGGAAGACGGCCGGAGGCCTGCTGACCGCCCGCGCCCTGCTGCTGAGGGCCGGAGCCGCCGGGCCGGACTGCTACGAGTTCCGGGCCCGCGCCGGGTCCGTGACCGCCAGGAAGCTGAGCCGCCAGGCCTGTTACGACTCCGTCTGACCCCGGACATGCGCCGGCACCGCCCACCACTGGTCCGGCAGGTCCACGACCGGGGCGTCCGGACCGGTGTCCAGGTAGCGGGCGAGACGCAGCAGGTACGCCGCGATGCCCGCCGCGCCCTGCATCCATGCCGTGCCCGGCGGCAGCAGCGGGGTGTCGATGCGGTGCTCCACGAACCGCCAGCGGGCGCCCGCCCCGTCCCTGACCGCCCGCTCCACCAGCGCGTCACCCATCCGCACCGCGGCGCCGGCCAGCGTGTTCGCCCTCGGCGTCCCCGCGCAGTCCTGGGCCGCGTCCAGGAGGATGTCCCCGACGCCCGCGGTGCCGCAGCAGCGGCCGTCGTTGTCCCAGAAACCGGGGCGCAGGCGCTCCGGGACCCCCGAGGCGAGGACCGAGGTCAGGCAGCGCTGTCGCAACGCGTCGACGTCGTACCCCGCCACCTCGGTCACGCCCGCGTGGGCGAGCGCCGCGAACAAGTGCGAGGTGCCCGCCGGGCCGTGGCACCACGTGTACGTGACCGGTTCCACCTCCCGTGTCGACGGCGGGATCGTGTGCGGGACGACGAAGCCGTCGTCCGTCGGCGAGCCCACGGACAGTACGTGTCGGGCCCCTTCCACGGCGGCCGCGACGAAGTCCTCCCGGTGCAGCGCCGCACCCGCCACCGCCAGCGCTGTAGCCACCCCGGCGGTGCCGTGCGAGTAGTTCGGGTATCGCCTCTGCGTGCTCGGCGCGATCCCCCAGTCCAGGCCCGCCGCCGTACGGTCCGCCGCGCCCAGCAGAGCCTCGCAGCCCGTTGTCGCGATCGCCTCCGCGTGCTCGCCGCCCGCCCAGACCGCTGTCAGCACCACGCCCGCGCTGCCCATGATGATGTCATTGAGGGGCGTGTCGGAGCCCGGTTCGAAGGCGATGGTGGACTTCCAGCCCTCCGGGGTCGCCAGCTCCGCCAGCCGCCGCAGCGCGACCGACTCCCGGCCCGGGGCGAGGAGCCGGAGCGCCACCGCGTAGCCCGCCAGACCGTCGGCGTACAGCGCCGGTTCCGTCCGGCCCGGCGCGACCGCCGACAGTCTGCTCACGATGCCGTTCGCGAGGGCCCGTTCCCGGTCGCTCGGCTCCCGGTACCGCGCGATCTCCGCCAGCACCGGGGCGAGTCCGGCTGTCCCGGAGTACAGCGAGTCGCGGTCCTTCGCGGGGGCCGGGTCCGGGTCGTTCTCCGGCACGTTCTCCGGCAGCCACGGGCCGTCGTCCTCCCGCACCTGATCCAGCACCCACGACCAGGCAGCCTCGCCCAGCTCCCGATACGTCGCACTCGTCGTCACCCGGTCACGCTACCCGGCCTGTTCCGGCCGTTCCGGCCGCCAGCCCAGCGCCCGGGAGATCCCGCGGGCCGCCAGCCGTACCGCCGGGAGCAGCGCCGGTACCTGGGCGTCGGTCTGGGGCACCACCACCGAGACGGCCGCGACCACCCGCCCCGCCGACCCGCGCACCGGAGCCGCCACCGACAGCGCGTCGTCGGTCACCTGACGGCTGCTCACCGCGGCACCCGTGCGCCGCACTTCGGCCAGCGAGCGGCGCAACCGGCCCGGATCCGTGATGGTGTACGTCGTGAAGGCGGCCAACGGCCCCGCGCAGTACTCCTGTTGGAACCCGGGCGCTTCGTGTGCGAGCAGGGCGAGGCCCACCCCCGTCGCGTGCAGCGGCCAGCGGGCGCCCACCCGGATGTGCACGCCCACCGCCGAACGCCCCGACAGCCACTCGATGTAGACGACCTCGGACCCGTCCCGCACCGCCAACTGCACGTTCTCATGGGTCGCTTCGTACAGGTCCTCCAGGTACGGCAGCGCGATCTGGCGCAGCGCGAGCCCCCGGGGTGCCAGCGCGGCCAGCTCCCAGAGCCGCAGCCCCACATGGTAGAAACCGTCCGCGTCCCGCTCCAGCGCGCCCCAGGCGGTGAGCGCGCCGACCAGGCGGTGCGCGGTGGTCAGGGAGAGGCCGGCCCGGCGGCTGATGCCGCTGAGGCTGAGGGCCGGATGCCCGTGGTCGAACGCGGCCAGCACCGCCAGCAGCCGGTCGGGCGCGGAGCGGGCGGCGGCGGTCATGGCCGGTCGGCGACGCGCAGCAGCAGATGGTGGAGCGTCCGGCGCTCGGTGGGGTCGAGCGGGCCCAGCAGATCGTTCGTGACCCGCTGGCCCGCCTCGTCGGTGTCCCGCAGGAAGGCGCCGCCGGCCTCGGTGAGGACGACGATCCGGCTGCGGCGGTCGTCGGGGGAGGGGCGCCGCTCGGCGAAGCCCAGCTTCTCCAGGTCGTCGACCAGGCCGACGATCGCGCTCGGGTCGTAGCCGAGCCGGGTGCTCAGCTCCCGCTGGAGGGCGCCCTCCGAGGTGGCGAGGAAACGCAGCACCGCGTAGTGGCGCAGCCGCACCCCCGACTCCTGCAGGAACGTGTTGAAGAGCTGCCCCGAGCGCAGACCCAGGCGGTACAGCAGATAGCCCGTGTCCGCGTGCAGCCCGCGCATCCACGGCTCGTCCGCGTCGATCGAGGTCGGGTTCTCGGTGTGCTGGCGGGTGATGGCCGTCTCCCTGGTCCGGGCCCCGGCGGCGGGGCGGTCTGTGGCGCAGATTCCAGCATGGCGCACCCGTGGGTGGGCAACAACTATTGACGACAACAATTATTGCTCTTAGCTTCGATCTCAAAGCCGCACCCGTCGCATCCGGGAAGCCGCAGCCGCCGTACCTGCAAGCCGCACCCGTCGTACCTGCAAGCCGCACCCGCCGTACCTGCAAGCCGCACCGCACCCGTCGTACCCGAAGGGACATCGCCCGTGCCCAGCATCGATCTCACCGGCAAGGCCGCCGTCGTCACCGGCAGCGGCCGGGGCCTCGGCCTCGCCTACGCCCACGCACTCGCCGCCCACGGTGCCTCCGTGGTCGTCAACGACGTGGACGAGGCCGTCGCCGAGCAGGCCGTGAAGTCCATCACCGCGGCCGGCGGCACCGCCGTCGCCGAGGTGGTCCCGGTCGGGACGAGCGAGGCCGCGGACCGGCTGGTCGCCCGGGCCGTGGCGGAGTTCGGCCGCCTCGACGTCCTGGTCACCAACGCGGGCATCCTGCGCGACAAGGTGCTGTGGAAGATGACCGACGACGACTTCGACGCGGTGCTCACCACCCACCTCAAGGGCACCTTCACCTGCGCCCGCGCCGCCGCCGTCCGGATGCGCGAGCAGGGCGAGGGCGGCACCCTGATCCTGGTCGGCTCCCCGGCCGGCCAGCGCGGCAACTTCGGCCAGACCAACTACGCCGCCGCCAAGGCCGGCATCGCCGCCATGGCCCGCACCTGGTCGATGGAGCTGGGCCGGGCAGACATCACGGTCAACGCGATCGTCCCGGTGGCCGCCACCGCGATGACCGAGACCATCCCCGCCTTCGCCCCGTACGTCGAGGCCATGAAGAACGGCGAACCGCTCCCGGACTTCCTGCGCAAGGGCGAGGGCTTCGGCACCCCCGAGGACTGCGCGGCCCTCGTCCCCTTCCTCGCCTCCGACGCCGCCCGCTCCGTCACCGGCCAGGCCATCGGCATCGGCGGCGACAAGGTGGCACTCTGGTCGCACCCCCAGGAGATCCGGACCGCCTACGCGGACGGCGGCTGGACCCCGGAGACCCTGGCCGACGCGTTCCCCACCTCGGTCGGCGCCGAGCTCCAGACGGTCGGCATCCCGGCGCCCGCGTTCCCGGAGGCGTGATGGACATCGAGGCACTCACGGCGATCGACGTCCACACGCACGCCGAGGTCTCCGCCAAGGGGCACTCCTCCCTGGAGGACGACCTGCACGAGGCCTCCTCCGCCTACTTCAAGGTCGAGGGCAAGCGGAAGCCGACCATCGAGGAGACCGCCGCCTACTACCGCGAGCGGAACATGGCCGCCGTGATCTTCACGGTGGACGCCGAGTCCGCGACCGGCACCGCACCCATCCCCAACGAGGAGATCGCCGAGGCCGCCGCCGCCAACGCGGACGTGCTGATCCCCTTCGCCTCCGTCGACCCCTTCCGCGGCAAGGCCGGTGTCCGCCAGGCCCGCCGGCTGGTCGAGGAGTACGGGGTGAAGGGGTTCAAGTTCCACCCGAGCATCCAGGGCTTCTTCCCCGACGACCGTGCGGTGGCGTACGGCCTCTACGAGGTGATCGAGGAGACGGGCACCATCGCCCTCTTCCACACCGGCCAGACCGGCATCGGCGCCGGCGTCCCGGGCGGCGGCGGGATCAGGCTGAAGTACTCCAACCCACTGCACGTGGACGACGTGGCGGCCGACTTCCCGCACCTGAAGATCATCCTGGCGCATCCGTCCTTCCCCTGGCAGGACGAGGCCCTTGCGGTCGCCGGCCACAAGCCGGGCGTGCACATCGACCTGTCCGGCTGGTCGCCGAAGTACTTCCCGCCGCAGCTGGTCCAGTACGCCAACACGCTGCTCAAGGACAAGGTGCTGTTCGGCTCCGACTTCCCCGTCCTCACCCCCGACCGCTGGCTCGCCGACTTCGCGAAGCTCCCGGTCAAGGACGAGGTCCGGCCGAAGATCCTCAAGGAGAACGCCGCCCGTCTGCTCGGGCTGACCAAGCCGTAAGGGGCCGAGATGCGCAACGAGGGACTGGGGTCGTGGCCCGCACGCCGGGCCCGCAAGACCCCGCACCGCACGGCGCTGGTACACGGTGAACACTCCACCGACTACCGCACGTTGTACACGCGCACCACCCGCCTCGCCCACGCCCTGCGCGCCCGGGGCGTCCGCCGCGGCGACCGCATCGCCTACCTCGGCCCCAACCACCCCGCCTACCTGGAGACCCTCTTCGCGGCCGGCACCCTCGGCGCGGTCTTCGTCCCGCTCAACACCCGCCTGGCCGGCCCCGAGATCGCCTACCAGCTCGCCGACTCCGGCACCAGGGCACTGCTCTACGGCCCCTCGCACGCCGGTCTCGTCGCGGGCCTGCCCGGCACCACCGACGTCCGGACGTACGTCGAGGTCGGCGCCGAGTACGAGGAGGCGCTGGCGTCGGCGGCGGACGACCCGATCGACGAGCCCGTCACCCCCGACGACACCTGCATCATCATGTACACCTCGGGGACGACCGGCCGCCCCAAGGGGGCGATGCTCACGCACGCCAACCTGACCTGGAACGCGGTCAACGTCCTGGTCGACACCGACCTGATCGCCGACGAACGCGCCCTGGTCTCGGCCCCGTTGTTCCACACGGCGGGCCTCAACATGCTCACCCTGCCGGTCCTCCTGAAGGGCGGCACCTGTGTCCTGGTGGAGACCTTCACCCCGGAGACGACCCTCGACCTGATCGAGGAACACCGGATCACCTTCATGTTCGGGGTGCCGACGATGTTCGACCAGGTGGCCCGCCACCCGCGCTGGCCGGACGCCGACCTCTCCTCCCTCCGCATCCTCACCTGCGGCGGCTCCCCGGTCCCGACCCCGCTGATCGCGGCGTACCAGGAGCGCGGGCTGACCTTCCTCCAGGGCTACGGCATGACGGAGGCCGCGCCCGGCACCCTCTTCCTCGACGCCGAGCACGCGATCAGCAAGGCGGGCTCGGCGGGCGTGCCGCACTTCTTCAGCGATGTACGCGTGGTGCGGCCCGACCTGACCCCGGTCGACGTCGGCGAGCCCGGCGAGGTCGTGCTCCGCGGCCCCCATGTCATGCCCGGCTACTGGGGGTTGCCGGAGGAGACCGCGGCCTGTTTCGCGGACGGCTGGTTCCGCAGCGGGGACGCGGCCCGGGTCGACGCGGACGGTTACGTCTTCATCGTCGACCGGCTCAAGGACATGATCATCTCCGGTGGCGAGAACATCTACCCCGCCGAGATCGAGGACCTGCTCCTCACCCACCCCGACATCGTGGAGTGCGCGGTGATCGGCGTGCCGGACGACAAGTGGGGCGAGGTGCCCCGGGCGGTGGTCGTCCCCCGCGAGGGCGCCGTCCTCGACCCCGACGAGGTGCTGGCCTCCCTGTCCGGCCGGCTCGCCAAGTACAAGCTCCCCAAGTCGGTGGTGCTCGCGGACGAGCTCCCGCGCACCGCCTCCGGAAAGCTCCTCAAGTCCCGTGTGCGCAAACGCTACGGCTCCGCCACCTCATAGCTAAGGAAAGCGACATGAGCGTCACCGTCAACGGCCTCGACGAACTGAAGAAGCTCTCGGGCAGCGACCTGGGCACCAGCGAGTGGATCGAGGTCACCCAGGACCGCATCGGCACCTTCGCCGACGCGACCGGCGACCACCAGTGGATCCACGTCGACCCCGAGCGCGCGGCCGCGGGCCCCTTCGGCGCCCCGATCGCCCACGGCTACCTCACCCTCTCCCTGTTCATCCCCCTGTTCACCGAGCTGCTGGACGTCCAGGGCGTCACCACCAAGGTCAACTACGGCCTGAACAAGGTGCGTTTCCCGTCCCCGGTGAAGGCCGGCTCCCGTATCCGCCTGGCCGCCCGGCTGGCGGAGGTCGAGGAGGTGCCGGGCGGCGTGCAGATCGCCGTCGACGGGACGATCGAGATCGAGGGCGGCGCCAAGCCCGCCGCCGTGCTGCAGAGTCTGTCGCGGTTCTACGCCTGATCAGGTGGGCCTGCGCAGGGCCCGGATCCGCTGCTGCGCGGCACTGGCCGCGTTCTTGAGCTCGATACGGGCGTGTTCCTGCGCCATCGCGGCCGCCAGCTGCGTGTTGAGCGCGGTGATCTCGACCCTTCCGGCGGCCGGCACCGCGGGCAGCACCGTGGGCAGATAGCGGTCCAGGCGCTCCACGACGGCCTGGAGTTCGGGGCGGATCGCCTCCGTCGCCTGCGCCGCGTCCTCGAGGAGGTGGCGCAGGCCGTGCAACGGCTCGAAGTCCGCCGCGCGACACGGCTTGTGGGCCCATCCGCACAGCATCTCGACGAGCCGCCTGAGGTAGGTCGAGGCGTCTTCGAAGTCCTGGGCGTCGTCGTCGGCCCTGCGCATCCGCTTCACCCAGGCCAGCGCCTTGCGGTGGTGGAGCAGCGCGAGGATGCCGAGAGCGGCCGCGGCCGCGCCCGAGGCGGCGCTCACCAGGACGGTGCCCGTGCCGGCGGCGGCCAGCGCGGTGGAACTGAACATCATGGCGGTGATCCGTTCATGAAAACGCACGAACACCCTTCGGGGAGGGGCTGGCAACGTTCGCGGCGTGGGGACGGGTGAGCGGGTCGGGCGGGGGGCTACGAGCGCGCGGCGACGGTGCGGAGCAGCGGAAGGTCCGTCACCACGAACTGCCGGTACCCGCTGCGCAGGATGCCGTCCGTGGGCAGACCGCTGTCCTTGTCGGGGGTGCGCAGCCGGCGGAGTGTGTTCTCCACGGTCGAGACACCGAGCAGCAGGGCGTCCGCGATGTCCTTCTGGCTCGGGCCCAGGATCGTGATGTGGCCGGGGGCGGCGGAGTCGGTCGTGCCGGCGATCTCGGCGAGATGGACGAGCAGCGCGCCGACCCGCGCCAGCGGCGTCCGGGTCATGGTGCCGTAGATCTTCTCGTCGGTGCGGTTGCGGTCCTCCAGGCTGCGCAGCAGGGCCAGTTGGATCTGCGGGCGCTTGCGCAGCAGGAGGTTCATGCGCTGCACGGGGCAGGGCATGACCCACGTCGTGGTGAGGCAGGTCGTCCTGACCTCGGAGCCCGGCTCGATGAGCTTGGCCTCGCCGAGCAGTTGGCCGATGCCACGGAAGCGGGTGATCCTGGGCGCGCCCTCGGCGGCGCCGAAGGGGTGGCGCTCCTGGCGGACGCAGCCGCCGAGGACGATGTGCACCTGTTCGTCCGCCGGCCCGATGGGCAGTTCCTCGTCGCGCTCGTAGACACGGCTGACCGCGCCCCACTCGCTGACCAGCAACGGCCAGTCGCCGCCGGGGAGATGGGCGAGAAAGCTGCCGAGAGGCATGGGCTGGCGTCCGTTGAGGACGTCGCCGGTGCGGAAGGCGTCGACCCTGGGGACCATCGGTCAGGCCCCGGTCACGCGGGCCGCGGTCACGGGCGGGCGGCCGGGCCGCCGTACCGGGTCGTGGTCGTCACGCAGCGTCAGATGCGACGCGATGTCCCGGTGCGGGCGCGGGACGGGAGGGGTGCCGAAGCCATCGGCGATGGCGGTGTTCATCGGTCTGAGGTCCTTCTTTAGTGCGGTTGGGATCCCGGGCGTGACGCTGGCTGCGGCACACCCGGACGACGGGTCCAGGTCCTCTCCCTCGCGTTGTCGGCCCGGGTGGTAAGTCCGGGCTGCGAGGCGAAGACTTTTGACAAGCTACCCCCCTGCCCGAGGAAATCGCCAGTCACGGATGACAGAGAGCAAAGCTTCCTGTCGCGGCTCCCCGGGAAATCGTCGCCCTCACGAGAGGGAGTTCCCGTACGGGGTTGGAGAGGGCTGTGGTCTCCATCACACCGGCCTGGGGGAGGGTGATCGAAACGGGTTTTTCCGAGGGTGAACCATTGAAAGCCTATGCGGCACCGCGTACGAATATTTCCCGCAGATGAGCGGCGACCGGCCCAGGTGTAAACGCGCGGAAAAATGAGGAGGCCCCGGGGAACCACCCCCGGAGCCTCCCGGAAAGGACCTGGACCCGTCGAGGTTCAGACCGTCACCCAGTAAACACCACGTGCTAGGAAAAGGTCACACGGGGTGGCAACTCCCCGGGTCGGAGCCCCCATGGGGAGGGGTTTGCCTCGTCGACTTGCGTGGCGGGGCCGACGGCGCCGCAGGGGCCGTCCTGTCGGACGAAAGGTCTGCATTGCCGCTTTGATGCGGTTATGCTCCGCCTCTTGTGTCGTTCGTCGTGTGGGTAAGTGCGTGAGTGGTGAATGACGATCGCTTGAGGATCGCTCCAGACCGCTCGATGAGGGGTCCGCTTGCCGCGGAGCGCTTCCGTCCGCGCGTTCGATGTATGCAGTATGTGGTCGCCCGCTGCATAAATCTACGCGACGGAGGGGGCGGTTTTCCGGCGTACATTCGGTTGCTTTCTGTCGCCCCGAACGGCCTCGGCCGCTTTTCCCGGGACTTCGGCCCGCTTTGTTGTGAATGCAGGTCCTGGGAATTTGTCGACCTTATTACGGGATCCGTCCCGCGTTCCCGGAATGACGTCCCGCCGGGAATCCGCAATGTTCCCCGTGCTGCCCGGCCGGCGCCGAAACGGCGGTGCCGGGACACCGCAGGCAATCGTTCTCCAACTCTGTGTAGCGAGTCGGACACGATTCACGCATGCCTGCCATGCCCCGGCGGTCACGCAAGGTGAGCAAATGGACGACGAATCGTCAGGAACCCACGACGTCCACGAAGATGGGGTTGGAATAGAACCACGTGTCCGCCCACGGGTCGCCGTTCCCCGGCTCGTGGGGGACCGGGCCGTGCGGGTCGATCGACGCGCCCAGGTAGCCCGCGCCGTTCCGCTTGCCGTCGCTGCCCCGCAGCCGGACGTAGAAGGACTCGTCCCCCGCGGTGAGCGGGATGCGCAGGGTATAGGTGCCCTTGCGGCCGGACACGTCCTTCGTCTGGACGACCCTGGTGTCGGGCGCCTGCCAGGTGTCACGGTCGCCCACCCGGCCGCGCACCGCGCCCCGGATGACGTCGACGTGCGCCAACTGGGGCAGGATGCCCTGCGCGTTGACCCGGGACGCGGTCGTCACCGTCACGTTCAGGGTGATCCGCTCGCCCTTGCGGACCCGCAGCCGGCCGCCGAGGGTGACGCCGTTGCCGTGGTCGCAGTCCCGCTTCAGACGGACGTCCAGCCCGTCCAGCAGATGCCCGTGGTCCAGCCAGACCCGGCCCGCGCGCAGGCCCGCCATCACCGCGCGGTACCCGTAGCGGGTGACACCGACGTGCGTGCGGCTGAACTCGCCGGGCCAGAAGTCGCTGCCGGGCTGCGGGGTGTCGGTGTTCACCGGGTCGGGCAGCTTGCCGGTGTTGTCGAAGTTCTGCCCCGGCAGCCAGTCGCCGTTCTTCCAGGTGTCGAAGACCGTGCGGTGATTGTCGGAGTTGGTGGTGATGGTGAACAGGCGACCCTCCGACAGCATCGCGTCCCACAGGCCGCCCACCGTCGCCGTAGCCCAGTCGAAACCGCCGTACGTCAGGTACGCGTCCGCCGGGTAGCCCGCCCAGGACTGGGCGGAGGGCTTGTTCTCGTACTCGCCGCGGATCGAGGTGGCGCCGCGCCAGCCGGGGATCGCGGCACCCTGGGCGCCGGGCGCGCCCTCCATGCCGATCATGATCTCGGGGGCCGCGTCCCGCCAGTCGCGGATCTCGTACGGCGAGTCGATGCCGAGCCGCAGCGGGTGGTTGGCGAGGACGAGGATGTCGTCGACATAGCCCGTACGGCGCTGCTCGGCCAGCCACTTGATGGCCTTGACGGCGTGCGCCTGGTTGCGCGCGGTGTCCGCGTCGGCCACGCCGCCCTTGTCGTAGCCGAGCAGCTTGCCGTCGTAGGCCAGCTCGAACCGGGTGAGCAGGTCGGTCTCGTGGCGGCCCGGCGCGGCGAACACGGTGGCGTGCTCGGCGGCCGGGATGTACCACTCCAGGCCCTGGAAGATCAGCTGGCGCGGGTTCTCCCGGCGGGCCTTGAGGATCTCCGCGTGCTCCAGCTTCGCGCCGTAGGAGGCGTGCCCGAAGTTGGAGTGCTCGTTGAACACCATCCAGTCCAGGCCGTACTTCGCGGCGGCCTGCGCCTGCTGGGAGAACGTGTACTTCGCGTCGTGGCTGTACACGGAGTGGACGTGGTGGTCGCCGACCAGGTAGGCGAGGCGGGGGTCGTCGCCGCCGAGGCCCCGCCCGGTGGACGCCAGCGCGGGGGTGGCCGCCGACCCGAGCGCGAACGCGGCGCCGAACAGGCCGGCGCGGCGCAGGAGTCCGCGTCTCGACATGCCCTGGGCGTCCAGGTCGGCGGGGGAGACGGCAGGATCGGCCCAGCTGGGCAGCTGCTGCTCGGTCATGATGATGATCCTCGTAACGGGCGTCAGTGGGTCATGAAGGAGGAGACGGGCAGCGCCCGGGAGACGATCCGGACGTCGCCGAGGCGGCCGTGCAGGATCTGGTCGATCCGGTCCGCGTACTCGTAGCCGCCGAGCAGCCACGGCTTCCCCGACGAGGCGATGCCGATCGCGGCGGCGTGCGGGTTGCGGGCCACCGGGCAGCCCTGGACGTACATCGTGGTGTGCCGTCCGTCGTTGACGACGGCCAGGTGCCACCAGGTCTCGCGGGCGGTCTCGTCACCCCAGTTGGTGACCAGCTGCTGCTGGTTGAGCGGGTGCATCGCCCACTGCGGGCCCGGCCCGTCGGAGATGGACAGGGTGGCGAGCGGCTCGTCGGGGTCGTCGGTGACCGTGCCGACCGAGCCGTTGCGGCCGGTCCGGCTGACCAGGCCCGACCAGGCGTTGTGCGAGGCGTCCCAGTCGGCGGGCAGCCGGTAGAACACCTCGATGGTGTAACCGTCCTTGAACGTCGCCGAGTTGAGCGGGGCGCCGTCGATCGTCCGCAGGTACGCGCCCTTCAGCGGCGACTTGAAGCCGGTGAACTCCAGGCTGCCGTGGCCCGGCTGGTCCGGGTGGTGGTCCGCCGACCAGCCGAGGGTCCCGCCGCCCACCGAGACCACGGTGAGGTCGTTGCCGTGGCCGGACAGGTCACGGACCGTGCCGGAGACCGCCGAGTCGAACCGCCAGTAGGCGGCCGTGCCCCGGACCAGCAGCTGCGAGGCGGGCCGCGCCGGACGGGCCGGCACCGGGGCGAAGCCGGCGAAGCGGTCCTCGAAGTCGATGTCGACGGAGAAGCGGTCGCCGTCGCCGCTGAGCTCCGTCTCCTGCCGCTCCAGCTCGTTGAGGCCCTTCTTGGCCCTGCCGAGGATCCACGGCGACACCGTCTCCACGTCGATGACGTTCCGGTCCAGGTCGAAGTGGTAGAGGCGGATCATCGCGGCGCCGCCGAAGTAGCGGTTCTGGTAGTTCGTCAGGTGCAGGTGGACGTCGTGGCCGGCCGCGTTCTTGCGGGTGGCGCGGCGGGCCGGCCAGAAGTGGCCGTTCAGGGTGAGGAAGATCTGGTCGTGCTCGTTCACCAGCTGGTCCCACAGCTGCTGCCCGTAGTCCGACAACGTGTCGTCGTCGACGACCAGTTCGTGCGTGGTGAGGATGACCGGCGCCTTCGGGTGCTGTGCGATGACGTCCTTGGCCCAGGCGTAGCCCTTCGCGGACAGCCGCCAGTCCAGCGCCAGCACCAGCCACTCGCGCCCGGCCGCCCGGAACAGGTGGTAGGTGTTGTAGCCGTCCGAAGAGGCCCCGCCGAAGGTCGGCTTGTCCTTGAAGCGCTGCGGCCCGAAGGCGTCCAGGTACGGCGACGGGCCCCGCTGGTCGTCCGTGGACGACCTGATGTCGTGGTTGCCGGCCAGCACGCTGTAGCCGACCCCGCGCCGGTCCAGGATCCCGAACGCCTTGCTGATCGCCGCGAACTCCGCCTCGGCGCCGTTCTGCGTGAGGTCGCCCAGATGGCTCAGGAAGACGATGTTCTCGTCGGACTCACCGCCCTGCTCCAGCAGATACCGCAGCGACGCCTCGATCGGCGCCGGGTTGATGCTCGGCCCGTCGAAGAGGTACTGGGTGTCGGGCATCACCGCGAGGGTGAAGCGACGGCTCTCCGGGTCGGGACGCCGGGCGGAGCCGGAGGACGCCTCGGCGACGGCCGGCAGCGCGACCCCGGCGGTGGCGGCGGCGCCGAGGAGCGCGGTGGCCCTGAGGAAGTTGCGTCTGCCGGCTCCGGCCTGCGCGGCCTCGCCCTGGACGTGGTCATGCGACGTACACACGTGTGCTCCGTGGATAAGGAGAAGTGACGGCGAAGGGCGTGGGGGGATCTCAGAGGACGCGCAGGGTCCAGCTCCAGCGGTGGACGCCCGGTGCGACGAGGTAGGAGGGGAAGGTGTCGGGGCCGCACGAGGCCGTACCGAGGCCCCGGTGTGCGGCGTCGATGTGGACCACACAGCCGGCCCGGGGCACGAGTTCGTCGTGGTGGGTGACGGCGGTGAGGTCCTCGGCGCGGTAGCGGGTGACGGATACCTGGCGGGGCTCGTCCAGCTCGACCGCGAGTCCGGTGGCGTCCGGCGCCGACAGCGTGAACCGTCGTACGCCATGGCGGCCGCCGCTCTCCTGGGGCCGCAGATACGGGGTGAACAGCTCGTCCACCGGGAGGGAGTGGTGGCCGACGGGGGCACCGGCGGCACGGTCCGGGTACGACTCCCAGGGACCCTGACCGAACCACTCCAGCAGATCCAGCCCGGCGACCGTCTCGAAGACCGAGCCGACCCGGGCCACGTCGTCGAACTCCTCGGGCAGCTCGGCCGACTCGTCGACCCGGATGCCGCCCTCGACCGCGGTGAACTCCTGCCGGTGCCGCACCACTCCCGTCGTACCGGCGTACTCGGAGACCACGGCCACCCTCCCCCAGCCTTCGGCCGGGGGGACCCCCATCTCGCTTCGCTCGTGCTCCTGCCGCACCGAGACCACCTTGCGCACCAGGCTGTCCAGACCCCAGGCCCGCCAGCGCAGCGCGATCCCGCCCAGCTCGTCGTTGTCCGTGGGCGCCCGCCACAGCGAGAGCGCCGGCGCGGCCGTCAGCAGCGGGTGCAGCAGCAGACCCTCGCCGTCCACCTCGACGGCGGGTCCCGCAGGCACCGGCCGCCTGGGCGTGTCCGCCGCCCGGATCCTGATCTGCGGTGCGCAGATCTCCGTACCGGCCGGCGCCCAGGCCTGGTCCTCGGCCGTGGTCACCCGCAGCGTCAGCCATGCCTCGCCGCCGTCCGCCGGCACCTCGAAGGGCAGCGGCACGGCCGCGGTCTCGCCGGGGCACAGCTCGGGCAGCTCGGCCGGCCCGGTCAGGGTGCGCCCGTCGGCCAGCGCCAGCTCCCAGCTGCCGGCCAGCCAGTCGAAGCCCCGGAAGTGCTGGTGGTTGGCGAGCACGATGCCCTCGTGCTTGAAGCACCGGATGCGGACCGGCGCCGCGATCTCCCGGTGCTCGTACATCGCGGGCTTGGGGGTGCGGTCGGGGAAGACCATGCCGTCCGCGACGAACGCCCCGTCGTGCAGGGCCTCGCCGAAGTCGCCGCCGTACGCCCAGCGGTGGCCGGGCGCGGTGACACCGTTGTCGTACAGTCCGGCGCCCGTGCGCCCGACCGGTCTGCCATCGCTCACCCGCTGGAGAATTCCGTGGTCCCAGAACTCCCAGATGAACCCACCCTGAAGACCCGGAGTGGACTCGATGGCGGCCCAGTGGTCGGCCAGCGTGCCGTTGCTGTTGCCCATCGCGTGCGAGTACTCGCACTGGATCAGCGGCTTCGTCTGCTCTCCCGACAGCGCGTGCGCCACGCAGTCCTCCAGCGGCGCGTACATCGGGCAGGCGATGTCGGAGGCGACGTCCGGGTCCGCCCAGCCGCGCTTGGCCGCCCCCTCGTACTGGATCGGCCGGGTCGGGTCGTGCCGGCGCACCCAGCCGGCCGCCGCGTCGTGGTTCGCCCCGTAGTCGGACTCGTTGCCCAGCGACCAGATGATGACCGACGGATGGTTCTTGTCCCGCAGCACCATGCGCGAGACCCGGTCCACGAAGGCGTTCAGATGGCGCGGGTCGTCCGCGATCTCGTGCGCGTGGTCGTGGGACTCGATGTCGGCCTCGTCGACGACGTAGAAGCCCAGCTCGTCGGCGAGGTCGTAGAGGGCGGGGTCGTTCGGGTAGTGCGAGGTGCGGATCGCGTTGAAGCCGAACCGCTTCAGCACCACCAGGTCCGCGCGCATGTCGTCGTACGACACCGTCCGCCCGGTCAGGGGGTGGAAGTCGTGCCGGTTGACGCCCCGGACGAACACCCGCTCGCCGTTGACCAGCAGGTCCCGGCCGGCGATCTCGACGTCCCGGAAGCCGACGCGGTGGTACGACGTGTCGGCGACCGTGCCGTCCGCGCGGTGCAGCCGGACGGTCAGCCCGTACAGCTCGGGCTGCTCCGCGTTCCAGGTGCGCACCTCGGGCACGGCGGCGTGGATGCGGGCCTCGCCCAGGAAGTCGGAGACCCGGTCGTCCTCGGCGTTGAGCCGGTCGAACTCGGCGTCCTGCGCGAGGAGTTCACCGTCCAGGTCGCCGGTGACATACCAGCCGTCCGGCAGCGCACCGCCGTGGTCCCGTACGACGCAGTCCACCCGCAGCTCGCCGTCCCGCCGAGCCCGCACGGTCACGTCCGCGAGATACAGCGGGTCGGTCGCGTACAGCAGCACCGAGCGGGTGATCCCGCCGTGCCACCAGTGGTCCTGGTCCTCGATGTGCGAGGCGTCCGACCACTTGACCACGGTCAGCCGCAGGACCGACCGCTCGCCGGGGCGCACGGCCCCGGTGAGGTCGAACTCGGCGGCGAGGTGGGAGTCCTTGGAGATGCCGACGGGCCGCCCGTCCACGTGCACGAGCAGCACGCTCTCGGCGGCGCCGACCTGGAGGACGACCCGGCGGCCGGTCCAGTCGGCGGGGATGTCCAGCTCGTGCTCGTAGACCCCGGTCGGGTTGGCGGCGGGCGCCCGCGGCGGGAACTGAGCGAACGGCATCCGGACGTTCGTGTACTGCGGACGGTCGTCCGTGTCCTGCATCGTCCACACGCCCGGGACGAAGGCGGTCGACCACCTGTCGTCGGCCGTCGCCGCGTCCGGAGCCGGCAGCAGCTGGAAGCGCCACTCGCCGTCCAGGGACAGCGCCCCCGGACGGCGGTCGACCGCGTTCATCGGCAACCGCCCCCAGGAGGTCACCTCGGGTGCCTCCCAGGGGCGGACGGCCACCAGCGGGTCCGTCACTTGATGGCTCCCTTGGCCAGGTCGCCGATGATCTGACGGGCGCCGATCGCGAACACGATCAGCAGGGGCACGAGGGCGAGGAGCGCGCCGGTCATGACCATTCCGTAGTCGGTGGTGCCGTGGGTGCCGTTGAGCTGGGACAGCGCGACCTGGAGGGTGACGTTGTCCGGGTTGGTGAGGGCGATCAGGGGCCAGGCGTAGTCGTTCCACTGGCCCATGAAGGTGAAGATGCCGAGGAAGGCGAGGCCCGGCCGGACCACCGGGAGGGCCACGTGCCAGTACTGGCGGAGGAAGCCCGCGCCGTCGATGCGGGAGGCGTCGAGGAGTTCGTCGTGGATGGCGCCCTTCATGTACTGGCGCATCCAGAAGATGCCGAACGCGTTGGCCGCCGCCGGCACGATCAGCGAGGTCATCGAGCCGATCCAGCCCAGCTTCGCCATGATCACGAACTGCGGTATCGCGGAGAGCTGGGCCGGCACCATGAAGATGACCATCAGCAGGGCGAACAGCACGTTCTTGCCCGGGAAGGCGAACTTGGCGAAGACGAAGGCCGCCAGCGAGTCGAAGAACAGGACCAGGAAGGTCACCGAACCCGCGACCAGCAGCGAGTTCCCCATCGACCCGAAGAAGTCGATGTTGTCGAAGAGGCTGCGGGCGTTCTCCAGGAAGTGCGAGCCCGGCAGCAGCTTCGGCGGGTAGGAGAAGATCTCCGACGAGGCGTGCGTCGACATGATCACGGCCCAGTAGAACGGGAAGGCCGAGAGCAGCAGACCGACGACCAGGACGGCGTGCAGGGCGATACCGCGGCCGCGGGTGCCCTTGATGGCCCTGGGGCGGGTTGTGCGGATGGATGCCATGGTGTGCGGCCTCCCTAGTCTTCGCCCCGGCGCTGCACCAGGCGCCAGTTGATGATCGAGAAGATGATGACGACGAGGAAGATGCCCCAGGCCACGGCGGCGCCGTAGCCGAAGTCGTTGTTGTCGAAGGTCTGCTGGAAGAAGTAGAGGACCATGGTCTGGCCGGCGTGGCCCGGACCGCCCGCGAACGTCGAGTCGTTGGAGGTGGTCTGGAGCAGCACCTGTGGTTCGGAGAAGCTCTGCAGACCGGTGACGGTCGACACCACGAGCACGAACAGCAGCACCGGCCGCATCATCGGCAGCGTGATCCGGAAGAAGGTCTGCATC
Organism: Streptomyces sp. NPDC058683; assembly: GCF_042716195.1. Taxonomy (NCBI): domain Bacteria; kingdom Bacillati; phylum Actinomycetota; class Actinomycetes; order Kitasatosporales; family Streptomycetaceae; genus Streptomyces; species Streptomyces sp. NPDC058683. Next base: position 92,842 of record NZ_JBHXSK010000005.1, read on the forward strand.
GGCCCGGCGCCGTCCATCCGGGCCGCTTCGTACAGTTCGCCGGGGACCGTCTGGAGTCCGGCGAGGAAGATGATCGCGTTGTAGCCGGTCCACTGCCAGGTCATCAGCGTGGCGATGGCGACCTTGATGCCCCACGGGGTGTTCAGCCAGGCGACCTGGTCGAGGCCGACCGCCTGAAGGAAGGCGTTCACCAGGCCGAAGTTGGTGGAGAACACCGAGCCGAAGATGATCGCGATCGCGACCACCGAGGTGACGTTCGGCAGGAAGTAGGCGAAGCGGTAGACGTTCTTGAAGCGGACCGCCGAGTTGAGCATCACGGCCGTCACCATCGCCAGGAAGATCATGGGGAAGGTGGCGAGCGCCCAGATGACGATCGTGTTCCCGACCGCGGTCCAGAAGTCGGTGTCGCTGAGCAGGTACTGGTACTGCGACAGGCCCGCCCACTCCATCGAGCCGAGGCCGTCCCAGCGGTGCAGGGAGACGTAGAGCGAGAAGCCGACCGGGATCAGGCCGAAGCAGAGGAAGAGGAGGTAGAAGGGGGAGATCGCGGCGTAGAGGTGCCAGTACTTGCGGAATCCGGTACGGGGACCGGCCGCGGTGGTCCGTTCCACGGTCGCCGTGGGCTTCTCCAGTGCGGTGGCCATCAGTAGCTCACCCCCAGGTGCTCGGCGATGCGCCGGCATTTGCTCATGGCGTCCTTCCAGGCCTGCTCGGGGTTCTTGCCGAGGACGCCGACGTTCTTGATCTCGTCCTTGAGGGGCTGCGAGAGCGCCACGTCGAACGGGCTGTTGTAGGCGACCGCGATCTTCTGCGCGGCGGGCCCGAAGACGTCCATCGTCACCTGGCCGCCGAAGAACGGGTCGGGCGCGCGCAGGGTCTTCAGGTCGTACGACGCGGGGGTGGACGGGAAGAGTCCCGCGTCGACGAAGCCCTGTGCCTGGTTGCCGGCGTTCAGCATCCAGGTGATGATCCGGAACGCCTGCTCGGGCTCGCGGCACTCCTTGGTGATCGACAGGAACGAACCGCCGTTGTTGGACGGCCGTACCGGCATCTGGGCCACCCGCCATCTGCCCTTGGTCTTCGGTACGCCGGTCTTGATGTCGTTGGTGGCCCAGGAGGCGTTGAGCTGGCTGGGCAGCTTGCCGTCCTGGAGCGCGGACAGCTGGTCCGGCGTGCCGCTGACCAGGTCCGAGACGATCCCCCGCCTCTTGGCCTCCACGGCCAGTGCCCAGGCCCGGCGGACGTGGTCCTGGTCGCCGATGAAGTGCCGGTCCTTGTCGACGTACCGCCGGCTGCCCTGCTGCACCACGTTCTCGAAGACCGCGTTGACGTCGGAGAGCAGACAGGTCCCCGGGATCCGCTTCTTCAGCTGCTCGCCGGCGGCGAAGAACTTCTCCCAGGTGTTCAGCTCGGCGCTGACGTCGTCGGGTTCGTAGGGCAGTCCGGCCTTCCGGAAGACCTGGTACTGGTAGAAGTGGGCGACCGGGCCGCAGTCGATCGGGAAGCCGACCATGGTGCCGTCGTCGGCGATGCCCTGGTCCCACTTCCAGGACAGATACTGGCTCTTGTACTTGTCCGCGCCCAGCGTGCGCAGGTCCACGAACTGGTTCGCGTTGGGCAGATAGGACGCCATGTCCTCGCCCTTGAGACCGGCGATGTCCGGGATGCGGGCCCGGCCGGTCATGGTGGTGAGCAGCTTCGACCGGTAGTAGCCGCCGATCTTGATGGCCTGCAGGTCGACGTCCGCGTCGTAGCGGGCCTTTGCGTTCTTGATGACCGTGTCGCCGAGGCCGCCGTCCCAGTACCACAGGACCATGTTCCGGCCGGTGGAACCGGTCGGAACGGCACAGCCGGATGCCAGGCCGCCGAGCGCCGTGGCGGCCGTACCGGCCAGGCCCGCGCGCAGCAGGCCTCTACGTGAGAGCCGCACAGCTCCCACCGCCTTTCGGATCTTTCGGATCTGTTCGGGACTTTCACATGGAGCGTGGGGGGTGGCGTGGGGCTCAGTACTGCCGTGCGGGGGGTGTGACGGGTGCGTGGCGGACGGGCGGGCCGGGGTCGGCCGGCAGCCGGTCCATGAGGAAGCCGTAGGCGCGTTTCAGGTCGGGGTCGGTGAGCGAGCGCCACCAGCGGTCGACGCCGTACCAGCCGGGGGCCGCCAGTGCCCCGCCGTGGTGGCCGACGGAGAGACCGGCGGCGAGTACGGCGAACCTGAGCCGTTCGTCCAGCGGCCAGCCGCCGAGCGAGGCGGCGACGAAGCTCGCCCCGAAGACGTCACCGGCGCCCGTCGCGTCGAGGACGTCCACGGCGAGGGCCGGGACCTCCGCGAACTCGCCGGTGGTCTGGTCGACGGCCACCGCGCCGTCCCCGCCGCGGGTCACCACGGCCACCGGGACCAGTTCGGCGAGGGTGCCGAGGGCCGCCACCGGGCTGTCGGTGCGGGTGTAGGCCATCGCCTCGGTCTCGTTGGGGAGGAAGGCGTGGCACAGGGCGAGCTGGTCGAGGAGGTCACGGGACCACTGCTGGGTGGGGTCCCAGCCGACGTCGGCGTAGATACGGGTGCCGTTCGCGGCGGCCTTGGCGATCCACTCGCGGGGTTCGGCCTCGATGTGGACGAGGGCGGTGCGGGCCTCGGGCGGGTCGCCCATCAGCACGTCCTGCGAGTACGGCGGCTCCGAGCCGTGGGTGACCAGGGCCCGGTCCTGTCCGTGGGCCAGGGCGACGGTGACCGGGGTGGGCCAGCCGTCCGCGACCCGGGAGAGGGAGAGGTCGACGCCTTCCTGCCCGGCGAGGACCTCCTGGCAGTACGCGCCGTAGAAGTCGTCGCCGAAGACCGTGGCCAGCGAGGTCCGCAGGCCGAAGCGGGACGCGGCCACCGCGAGGTTGGCGATGCCGCCGGGGCCGCAGCCCATGCCGGCCGTCCAGATCTCCTCGCCCGGTGTCGGCGGCTTCCCGAGCCCCGTGAGGACGAGGTCGTAGAAGAGCAGCCCGGTCAGCAGCACATCGGGCATGTCGTCGTCCACACGCCACCCTCTCGTCAAAACTCGTCAATTTCGATGACGGGAATCGTGCGCTGCCACGCGAGATTGGTCAATACCCGAGCAGAACTGAGCATGGAAATGATTGAAGATGACGAGTAGTGTTCAGCGCGTGCTGGCAGAACGACGACATCAACTCATCCTGCGGGCCCTGCGCTCGGGCGGCCCCGCGGCCGTGACCGATCTCTCCGAGCAACTGGGTGTGAGCCCCGCCACCGTCCGGCGTGACCTGCTGAAACTGGAGGAGGAGGGGCTGCTGACGCGGGTCCACGGCGGTGCCGTCGCCGACGAGGGCGACCAGCCCTTCGCCGAGGTCGCCGAGGTGCGGATCGCGGAGAAGGACGCCATAGCGGCGCGCGCGGCGGCCCTGGTCGCGGACGGCCAGTCGGTCCTCCTGGACATCGGCACCACCGCCTACCGCCTGGCCCGCCAGCTGCACGGCCGCCGGCTCACCGTGATCACCAGCAACCTGGTCGTCTACGAGGAGCTCGCCGACGACGAGGGCATCGAGCTGGTGCTGCTCGGCGGCATGGTCCGGCGCGAGTACCGCTCCCTGGTCGGCTTCCTCACCGAGGACAACCTGCGCCAGCTGCACGCCGACTGGCTCTTCCTCGGCACCAGCGGGGTGCGCCCCGGCGGGCAGGTGATGGACACGACGGTGGTGGAGGTGCCGGTCAAGCGGGCGATGATCAAGGCGAGCGACAAGGTGGTGCTGCTCGCCGATGCCGCCAAGTTCCCGGGTACGGGCATGGCGAAGGTCTGCGGTCCCGAGGACCTGGACCTGGTGGTGACCAACGCGCCGGTCGACCCGGCGACCCGGTCCGCCCTGGAGGAGGCCGGTGTCGACGTGGTCCTGGCAGGAAAGGCTCTAGCGTGAAACTGACGATTCTGGGCGGCGGCGGATTCCGGGTGCCGCTCGTGTACGGGGCGCTGCTGACGGACCGGGCCGAGGGGCGGGTCACCGAGGTCGTGCTGCACGATCTCGACGCCGGCCGGCTCTCCGCGGTCGCCCGGGTCCTGGCCGAACAGGCGGCCGGCGTCCCCGACGCCCCCACGGTGACCGCCACCACCGACCTCGACGACGCCCTGCGCGGGGCCGACTTCGTCTTCTCCGCGATCCGTGTCGGCGGCCTGGAGGGCAGGGCCGACGACGAGCGGGTGGCCCTCGCCGAGGGCGTCCTCGGCCAGGAGACGGTCGGCGCGGGCGGCATCGCCTACGGCCTGCGGACCGTCCCCGTCGCCGTCGACATCGCCCGCCGGGTGGTCCGCCTCGCCCCCGACGCCTGGGTCATCAACTTCACCAACCCCGCGGGACTGGTCACCGAGGCCATGTCCCGCCACCTCGGCGACCGCGTCATCGGCATCTGCGACTCCCCGGTCGGCCTCGGCCGCCGTATCGCCCGGGTGCTCGGCGGGAACCCGAAGGAGGCCTGGATCGACTACGTCGGCCTCAACCACCTCGGCTGGGTCCGCGGTCTGCACATCGCCGGCCGCGACGAGCTCCCGCGCCTGCTCGCCGACCCCGACCTGCTCGGTTCCTTCGAGGAGGGCAAGCTCTTCGGCGTGGACTGGCTCCAGTCCCTCGGCGCGATCCCCAACGAGTACCTGCACTACTACTACTTCAACCGCGAGGCCGTCCGCGCCTACCAGCAGGCCGAGAAGACCCGCGGAGCCTTCCTGCGCGACCAGCAGGCGCGCTTCTACGCGGAGGTCCGGGACCCCGGTGCGAAGGCCCTGGCGGCCTGGGACCGCACCCGCGCCGAGCGCGAGGCGACCTACATGGCCGAGAACCGGGAGACCGCCGGCGCCGGCGAGCGCGACGCCGACGACCTGTCCGGCGGCTACGAGAAGGTCGCCCTGGCCCTGATGCGGGCCATCGCCCGTGACGAGCGCACCACCCTGATCCTCAACGTCCGCAACCGCGGCACCCTCGCGGTGCTCGACGGCGAGGCCGTCATCGAGGTGCCCTGCCTGGTCGACGCCAACGGCGCGCACCCGGTCGCCGTCGCCCCGCTGCCCGACCACGCCACCGGCCTTGTCTGCTCGGTCAAGGCCGTCGAGCGCGAGGTGCTGGCCGCCGCCGAGTCCGGCTCCCGTACGACGGCCGTGAAGGCGTTCGCCCTGCACCCGCTGGTCGACTCGGTGAACGTGGCCCGGCGGCTGGTGGAGGGGTACACCGAGGTCCACCCCGGCCTCGCGTATCTTAAGTAACCAGCCGCTCGGAAAGCGCTTTCCATCCCTCTTCTGGAGACTTCCATGCACGACGAACGCCGCCGGATCGAGGAGCGCGTAGAGCGCCTCCACAACCAGCGCATCAAGCCCGCGATCTACGCGGCCACCGTCCCCTTCGAGGTGTCCGCCTGGCAGGCCCCCGGGGAGCCGGTGCCCTTCGAGGAGGCCGCGGCCGCCCCGTACGAGCCGTTCGCCATGGACACCCTGTGGGGTCCGCCGTGGGGGACCACCTGGTTCCGGATGCGCGGGCAGGTGCCCGCCGAGTTCGCGGGCCGCCGGGTCGAGGCCGTCATCGACCTCGGCTTCGTGGGCGACTGGCCGGGCAACCAGGCCGAGGCCCTGGTCCACCTCACCGACGGGACCCCGCTCAAGGCGGTCAACCCCCTCAACCAGTACGTACGGATCGCGAACCCGGCGACCGGCGGCGAGGTGATCGACTACCTGGTCGAGGCCGCCTCCAACCCCGACATCCTGGCGAACGACTTCGCGGCGCCGACCCCGCTCGGCGACGTGCTGACGGCCGGCGACAAGCCGCTCTACACCTTCAAGCGGGCCGACATCGCCGTCCTGGACGAGGAGGTCTTCCACCTCGACCTGGACGTCCAGGTGCTGCGCGAGCTGATGCTGGAGCTGGGCGAGCACGACCCGCGCCGGCACGAGATCATGCACGCCCTCGACCACGCGATGGACCTGCTCGACCTGGACGACATCTCCGGGTCGGCCGCCGCCGTGCGCGAGGCCCTGAAGCCGGCGCTGTCGAAGCCCGCGAACGCCAGCGCGCACCGCATCTCCGGCGTCGGCCACGCGCACATCGACTCGGCCTGGCTCTGGCCGATCCGCGAGACCAAGCGCAAGACCTCCCGGACCTTCTCCAACGTCACCTCGCTGGCCGAGGAGTACGAGGAGTTCGTCTTCGCCTGCTCGCAGGCCCAGCAGTACGAGTGGGTGCGCGACAACTACCCGCAGGTCTGGGCCCGGATCCAGGAGTCGGTGAAGAAGGGCCAGTGGGCACCGGTCGGCGGCATGTGGGTGGAGTCCGACGGCAACCTGCCGGGCGGCGAGGCGGTCGCCCGCCAGTTCGTCCACGGCAAGCGGTTCTTCATGGAGCACTTCGGGGTCGAGACCAAGGGGGTGTGGCTGCCGGACTCCTTCGGCTACAACGCGGCCTACCCGCAGATCGCCAAGCTCGCCGGCAACGAGTGGTTCCTCACCCAGAAGATCTCCTGGAACCAGACCAACAAGTTCCCCCACCACACCTTCTGGTGGGAGGGCATCGACGGCACCCGCATCTTCACCCACTTCCCGCCCGTCGACACCTACAACGCCCGCTTCAGCGGCGCCGAGATGTCCCGCGCGGTCCGCAACTACGCCGAGAAGGGCGGCGCCACCCGCTCGCTGGCCCCGTTCGGCTGGGGCGACGGCGGTGGCGGCCCCACCCGCGAGATCATGGAGCGGGCGCGCCGCCTCAAGGACCTGGAGGGCTCCCCGAAGGTCGAGGTCGAGCACCCGGACGCCTTCTTCGCCAAGGCCCGCGCCGAGTACGAGGACGCCCCCGTCTGGGTCGGCGAGCTCTACCTGGAGCTGCACCGCGCCACCTACACCTCCCAGGCCCGCACCAAGCAGGGCAACCGGCGCAGCGAGCACAAGCTGCGCGAGGCCGAGCTGTGGGCCACGACGGCCGCGCTGCACGCGCCCGGCTACCGCTACCCGCACGACAAGCTCGACCGGCTCTGGAAGACGGTCCTGCTCCACCAGTTCCACGACATCCTGCCGGGCTCCTCGATCGCCTGGGTGCACCGCGAGGCCGAGGCCGAGTACGCCCGTGTCGCCCAGGAGCTGGAGGCGCTCACCGCGGAAGCGGTCACCGCGCTCGGCGGCGGCACCGCCCGGGTCTTCAACACCAGCCCCTACGACCGCGCCGAGGTCGTCCGTGACGGCGCGGGCACGCCGGTGTACGTGGCGGTGCCGGCGAGCGGCAGCGCGCCGCTGACGGGTGACGTCGAGGCTCCGCAGCCGGTGACCGTCGCCGGCCGGGTGCTCGACAACGGCCTGGTGCGCGTGGAGATCGCGGAGGACGGCACGCTGTCGTCCGTCCGCGACCTCCGGGCCGGCCGCGAGGTCCTCGCCGGCCAGGGCAACCTGCTCCGCCTGCACACCGACCTCCCCAACTACTGGGACGCCTGGGACGTCGACAAGCACTACAAGAACCGCTACACGGACCTGCTGGACCCCTCGGAGATCACGGTCGTCGACGCGGACCCGCTGCTCGGCGCGATCCGCGTCACCCGCGCCTTCGGCAACGGCTCGAAGGTCACCCAGACGATCACCGTCCGCGCGGGCAGCCCGCGCATCGACTTCGAGACGGACATCGACTGGCACGAGGCGGAGAAGTTCCTCAAGGCCGGGTTCCCCGTGGACATCCGCGCCGCGCACTCCTCCGCGGAGATCCAGTTCGGCCATGTCCAGCGGCCCACGCACACCAACACCACCTGGGAGGCGGCCCGCTTCGAGGTCCCCGGTCACCGCTGGGTGCACCTCGCCGAGCCCGGCTACGGCGTCGCCGTCATCAACGACTCGACCTACGGCCACGACGTCTCCCGCACGGTCCGCGAGGACGGCGGTACGACCACCACGGTCCGCCTCTCCCTGGTCCGCGCCCCGCGCGTCCCGGACCCGGGTGCCGACCAGGGCCGCCACCGCTTCACCTACTCCCTCCTGCCCGGCGCGAGCATCGAGGACGCGGTCGCCGCGGGCTACGCCCTCAACCTCCCGCTCCGGGTGGCCGATGCGGCGGGCGCGCCGGAGCCGGTCGTCTCCGTCTCCGGCGCGGGCGTGACCATCGAGGCGGTCAAGCTCGCCGACGACGCCTCCGGCGATGTCGTGGTCCGGCTCTACGAGTCGCGCGGCGGCCGTGCCGAGGGCGTGCTGCGCACCGGTTTCCCGCTCGCCGGCGCCCAGGTGACCGACCTGCTGGAGCGGCCCCTGGAGACGGCGGACACCGAAGGGGACACGGTCGCCGTGACGCTGCGGCCCTTCCAGATCCTGACGCTCCGTCTGCAGCGGGCGGGCACCGGCCGGTAGCCCCGGAGGCGGGCCCGGCGGTCGTGCGCTGGGCCCGCCCCCTTGCATCCCCAACTGACCTTGTACGTAACGGGAGTCCAGCCGTGCCCATGCAACCGTGGTTCACCGACGCCAAGTTGGGCATCTTCGTCCACTGGGGGATCTACGCCGTCGACGGCGTCCAGGAGTCCTGGTCGTTCTACGACGACATCGTGCCGCACGACCAGTACATGTCCCAGCTCGGCCGCTTCACCGGCGCGAAGTACGACCCGCGCGCCTGGGCCGACCTGTTCGCCCGCGCCGGCGCCAGGTACGCGGTGCTCACCAGCCGTCACCACGACGGAGTGGCGCTGTGGGACACCGAGTTCGGCGATCTCAGCCTCGGCAGGGACTACATAACCGGCTACGCCGACGCCCTCCGCGAACAGGGCCTCAAGGTCGGTCTCTACTACTCGCACTCCGACTGGAACCACCCCGACTACGCCAGCACCCGCAAACCGGGCCGCCCGCCCGAGCAGGAGGACAACCGGTACTCCGAGTGCTCGGCCGAGGACGAGGACCTCGAGGCCTGGGAGCGGTTCATCGTCTACCGTGACGGCCAGGTACGCGAGTTGGCCTCCCGCTACCGGCCCGACCTGATGTGGTTCGACGGCGAGTGGGACCGCAGCGAGGAGCAGTGGCGGATCAGGGAACTCGCCGCGCTCGTCCGCTCCTACTCACCGCATGTCGTCTTCAACGCCCGGATGCTCGGCGAGGGCGACTACGCGACACCGGAGCAGGGCGCACCCGTCGAACCCCCCACCGGGCCCTGGGAGCTGTGCCTCACCATCAACGACTCGTGGGGCTTCCAGCACCACGACCACAACCACAAGTCGCTCAGCCAGCTGATCCGCTACTTCACCGAGACCATCGGCGGTGGCGGCAATCTCCTCCTGGACGTCGGCCCGATGGAGGACGGCACCATCCCGCAGCCGCAGGTCGAGCGCCTCGAAGGCCTGGGGGAGTGGATCCAAAGACACGCCGAGGCCGTGTACGGCACGGTCCGCGGGCTGCCGGCCGGGCACCACTACGGGCCCAGCACCCTCTCCGCCGACGGCCGCACCCTCTACCTCACCCTGTACGACGTCCCACGCGCCGAGATCGGCGTCCGCGGGCTGGTCACCCCGGTCCGGAAGGTGAGCGTGCTCGGCACCGGCACCGAACTCGCCCACCGTGTCGTCGGCGGACTGCACGAGGCGGTCGGCGTGCTGTGGATCGACCCGCCGGCCGCGGCCGACCTCGACCCGTACGCCACGGTCCTCGCCGTCGAGCTGGACGGGGAGCTGGAGCTGTACCGGGGATCCGGCCGGTTCTGATCCTGTTCTGGTCCCGTTCTGATCCGGTTATGAGTCGGTTTGAAGGTAAAGGTCGGGAATTCTCATATGAAGAATTAAGAGAACGGTAAGTCGGCTGGTCACGGCGGGTTTTCGGGTCGCCGTGACCCCTCTGGTTCTCCTCTTGGACATCTTGAGTTCGCCTGTCGCCCCTGGGATGCGGAACGGCAGGGACGAGAGAAAGGCATCACCGTGCGAGACCCGCGAATGTCAGCGATCGCCAAGGGGCTCAAGCGCCGGGGACGGCTCATGGCGCAGGCGGTGAGTCCTCCGCGCAAGACCCTGGACGCGATCCCGACGCAGCGACCGGCCAAGCCGCAGCCCACCGGCGGTTACGTGGCCCCGCGCGCCCCGCGCCTGGTGGAGGCCCCGGTCTTCGTCCTCTCCTCGGTGCGCTCCGGTTCCACGCTGCTGCGCGTCCTGCTGAACAGCCACAGCCGCATCCGCGCCCCGCACGAGATGCACCTGCGCACGGTCCACGTCCGGATGTCCCGGGAGTTCACCGCGGACGCCATGAAGGAGCTCGCCCTCGACCGCGAGGAGCTGGAGCACGTCCTGTGGGACCGGGTGCTGCACCTGGAGCTCAGCCGCAGCGGCAAGGACGTCATCGTCGACAAGACCCCGCCCAACACCCTCATCTGGCCCCGGCTGCACCGATGTTGGCCCGACGCCCGGTTCGTCCTGCTGCTGCGCCACCCCGGCGCCGTCATCCAGTCCCTGACCAGCCGCCGCGCCGACCCCGACCACGAAGGGATCCGCGCCGAGGTCCTGAGCTACGCCGAGAAGCTGGAAGAGGCCCGGCAGCAGCTCCCCGGCGCCCATGTGATCACCTACGAGGACCTCACCGCCGAACCGGAACGGGTCACCCGCGGCCTGTGCGCGTACCTCGGCGTCCCGTGGGAGAGCGGCATGCTCGACTACGGCAAGCAGGACCACGGCACGTTCAAGCCGAAGCTCGGCGACTGGAGCAGCGAGATCAAGTCCGGCCGTATCCAGGCCGCGCGCCAGGCCGACCCCACCGCCGAACTCCCGCCCCGGCTCGCCGAGATAGCGAAGGCGTGGGGGTACCCGGTCTAGGCACCCCCACGCCACCGCTGCCGATGCTCAGCCGGTGAAGCCGGCCGTGATCGAGGTGAACTGCCAGTTGCTCTGGCTGATCCCGGAGCAGTTGCTCACCACGCCACCGCCCGCGCAGCCGCGGTCCCGGTTCACGGCCCAGAACGCGAGCCGGGCGATGTGGTGCGAGTTCCCCCAGTCGCGGATCTGCGTCCAGATCGCCGGGGTCGTGGTCTCCTGCTGGTCCGACAGACCGTTCATGCCGGAGATCCCGATGTGCGCGTAGGCCGTCGCGTCGTCCCACCCGAAGGTGGACTTCAGCTTGGTCTTCAGCCCCTCGGCCGCCGCCACGGTGTTGCCGTACATGTCGGCGCCGCCGCCGAAGTCGAACGGCATGATCGTGAAGACGTCGATGTTCGCGCCGAGCGACTGGGCCTGCTCGATGAGCCGGTTGCCGTAGTACGTCGGCCCGGTGGTGGAGGTGCCGAAGGTGACGATCGTCCGCAGGCCGGGGTTGTTGGCCTTGACCGTCTTCAGGGCGGTCAGGATCTTCGCCTGCACGGCCTCGTTCTCGAACTCGTCGGTGTTCTCGATGTCCATGTCGACGGATGTGAGACCGTAGGCGTCGATCACCTTCTGGATCGCCCCGGCCAGCGCGCTCGCGGACGAGCAGTTGGCGCCGAGCTTGCTGCCCTGCCAGCCGCCGAACGACGGGGTGATGTCACCGCCGGCCGCCTTGATCTGGTTGATCGCGGTCTGGTCGACGCCGCCGGTCAGCGCCCGGCTGCCGTCCCAGGCCGGGGTGCAGCCGCCCGAGTCCAGCACGAAGGCCATGGTGAACGACTTGATGCCGGTCGCGCTCATCACGGTCGAGGGGCTCGGCGGATCGCCCCAGCCCTCGAAGAGGTAGGGCGCGGCCTGCTTGAAACCGGTCCCGCCGCCGCTGCCCGCGTCGGTGGTCACGGACACGGAGTTGGAGGCGGCCGACACGTTCCCGGCCGCGTCCCGCGCCTTCACCGTGAACGTGTACGCCGTGCTGGCCGACAGCCCGCTCACCGTGCCGGAGGTCCCGGAGACGCTCGTCGCCAGGGTCGACCCGCGGTAGATGTCGTACGCCGTCACCCCGACGTTGTCCGTCGCGGCCGACCAGGACAGCGACACGCTGGACGAGGTCTTGCCGGTGGAGGTGAGGCCGCCGGGCGCGGTGGGTGCCTGGGTGTCGGAGCTGCCGCCGGGCCCGTCGAGGCTGATGTCGTCGGCGTAGTAGGTGCCCTGCGCGTACCAGCCGTGGACGTAGATCTGGGCGCTGGTCTGCGAGGCCCCGGTGGTGAAGGAGACGCTCAGCTGGCTGTACTGGGACGGCGAGCTGGTCCAGGTGGAGGCGCCGCCGGTCACCCCGAGATAGACGTACGAGCCGCGGACCCAGCCGCTGAGCGAGTACGTGGTGTTGGGCTGCACGGCGACGGTCTGCGTGCACTGGGCGGTGTCACTGGAACTCACGGCCCCCGCGAGGGCCTTGGACCCGCCGTGCACGGGGGAGGAGACGGCCGAGCCCAGGTTCCCGGTGCAGGACCAGGGCGAGAGGCTCCCCGACTCGAAGCCGGGGTTGGAGAGGATGTTGGCCGCCTGCGCGGTACCGGGAAGCGCGATGGCCCCGGCGAGCGCGAGGGCGGCGGACCCGAGCAGTGCGAGTATCCGACGTCTGGAACGTCTGAGCGAGTTGCGCACGCGATCTCCCTGATGGAATGGGGGTGTTCGGGAGTTGCACGAAGGTGCAGGGGGGTGCGCAACAAAGTTGGTATGGACCAATCCCGCTGTCAAGGACGCGTGCGTGAATTGGTCCATACCGGTGAGTCGAGGCGCCCCGAAAGGGGCGCGGGGCTGTGTTTGATTTGCGGCTCCGCCGCGTGGGCGCGATCAGCCACAACGGACCCGCAGTCGGCCGAAAGCCTAGAGCGGCAACACCTCAGCCGCTTCGTTCACGGCCTCCACCGCCGCAGGCATCGGCGCGGGCAGCACCATCTCCTCGGCCTCCTCCCGCTGCACCGGAATCGACGGCAGCACATGCCTCGGCCCCGACACCACCGCGTAGTCCTGCCCCAGGAACGGCGGCTCGATCACCCCGGGGTCCTCGCCCAGTGCCAACTGCACGGCCGCCCAAGGTGCGTTGACCCCGCAGAGCGACAGCTGGTGCAACCCCCCGGCGGGACGCGTGTTGACGTCGAGCAGCACCGGCTCGTCGCCGTACATCCGGAACTGGATGTTCGACAGATAGTGCAGGCCGAAACCCTCCGCGATCAGCCGGGCCGGCTCCAGCCACCGCTCGTCCAGCGTGAAACCGCGGCGGCGGCCCTTCTTCGTGCGGCCCACCGCCAGCCGGACCCGGTTGTCGGGCCCGGTGAGGCAGTCCACGGACACCTCCGGCTCCTCCAGCCTCGGCATCACCAGCCAGTCCACCGGCTGGTCGGCCCGGCGCAGCGCGTCGAGGACCAGGTCGAGCTGGACGTACGGCCCGGGGAACCCGTTGAGGTGAAAGAGCGAGAAGGGGGCGCGCGTGATCACCCGGAAGCCGACGCCACCCGCACCGGCGGCCGGCTTGAAGCAGGCCTTGTGCCCGTCGGCCTCCAGCTTCTCGACCGCGGCGGTCAGTTCGTCCGCCGTGCGGACCCGCCACCACGGCGGCACCGGGACCCCGACCGAAGCGACGGCCTCGTACGCGGTCGCCTTGTCCTCGAAGACCGCCGTGCCCTCCGGCGTCGGCGCCAGCAGGGCCGTACCGACCGCCTCGAAGTCGGCCCGGTGGGCGACGATCGCCGACTGGTGCAGCCGGGGCACGAAGACATCGATGCCACGGCGCTGGCACTGGTCGAGCGCGTACTCGACATAGGCGGCCGGGGAGAGACCCTCCGGTTCCAGATCGGCGGTGTCGGCGGCGGCCAGCACGGGGGAGTCGGCGTCACCGTGCGTCGCATGGATCTCGACCGCCCGGTCGCTGGGATTTTTCCGCAGCTGATCCATGAAGAACACGTTCTCCGCGTACGTGCGGTTGAGCCAGACGCGTACGCGAGAGCGCATTAATGCCGCCTTCCGGGGTTTTCGGGCAGGGCTCAGCGGGCCCGTGCCCGGGCAGGGTGGTTGGAGGGTCACCAAACCGCCCTGGACGAAGGGAAGTTCGTGGCGGAGGTGTTGTGGGGATCATACGGCTTTCAAGGGGCCCCGCGTGCAACGCCAGTGTTACGGATTTCCCGGGACTGTCCACGCGCGTTTTCCTGCACCGTCCACGTCGGTTTCCTTGACTGGCGGCCACCGGCCGGCGACCTGTCGAGGCCCGGCCGTCGATTGACCGCCGACAGGCCGACAGGTGCCCTTGTTCCGTGGACCCGTCATGTGTTGAGGTGGGTGGTGACGACGTGATCGGAAGGGGTACGGGTGGAGTCCACGGCCGGTGCCGGGCAACTGCTGGCCATCAGCGACCTGCACATCTCGTATCCGGAGAACCGCGAGCTCGTCGAGAAGATGCGCCCCGAGACGGATGACGACTGGCTGATCGTGGCCGGCGACGTCGCGGAGACCGTCGCCGACATCCGCTGGGTCCTGGAGACCTTCGCCGGCCGCTTCGCCAAGGTGCTGTGGGCCCCCGGCAACCACGACCTGTGGACCCACCCCAAGGACCCGGTCACCCTGCGCGGTGTCGCCCGCTACGAGCATCTCGTCGACCTCTGCCGGGAACTCGGCGTGGTCAGCCCCGAGGACCCCTATCCCGTCTGGGAGGGCCCGGGCGGCCCGGTGGTCGTCGCACCGCTCTTCCTGCTGTACGACTACTCCTTCCTACCGGCCGGCTGCGCCACCAAGGAGGAGGGTCTCGCCTACGCGCACGGCACCGGCATCGTCTGCAACGACGAGTACCTGCTGCACCCCGACCCCTACCCGACCCGCGAGGACTGGTGCCGGGCCCGGGTCGAGGCCACCGAGCGCCGGCTCGCCGAACTGCCCGAGGAACTGCCGACCGTGCTGGCGGGCCACTACCCGCTGGACCGGCACCCCACCGACGTCCTGTGGTACCCCGAGTTCGCCATGTGGTGCGGCACCACCCGCACCGCCGACTGGCACCGCCGGTTCCGCGTCGACACCATGGTCTACGGTCATCTGCACATCCCCCGGACCACCTGGCACGACGGCGTCCGCTTCGAAGAGGTCTCCGTGGGATACCCCCGCGAGTGGCGCAAGCGCTCCCAGCCCCCTGGTCAGCTGCGCCGTATTCTGCCGATGGAGGTCGGAACCGGTGATCGAGGAGCTGCTCCCGGACTCGGTGGTGGCCGTGGAGATGCTCGGTGACGAGGCGATCCGCGAAGCCCCCCTCTACCCCGAGGAGGCGGCGCTCGTCGCCCGTGCCGTGCCCAAGCGCCGTCGCGAGTTCTCCGCCGTGCGCGCCTGCGCCCGGCGCGCCATGGAGAAGCTCGGGGTCCCGCCGCAGCCCGTCGTGAGCGGCGAGCGCGGCGCACCGCGATGGCCGGACGGGCTGGTCGGCAGCATGACCCACTGCGAGGGCTACTGCGCCGCCGCCCTGGTCCGCGCCACCGACCTCGCCTCCCTCGGTATCGACGCCGAACCGCACGCCCCGCTGCCCGCGGGCGTCGCGGAGTCCGTCCTGCTGCCCTCGGAGCAGGAGCGGCTGCGCCGGCTCGTGGCCGAGCGGCCCGGCGTGCACTGGGACCGTCTGCTGTTCAGCGCCAAGGAATCCGTCTACAAGGCGTGGTTCCCCCTCACCGGGAAGTGGCTGGACTTCATGGAGGCCGACATCGAGCTCGTCCCGGAGCCCGGCGAGCGGCCGCACGGCACCCTGCACGCCCGCCTGCTGGTCCCCGGCCCCCAGGTCGGCGGGGAGCGGTTGCAGGTCTTCGAGGGCCGCTGGAGCGTGGGGCACGGCATGCTGACCTCGGCCGTGGTGGTGCCGCACCCCTGACCGTGCCCCCGGTCGTGCTCCGCCGGCTCAGGTGGGTGGGCACCAGTCGTGCAGGAGGCGGAAGAACGCCTCCTCGTTGCCGGTGAGTCCGGCCCGGGCCAGGGCCTCCTCGGCCTCGGCGAGCACGGCCGGCGGGACCACGAAGGGGCGAGCGCCGTCCGGCGGTCCGTCGAAGGCCGCGCGGACGGTGTGCAGCAGCCGCAGATAGGCCTGGACGGCGGTGCGCTCACGGTCGGTCAGTACGGCGGTGGGCATGGCTCGGCTCTCCCCGTCGGTCGTCACGGTCACGCGCCCGGACGGCGCGGCCGCACCGCGTGTGCGGTGCGCACCCACCAGCTTGCCGTCCGCCACTGACAACGCCTGCCCGCTACGCCTCGGTTCGCCCGCTCAGCCGACGCGGAACCGCACCGCGAGCCCCCTTAGGGAACGTCTCCTCGCCCGCCCGCACCGGAATCCGGCCGGGCCCGGCTTCACTTCCCCGGATAGCCCAACGAGGCTTCGATGCGGCCCGCCACGTCGTGCCGCCGCACCGGGCCGCGCAGCGCCGAACCGGCGAGCCAGGTCCGGCACTTGCTGGCCAGCAGCAGCCCGAAGGTCTCCGCGTCCTGTTCCTCGGCCTGGTCGAAGCGGGTACGGGCGGCCACCCGGCGGACGGCGGCCTGGACCGCGGCCCGGTCGGAGACCGCGCCGTAGCCCGTGCCTTCGTCGATGAGCCGTGCCGCCACCGCGACCCCCTCGACGTCATGGCCGTGGTGGTCGGCGTGCATGTGCCACAGCTCGTGGCCGAGGATCACCAACTGGTGGTCGGGAGCGGTGCGTTCCTCGACCACGACCAGGTCGCGGTCGGTCAGGTCGAGCCAGAGCCCGCTGGCCGTGCCGGGCGGGAAGACGGCCGTACGGAACAGGACCGGGCGGCCGCGGCGGCGGCTCATCGCGTCGCACAGCGCCCGGTACAGCTCCTGCGGCGGGGCGGGCGCGGGCAGGGTCAGCTCCCCGACCAGCTTGCCGCTCAGCCGGCGCATGTCCCTGTCGATGGCCATCTTCTCCCGTTCCCCCTCAGCTCACGACTCGGGCCGCTTGACGCTTTCCAGGAGCATGTCCAGCCATTCCGCGACCTTGTCCCGGTGCTGGTCGGTGGGCAGCTGGGCGGCCCGCCAGGCGATCCCGCGCACCCCGTGGTCCTGCAACAGCCGCTCCAGGGGGTCCGCCGCGGCCTCGGCCGCCGCCCGCTCCCGGTCGGCCAGCTTCTGCAGCAGCTCCTGCTCGACGCGCTGGAGGGCACCGGCCAGCGCCTCGGGGTCCGCGGCGGTGAGGAATCCGGCGTGCACCCGGAAGAAGCGCTGGAGGGCGTCGCAGTGCTCCATGGTCGGCCGCCGGTCGCCGTTGAGCAGGGCGCCGGCCTGCTGCCGGGACATGCCCGCGCCGTCGGCGATCTCCTGCTGGGTGTGCTTGCGGCCGTTGGGCTTGAGGCGGGTGCGGCGCAGCAGGTCGAGGCGTTGCAGGAAGCGTTCCTGGACATCGGGTTCGCCCGCGGGCCGGCCGCTGAGCAGGGCCTTGACCACGGACTCGGGGACACCGCAGGCGTGGGAGAGCCGTCCGACGTCGTAGACCTCGGCGTACGCCACGCCGAGCCGGTCGGCGAGCGCGGTGACGCGGGAGACGACGGCCGGCAGCTGGGCGGTCGCCGTGGCGCCCGGATCCTCGTAGCCATCCGTCACCGACAGAACTCCTACGTCTCTCAGAGGAATCAGGGGCTTCGCACGAGCGGTCGCCGTGGTCTGCCCGGCGTGGACCTCCCGGAGATTAGCGGGTCGTTCGAACTCACATCCAGGTGTCGCCACAACTGTGGCCAATTTCGGCCGTCAACAGGCATGAAATGCCACGATAGTTGACATGCCTCCGGGTGGGGCAGCAGGATCACATCGCCGCGAGAAGGCCGCATAGGCAAGAGGGGTGACCTCCCGATGGCATATCAGGCAGGTGGGCGGCGGCCGGCGCCGCGGCCCGTCCCCGAAAGTCTTGAGGCCCAGGCATATCTCCAGGACTACGCGTTGCTGCTGGACGCGGTCCCTTTCCCGTCCCTGGTGGTGGATCACCGCTGGGACGTGGTGCTGGCCAACGGCGCGTTCGAGACACTTTTCCGAGGGGTCGCCCCGCATCCCAGCGCCATGCCCGGGGACAACTTCCTCCGGTTCGTCCTGTTCCACCCGGACGCCGGCTCGGTGCTCGGCGCGCACGAGTCGGGCTGGTGCCTGCCGATGCTGGCCCAGTTCAAGACCACCCTGGAGCGGTACGCCCACGACCACGAACTCCAGTCGATCCGCCGGGAGATCGCCCAGGACCCGATCATGGAGGCCGCCTTCCGGTACGGTCTGCCGCACTGGCTGCGCGCGGTCGGCGAGGAGGGCGCCCGGCTCGACGGGGCCGTCCGGCCGGTGCTGCACCCGGACCCCATGCTGGGCGCCACCGAGTGCCGGGTGGTCGGCGAGACCGCCAGAACCCTTGAGGACATGGGCTACGCGCGTTACACCCTGGTGCTGCGCGCCGCCCCCCGCCCCGCCGCCCCGCGCCGCGCCCGCCGGCCCGGCGGCCTGGGCGCCCATCTGACCGTGGTCCCCGCCCCCGACGCCTGACCCGGCACCGTCGGCGTTCAGGTCGCCGACGGCGCCGGGCCGGTCGTCCGTACCGGCTCCGGCCCGCACCCGCCACCGTCGGCCGCCCGGACGCGGTCCCGTCTCACGCCGGGGCCACCGCCAGGACGAGCGGCACGCCCCGGCAGGGCACCAACCGCAGCGCGCCGAACGCGCCGGCCCGTCCGCTCTCCAGCACGGCCGCGAAGTCCGGCCCCCGGGTCAGCGAGCCGGCCAGATGCGCCGGGTCCGCCGACGCCGCCACCCGGCCGCGCGCGTTGACCAGCCGGGCGGGGCCGGGCAGCGCCCGCAGCAGGGGCAGCGCGGCCGCCTCGAAGTGCCTCAGATACACGTCGGCGGCGGCCACGCCCAGGAAGCGGCCCGCCCGTTCCACCGGTGCGGACAGGGTGAGGCTGTACTCGTCCGAGCAGAGGTAGTCGACGTACGGCCCGGCCACCGCCCGCCGCCCGGTGTCCCGGGGCAGCGTGAACCAGTCCCAGTGCGTGTAGTCGGAGTAGGCCGAGGTGCGCGGGTCGAGGTCGAGGAGCAGCGGCCGTACGTCCCCGCCGCCGTCGCTCTGCCACCACTCCAGCCAGGCCGGCACGTCGCCCAGCAGTCCGGGCGCGGCCACGAAACCAACGCCGGAGACCAACTCCTGCCGGGTCAGGCGCAGATGGAGCCCGGGGCGCAGCGCGGCGAGGTCCGCGGTCACCGGCCGGCGGCCGTCGGCGGCCACCCGGGCCAGCAGCGCGGCGGTGTCGGCACGGGTCTGCGCGACGGCGTCGAACACCGCCTCCAGGGCGTGGCCGACCCGCTCGGCCACATACTCCTCGGCGGCGGCCGGCGTCCTGGTCACGGGAGTGGCGGGGACGGTGCCGCGGCTCATGCTGCCCTCCGGCGGACGGGGGAGCGGGCGCGGTACGGCTACAGGGTCAGCCGCAGGGCGATGAGCCGCGCCGTCGAGTCCCGCACGCACCGCTCGGCCAGCTCCCTGGCCGATGCGTCCGCCCCATCCTGCACGGCCGAGATTACGGACCGGTGACGGTCCGCCACCTCTTCACGATATTCGTCGTCGCCGAGCACAAGGCACAGCAGCGCCCCGACGTCCGTCTGGAGCGCCACCTGTTCCCGGGTGAGCCGGGCCGACTGGGCGGCGGCCGCCAGCTCCACCTGGAAGCGGCCGTACAGCCGGCAACGCGCCGACGTGTCCCGGGCCCCCCGCAACTCCTCGGTGGTCCGGCGGAGCTGGTCCAGGTCGTGGTCCTCGGTGCGCTGTGCGGCGAGGTGCGCGGCGGTGCCGGACAGGGCCGCCCAGTGGTCGCCGAGGTCGCGCAGCTCCTCGGGGCTCCAGCCGCGCAGCCGCTCCAGGAGCCGCTCCCGGCCGGGGGTGTCCGGCAGGGAGACGAAGCTGCCGCCGCCGCGGCCCCTGCGGGTGACGACCAGGCCCTGCTGGCGCAGGGCCATCAGCGCCTCCCGCAGGGTCACCGTGGACACCCCGAGCTGTCCGGCCAGCTCCGTCTCGCCGGGCAGCTGCTCGCCGTCGGCGAGCAGGCCGAGTTCGATGGCGTCGCCGATCCGGCGTACGACGGCGTCCACCCGGGCCCCGCTGTCCACCGGGGCGAAGACGGCCTTTCGGGCGCCGCCGTCCGTCTGCTGCTGTTCCACGGCCCACCACCCTATGCGTTGACCCAAGCTTTACCTCAGCAGGGTCTTGAGCTTTGAACTATGACTTCATATCTTTCCGTTCACCACGTGCAACGCAGGAGAGCACCAGAAAGGTTCCCGCCCATGGAGGCCAGCGCGATCCGGTTGCGGGATCTGCGGAAGTCGTTCGGCGACACCAGCGCCGTGGCAGGAGTCGACCTGGAGATCCGCGACGGCGAGTTCTTCTCGATGCTCGGCCCCTCCGGCTCCGGCAAGACCACCGTCCTGCGCCTGATCGCCGGCTTCGAGAGCCCCACCTCGGGCGTGGTCGAACTCGCCGGACAGGACGTCACCCGCCGCGCCCCCTTCGAACGGGACGTGCACACCGTCTTCCAGGACTACGCCCTGTTCCCGCACATGAACGTCGAGCAGAACGTGGCCTACTCCCTCAAGGTCCGCCGCATCGCCAAGGCCGAACGCCTGGTCCGCGCCCGCAAGGCCCTCGCCGAGGTCCGCCTGGACGGCTTCGGCGGCCGCCGCCCCGCCCAGCTCTCCGGCGGCCAGCGCCAGCGCGTCGCCCTCGCCCGCGCCCTCGTCGGACGCCCCCGCGTCCTGCTGCTCGACGAGCCCCTCGGCGCCCTCGACCTCAAGCTGCGCGAGCAGATGCAGCTCGAACTCAAGGCCCTGCAACGCGAGGTGGGCATCACCTTCGTCTTCGTCACCCACGACCAGGAGGAGGCCCTGACGATGAGCGACCGCGTCGCCGTCTTCCACCAGGGCCGTATCGAACAGGTCGGCACCCCCGCCGAGATCTACGAACGCCCCGCCACCGCCTTCGTCGCCTCCTTCGTCGGCACCTCCAACCTGCTCACCGGGGACACCGCCCGGCGGGTGCTCGGCGAGAGCGGCACCCACAGCATCCGGCCCGAGAAGATCCGGGTCCTGAAGGAGACCGCGGGCCCGGGCGAACCCGGCCACGCCGACGCCGTCGGCACCGTCGCCGAGGTGGTCTACCTCGGCGACGCCACCCGCTTCCTGGTCGACCTGGACGGCGGCGGCCGGCTCACCGCGCTCCAGCAGAACCTCGACACCTCCGCCGAGGACGTCGCCGCCTACCGCGGCACCCGCGTCCGGCTGCGCTGGCAGCGCCGGCACACCGTCCACGTCCCCGACTGACCCGCCGTCCCTCACCTCTGGAGTACGTCGTGCGCCTCCCCCGTCCCCGCACCGCGGCCGCCGTCGTCGCGCTGCTGCTGGCCGCCACCGCCTGCGGCTCCTCCGGCTCCGGCTCGTCCACCGGGCTCAACCCGCCCGACCTCAAGCCCCTCGCCGATCTCGGCAAGAGCGAAGGCGAGGTCAACCTGATCGCCTGGGCCGGCTATGTCGAGGACGGCTCCGACGACCCCAAGGTGGACTGGGTCACCGACTTCGAGAAGCAGACCGGCTGCCAGGTCAACTCCAAGGTCGCCGCCAGCTCCGACGAGATGGTCAAGCTGATGAAGACCGGCCAGTACGACGCCGTCTCCGCCTCCGGCGACGCCTCCCTGCGCCTGATCGCCTCCGGCGACGCGGCCCCCGTCAACACCAAGCTCGTACCGAACTACAAGGATGTCTTCAGCGGTCTGAAGAACGGCGCCTGGAACTCGGTCAAGGGCCAGATGTACGGCATCCCGCACGGCCGCGGCGCCAACCTGCTGATGTACAACACCCAGAAGGTCAGCCCCGCGCCCACCTCCTGGTCGGCCGTCTTCGACGACGCCGGCACGTACAAGGGCCATGTCACCGCCTACGACTCGCCGATCTACATCGCCGACGCGGCCCTGTATCTCAAGGCCACCAAGCCGGAGTTGAAGATCAAGGACCCCTACGCGCTCGACCAGAAGCAGTTCGACGCGGCCGTCGCCCTGCTGAAGAAGCAGAACGCGGACATCGGCGAGTACTGGAGCGACTACCTCAAGGAGATCTCCGCCTTCAAGAGCGGCGACTCCGTGATCGGCACCAGCTGGCAGGTCATCGCCAACCTGGCCGCCGACGAGGGCGCCAAGGTGAAGGCATTCGTGCCCGCGGAGGGTTCGACCGGCTGGTCCGACACCTGGATGGTCTCCGCCAAGGCCAAGCACCCCACCTGCGCCTACAAATGGCTCGACTGGATCGTCTCCCCGAAGGTCAACGCCGAGGTCGCCGAGTACTTCGGCGAGGCCCCGGCCAACGCCAAGGCCTGCGACCTGACCAGCGACAAGAACTTCTGCGCGACCTACCACGCGGCCGACGAGAGCTACTGGAAGAACATCGCCTTCTGGAACACGCCCATCGAGCAGTGCCTGGACGGCCGCACCGACGTCAAGTGCGTGCCGTACGCGAAGTGGGTGCAGGCCTGGACCGAGATCAAGGGCTGATCCATGGCCCTGCTCACCCGGACCGCGGGGGCGCTGCACCGGCGCCCCCGGCTCCGCCTCGCCCTGCTGCTGACCGCCCCGCTGCTGTGGCTGGCCGTGCTCTACCTGGGCTCGCTGGCCGTGCTGTTCGTCTCCGCGTTCTGGACGACGGACTCCTTCACCTCCGAGGTGGTGAAGGTCTGGTCGACCGACAACTTCCACGAGCTGTTCACGACACCGGTGTTCCGGCAGGTGATCCTGCGCAGCGTCGGCGTCGCCCTCGCGGTGACCGTCCTGTGCGCGGTGATCGCCTTCCCGGTCGCCTTCTACACCGCCCGGGTGGCCAGGCCGAGCCGGCGGCCGCTGCTCGTGGTCGCCATCCTCACGCCGCTGTGGGCGAGTTACCTGGTCAAGGTGTACGCCTGGCGGCTGATCCTGTCCGAGGGCGGGCTCGCCGACTGGCTGCTGAAGCCCCTCGGGCTGAGCGGACCCGGCTTCGGGCTGCCGGCCACCGTGCTCACCCTGACCTATCTGTGGCTGCCGTACATGATCCTGCCGATCCACACCGCGCTGGAGCAGCTGCCCGACAACCTGCTGGACGCCTCCGCGGACCTCGGCGCCCGCGCCGGGCGGACCTTCCGTTCCGTGGTGCTGCCGATGGTGCTGCCGTCGGTCGCCGCCGGATCGGTGTTCACCTTCTCGCTCAGCCTCGGCGACTACATCACCGTGCAGATCGTCGGCGGCAAGTCCCAGCTCATCGGCAACCTCGTCTACGCCAACATCGAACTCAACCTGCCCATGGCCGCAGCCCTCGCCACCGTCCCGGTCGTCGTCATCGTGCTGTACCTGCTCGCGATGCGCCGCACGGGCGCGCTGAGCAGCCTGTAGAGGAGCCCGCCGTGCAACTCTCCCGTTCCGCGCGGATCGCGGTGCGTGTCGCCGCCGGGTTCGGCTTCGCGGTGATCTACGTGCCGTTGCTGCTGGTCCTCGTCAACTCCCTGAACCCGGACCGCAGCGCGAGCTGGCCGCCGCCAGGCCTGACCACCCGCTGGTGGTCGGTCGCCTGGCACAGCCTGGGCGCCCGCGAGGCCCTGTGGACCTCGGTGAAGGCCGGGCTCGGTGCCACCGCGATCGCCCTGGTGCTCGGCACGCTCATCGCCTTCGCGGTCGCCCGGTACCGCTTCTTCGGCCGGGACGCCCTGTCCTTCGTGGTCGTCCTGCCGATCGCCCTGCCCGGCATCGTCACCGGCATCGCCCTCAACTCGGCCTTCAGCACGGTCCTCGAGCCGCTCGGTGTCGGACTCGGCCTGTTCACCGTGGTCGTCGGACACGCCACCTTCTGTGTGGTGATCGTCTTCAACAACGTCGTCGCCCGGCTGCGCCGCACCTCCGGCACCTATGAGGAGGCGGCGGCCGACCTGGGCGCCGACACCTTCCGGGCCTTCGCCGACGTCACCTTCCCGCTGGTGCGCTCGGCGCTGCTCGCGGGCGGACTGCTCGCCTTCGCGCTCTCCTTCGACGAGATCGTGGTCACCACCTTCACCGCGGGACCGGGCGTCCAGACCCTGCCGCTGTGGATCTACGACAACATGACCCGCCCCCAGCAGGCACCGGTGGTGAACGTGGTGGCGGCCGTGCTCGTACTGCTGTCGGTGGTCCCCATCTACGTCGCCCAGCGGCTGTCGGCGGACACGGCCACCGGCAGCCGCGTCTGACCCTGGCTCCCAGGCTTACGCAAACTGCTTGCGTAAATTGCGCTACGCTTGCGCCCATGACGCGACGACTTGCGGAAGTGGCCAAGAAGGTCGGGGTCAGCGAGGCCACGGTCAGCCGGGTACTCAACGGCAAACCCGGGGTCTCCGAGGCCACCCGGCAGGCGGTGCTCTCGGCCCTGGACGTCCTCGGCTACGAGCGCCCCACCCAGCTGCGCGGCGAGCGCGCCCGGCTCGTCGGCCTGGTCCTGCCCGAGCTGCAGAACCCCATCTTCCCGGCCTTCGCCGAGGTCATCGGCGGCGCGCTCGCCCAGCTCGGGCTCACCCCCGTGCTGTGCACCCAGACCAAGGGCGGGGTCTCCGAGGCGGACTACGTGGAGCTGCTGCTGCAACAGCAGGTCTCCGGAGTCGTGTTCGCCGGCGGTCTTTTCGCGCAGGCCGACGCGCCGCACGACCACTACCGGCTGCTCGCCGACCGCAACATCCCGGTGGTGCTGATCAACGCGGCCATCGACCATCTCGGCTTCCCCGGCGTGTCCTGCGACGACGCCGTGGCGGTGGAACAGGCCTGGCGACACCTCGCCTCCCTCGGCCACGAGCGGATCGGACTCGTCCTCGGCCCCGCCGACCACATGCCGTCGGCCCGCAAGCTGGCCGCCGCGCGCGCCATGGGCGACCTCCCGGATGCGAACGTGGCCCGGGCCATGTTCTCGATCGAGGGCGGTCACGCGGCCGCCACGCGCCTCATCGACCAGGGGGTCACCGGCATCATCTGCGCCAGCGACCCGCTGGCGCTGGGGGCGATCAGGGCGGCCCGCCGCAAGGGCCTGGACGTCCCGTCCCGCGTCTCGGTCGTCGGCTACGACGACTCCGCGTTCATGAACTGCACCGAACCCCCGCTGACCACCGTCCGCCAGCCCATCGAGGCCATGGGCCGGGCGGCCGTCGAACTGCTGAACGTACAGATCGGCGGCACCGCCGTACCGCCGGAGGAGCTGCTGTTCGAGCCGGAGCTCGTGGTCCGCGGCTCGACAGCGCAAGCGCCCCGGATCTGAGATGCAGCACATCCAATTTGCTGTCGAATAATTACAGATTCTGCGCGACATCTTGCGGACTCCTGTCGCCGGTGCTTGAGTGTGCGGCGCCCACCGGTCCCGGTGCGGCGCCCACTGCTCCTGTTCTGGGGGGTCCACCGATGTCCAGCACCGGGTTCCGCCGTGCTCTCGTCGCGATAGGTGTCTGTTCGTCCCTAGCGCTCTCGGCCTCGGCCTGCGGGTCGGGCGACGACGACGCGGGGAGCGGCAAGACGCGCATCACCGTCAACTGCGAGCCGCCGAAGAGCGCCAAGGTCGACCGCTCGTTCTTCGACCAGGACATCGCCGACTTCGAGAAGAAGAACCCGGACATCGACGTCGTCGCGCACGACGCGTTCCCCTGCCAGGACCCGAAGACCTTCGACGCCAAGCTGGCCGGCGGCCAGATGGAGGACGTCTTCTACACCTACTTCACCGACGCCAAGCACGTCGTCGACATCAACCAGGCCGCCGACCTGACGCCGTACCTCAAGGACCTGAAGAGCTACGACACCATCCAGAAGCAGCTGCGGGACATCTACACCGTGGACGGCAAGGTCTACGGCATCCCGCGCACCGGGTACAGCATGGGTCTGATCTACAACCGCGCGCTCTTCCAGAGGGCCGGTCTCGACCCCGACAAGCCGCCGGCGACCTGGGAAGAGGTCCGCGCCGACGCCAAGAAGATCGCCGCCCTCGGCAACGGCACCGTCGGATACGCCGACTACAGTGCGCAGAACCAGGGCGGCTGGCACTTCACCGCCGAGCTGTACTCGCAGGGCGGTGACGTCGTCTCCGCCGACGGCAAGACGGCGACCGTCGACACCCCCCAGGGCCACGCGGTCCTGCAGAACCTGCACGACATGCGCTGGACCGACAACACCATGGGCAGCAAGCAGTTGCTGATCCTCAACGACGTGCAGCAGATGATGGGTTCGGGCAAGCTCGGCATGTACCTCTCCGCCCCCGACAACATCCCGATCCTGGTCAAAGAGAAGGGCGGCAACTACAAGGACCTCGCCCTCGCCCCGATGCCCGGCGGCCAGGGCACCCTCATCGGCGGCGACGGCTACATGTTCAACAAGAAGGACACCCCGGAGCAGATCCGGGCCGGCCTCAAGTGGCTCGACTCCATGTTCCTCACCCCCGGTGACGGCTTCCTCGGCGACTACGCCCGCGCCAAGAAGAACAACGCACCCGTGGGCCTGCCCGAGCCGCGCCTGTTCACCGGCGCCGCCGACGCCAAGGACCAGCAGGTCAAGAAGGCCAACGCCAACGTCCCGGTGGAGAACTACCAGGCCTTCCTGGACGGCAACCAGTCCCTCCAGATGAAGATCGAGCCGCCCAACGCCCAGCAGATCTACTCCGTCCTCGACGGCGCCGTCTCCGCCGTCCTCACCAAGAAGGACGCCGACATCGACCAGCTCCTCAAGGACGCCAACGAGAAGATCGACGGCATCCTGGCGCGGAGCTGACCGCGATGACCAAGACGGCCGAGCACCGACCCGCCCCGGCGGCGGTCGGCGCCCGACAGGCCCCGGCGCCGTCCCCGGCAGGGGACCGGAGGCGGCGCCGGATCCTCGACCAGGCCCGTGCCTACGGGTTCCTGCTCGGCGGACTGATCTGCTTCGCCCTGTTCTCCTGGTACCCGGCGATCCGCGCGGTCGTGATCGCCTTCCAGAAGTACACGCCCGGCTCGTCCCCGGAATGGGTCGGCACCGCCAACTTCACCCGGGTCCTGCACGATCCCGAGTTCTCGGCGGCCTGGCGCAACACCCTCACCTTCACGCTGCTCGCGCTGCTGATCGGCTTCGCGATCCCGTTCGTCCTCGCCCTGGTCCTCAACGAGCTGCGGCACGCGAAGGCGTTCTTCCGGGTCGTGGTCTACCTGCCGGTGATGATCCCGCCGGTGGTCAGCGCCCTGCTGTGGAAGTGGTTCTACGACCCGGGAGCCGGCCTCGCCAACGAGACCCTGAGCTTCCTCCACCTGCCCACCTCGAACTGGTCCAACGGCGCCGACACCGCGCTCGTCTCCCTGGTCATCGTGGCCACCTGGGCGAACATGGGCGGCACCGTCCTGATCTACCTGGCCGCCCTCCAGTCCATCCCCGGCGAGCTGTACGAGGCCGCCGAACTCGACGGCGCCAATCTCCTCCAGCGCGTCCGGCATGTGACGATCCCTCAGACCCGGTTCGTCATCCTCATGCTGATGCTCCTTCAGATCATCGCCACCATGCAGGTGTTCACCGAACCGTTCGTCATCACGGGGGGCGGCCCGGAGAACGCCACGGTCACCGTGCTCTACCTCATCTACAAGTACGCGTTCCTCTACAACGACTTCGGCGGCGCCTGCGCCCTCAGCGTCATGCTCCTGGTGCTGCTCGGTGTCTTCTCCGCCGTCTACCTGCGGCTGACCCGCTCCGGGGAGGACGGATGAGCAGCGCCACCCGCACCCTGATCTCGCCGGCGACCCTGGCCCGCCCGCGCGGGAAGGCGGTCTACTGGACCGTCTTCACCGGAGTCGTCCTGCTCTTCGCGCTCGCCTTCCTGTTCCCCGTGTACTGGATGGTGACCGGCGCGATGAAGTCCCCGGACGAGGTCACCCAGACCCCGCCCACCCTCATCCCCAAGCACTGGCACCTCACCGGGTACACCGACGCCTGGGACCTGATGCAGCTGCCCCAGCACCTGTGGAACACGGTGGTGCAGGCGGCCGGCGCCTGGGCCTTCCAGCTGGTGTTCTGCACGGCCGCCGCCTACGCCCTGTCGAAGCTCAAGCCGGCCTTCGGCAACGTGGTCCTCGGCGGGATCCTGGCCACCCTGATGGTCCCGGCCCAGGCCCTGGTCGTCCCCAAGTACCTGACCGTGGCCGACCTGCCGTTCATCCACACCAGCCTGCTGAACGACCCGCTCGGCATCTGGCTCCCGGCCGTCGCCAACGCCTTCAACCTCTATCTCCTCAAGCGGTTCTTCGACCAACTGCCGCGCGATGTGCTGGAGGCCGCCGAGATCGACGGCGCCGGCAAGCTGCGCATCCTGTGGTCGGTGGTGCTGCCCATGTCCCGCCCGGTGCTCGGGGTGGTGTCGATCTTCGCCCTGGTCGCGGTGTGGCAGGACTTCCTGTGGCCGCTGATGGTCTTCTCGGACACCGACAAGCAGCCCATCAGCGTGGCCCTGGTCCAGCTGTCGCAGAACATCCAGCTCACCGTGCTCATCGCCGCGATGGTGATCGCCAGCATCCCGATGGTCGCGCTGTTCCTCGTCTTCCAGCGGCACATCATCGCCGGGATCAGCGCGGGCAGCACCAAGGGCTGACGCCCTTCCTCCGACAGAAAGGCACGCACAGTGGGACAGCCCAGCCATGCCCCGAAGGACCTCGACTGGTGGCGTTCCGCCGTCATCTACCAGGTGTACGTCCGCAGCTTCGCGGACGGCGACGGCGACGGCACCGGCGACCTCGCGGGCGTCCGCGCCAAGCTGCCGTACCTCGCCGGCCTGGGCGTGGACGCCCTGTGGTTCAACCCCTGGTACCTGTCACCGCTGAAGGACGGCGGCTACGACGTCGCCGACTACCGGGCCATCGACCCGGCGTTCGGCACCCTCGCCGAGGCCGAGAAGCTCATCGCCGAGGCGGGGGAGCTGGGCATCCGGACGATCGTCGACATCGTCCCCAACCACGTCTCCGACCAGCACCCCTGGTTCCGGGCGGCGTTGGCGGCCGGGCCCGGCAGCCCCGAGCGCGAGCTGTTCCACTTCCGCCCGGGGCGGGGCGCGCACGGCGAGCTCCCGCCCAACGACTGGCCGTCGCAGTTCGTCGGCTCCACCGAACCGGTCTGGACCCGGCTGCCCGACGGCGACTGGTACCTGCACCTGTTCACCCCCGAACAGCCCGACCTCAACTGGGCCCACCCGGCCGTCCGCCAGGAGCACGAGGACATCCTGCGGTTCTGGTTCGAGCGGGGCGTCGCCGGCGTCCGTATCGACTCCGCCGCTCTGCTCGCCAAGGACCCGGACCTGCCCGACCTGGCCACGGATCCGCAGCCGCACCCCTTCGTCGACCGCGACGACCTCCATGACATCTACCGCTCGTGGCGCGCGGTCGCCGACGCCTACGACGGGGTCTTCGTCGGCGAGGTCTGGCTCCCGGACGCCGAGCGCTTCGCCCGCTACCTGCGCCCCGACGAACTGCACACCGCCTTCAACTTCTCCTTCCTGTCCTGCCCCTGGGACGCGAACCGGCTGCGGACGTCGATCGACACCACCCTCGCCGAGCACGCCCCGGTCGGCGCGCCCGCCACCTGGGTGCTGTGCAACCACGACGTCACCCGCACGGTCACCCGCTACGGCCGCGAGGACACCGCCTTCGACTTCGCGACCAAGGCCTTCGGCACCCCCACCGACCTGGAGCTGGGCACCCGCAGGGCCCGCGCGGCAGCCCTGCTGTCCCTGGCGCTGCCCGGCGCGGTGTACGTGTACCAGGGGGAGGAGCTGGGGCTGCCCGAGGCCGAGATCCCGGCGGACCGCATCGAGGACCCGATGTACTTCCGGTCGGACGGCACCGACCCCGGCCGGGACGGCTGCCGGGTGCCGATGCCCTGGGCCGCCGGTCTGCCCTACGCGGGGTTCGGTTCGCGCGAGGAGCCGTGGCTGCCGCAGCCGGCCGGCTGGGCCGCGTACGCGGCCGACCGCCAGCAGGACGACGGCGACTCCATGCTCAGCCTCTACCGCCGGGCCATCGCCGCCCGCCCGCTCTTCGGGGCCGGCCCGCTGACCTGGCTGCCCGCTCCCGAGGGGGTCCTCGCCTTCACCCGCGCCGAGGGACTGATCTGTGTGGTCAACCTCGCGCCCGACCCCGTCGAACTCCCCGCCCACACCCAACTTCTCCTCACCAGCGGCCCGTTGGACGGCACCGGCCGTCTGCCGCAGGACACGGCGGCCTGGTTGATGAGCTGAGCCGCCGGTACCGCTCGCGCTATTCCCCTCCCCCCACCCCGAAGGGATCAGCAGATGCAGCGCACCACAGCCAGAGCTGTCAGGAGCATGCCAGCGGTGGCGGCCGCTGTCGCCCTCGCCGCCGGCATGCTCGTCGCCGTCGCGCCCGCCGCCCACGCGGCCGCGGGCGCGAGCCTGCCCTTCACCTCGGTCGAGGCGGAGGCGGCGACCACCACCGGCAGCAAGATCGGCCCCGACTACACCCAGGGCACCCTCGCCTCCGAGGTCTCCGGCCGCCAGGCCGTGCGGCTGACCTCCGGGCAGCGCGTCGAGTTCACCGCGCCCCAGGCGTCCAACGCCGTGAACGTCTCCTACAGCGTCCCCGACGGCCAGTCCGGCACGCTGAACGTGTACGTCAACGGGGTCAAGCTGGCGAAGACCCTGACCGTCACCGCCAAGTACTCCTACGTCGACACCGGCTGGATCGCGGGCGCCAAGCAGCACCACTTCTTCGACAACGCACGCCTGCTGCTCGGCCAGAACGTCCAGGCCGGCGACAAGGTCGCCTTCGAGTCCACCGGCACCCAGGTCACCGTCGACGTCGCCGACTTCGAGCAGGTCGCCGCGGCCGCCGCACAGCCCGCCGGATCGGTCTCCGTCACCTCCAAGGGCGCCGACCCCAGCGGCAACGGCGACTCCACCCAGGCCTTCCGGGACGCCATCGCGGCCGCCCAGGGCGGGACGGTGTGGATCCCGCCGGGCGACTACAGGCTCACGTCCTCCCTGAGCGGCGTGCAGAACGTCACCCTCCAGGGCGCCGGCAGCTGGTACTCGGTCGTGCACACCTCGCGGTTCATCGACCAGTCCAGCTCCTCCGGGAACGTCCACATCAACAACTTCGCGGTGATCGGCGAGGTCACCGAACGTGTCGACTCCAACCCGGACAACTTCGTCAACGGGTCGCTGGGGCCGAACAGTTCGGTCTCCGGGATGTGGATCCAGCACCTCAAGTGCGGGTTCTGGCTGATGGGCAACAACGACAACCTGGTCGTCGAGAACAACCGCATCCTCGACACCACCGCCGACGGCCTCAACCTCAACGGCACCGCCCACGGCGTCCAGGTCCGCAACAACTTCCTGCGCAACCAGGGCGACGACTCCCTGGCCATGTGGTCGCTGTACTCGCCCGACACCAACTCCAGCTTCACCAGCAACACCATCTCCCAGCCGAACCTGGCCAACGGCATCGCCATCTACGGCGGCACCGACATCGCCGTGCGGAACAACCTGATCTCCGACACCAACGCGCTGGGCAGCGGCATTGCCATTTCCAACCAGAAGTTCGCTGACCCGTTCTCACCGCTGTCCGGGACGATCACCGTCGACGGCAACACGCTGGTCCGCGCGGGCGCGATCAACCCCAACTGGAACCACCCGATGGGCGCGCTGCGCGTCGACTCCTACGACAGCGCCATCAACGCCACCGTCAACATCACCAACACCACGATCACCGACAGCCCGTACAGCGCCTTCGAGTTCGTCTCCGGCGGTGGGCAGGGGTACGCGGTCAGGAACGTCAACGTGACCGGTGCGACCGTGCGGAACACCGGGACGGTCGTGGTGCAGGCCGAGGCGCAGGGCACCGCCGCCTTCCGCAACGTCACCGCCACCGGCGTGGGCGCGGCCGGCATCTACAACTGCCCCTACCCGGCGAGCTCCGGCTCCTTCGCGCTCACCGACGGCGGCGGCAACTCGGGCTGGTCCAGCACCTGGTCGGACTGCTCGACCTGGCCGCAGCCGGGGCAGAGCAACCCCGACCCCGACCCGAGCCGCAACCTCGCCAAGGGCCGCCCGGCCACCGCCACCGGCTCCCAGGACGTCTACACACCCGGCAAGGCGGTCGACGGCGACGCCAACAGCTACTGGGAGTCCGCCAACAACGCCTTCCCGCAGTCGCTGACCGTCGACCTCGGCTCCGCCTACGCGGCCCGCCGGCTGGTGCTGAAGCTGCCGCCGTCCTCGGCCTGGGGCGCGCGCACCGAGACCGTCACCGTGCTGGGCAGCACCGACGGCTCGAACTACTCGACCGTGGTGGGCTCCACCGGGTACCGGTTCGACCCGGCCACCGGCAACACCGTCACCGTCGCCCTGCCCGGCAGCACCAACCTGCGTTATCTGCGGCTGACCGTCACCGCCAACAACGCCTGGCCTGCCGGGCAGTTCAGCGAGGTGGAGGCGTATCTGACGGCGTGACCTCCGCCGCCCGGGGAGTCCCGCGTTTCGCCGCCTGGATCTGCTCGTACACATGGGTGCGCAGCTCGGCGAAGCGCGGGGCGACCCGGGTGTGCAACTGGTCGCGCCGGTCCGGCAGGTCGACCTTCAGCTGTTCCTGGACGACGGTCGGCGAGGCGGACAGGACGATCACCCGCTGGCCCAGGTAGACCGCCTCGTCGATGTCGTGGGTGACGAACAGGATCGTGATGCCGCGTTCCTGCCACAGACCCCGGACCAGATCCTCCAGATCGGCCCGGGTCTGGGCGTCGACGGCGGCGAACGGCTCGTCCATCAGCAGGACCCGGGGTTCGTAGGCCAGGGCCCGCGCGATCGCGACCCGCTGCTGCATACCGCCGGAGAGCTGCCAGGGATAGGCGCCGGCGGCATCCGCGAGGCCGACCGAGCGCAGCGCGTCGGAGACCAGCTCCCTGCGCCGCTCCCGCGGCAACCGCTTCTGCTTCAGCGGGAGTTCGACGTTGTCGGCGACCCGCATCCAGGGGAACAGGCTGCGACCGTACTCCTGGAAGACGAACGCCATCCCGGGCGGCGGCCCGGTCACCTTCCGTCCCTCCAGGAGGACTTCGCCGCCGGTCGGGGTGAGCAGGCCGCCCATGCACTTGAGCAGGGTGGTCTTGCCGCAGCCCGACGGGCCGACGAGACAGACGAGTTCGCCCGCCTCCACGGTGAAGGTGAGGTCCCGCACCGCCTCGATGCGGCGGCCGGATCCGTCGTAGACCTTCTGCAGGCCGCGTACGTCGAGCATGGACCGCCCCTTCACGATGTTCACTCAGGACCGCCGGGTTGTCGCGCGCAGCCCGTGGTACCAGCCGAGCACCCGTCGCTCGACCACCTGGAAGACCACCGACAGCGCGAAGCCGAGCAGGCCCAGCACCAGGATCCCGGTCCACATGTCGGGGATCGCGAAGCTGCGCTGGAACTGCACGATGGTGAAGCCGAGCCCGTTGCTGGCCGCGGACATCTCGCTGATGACCATCAGGATGATCCCGATCGACAGCGCCTGCCGCAGGCCCGCGAAGATCTGCGGGCTCGCCGAACGCAGTACCAGCGTACGCAGCCGGGTCACGCCCGTGATGCCGTAGGAGCGGGCCGTCTCCGTCATCACCGGGTCGACCGCCCGTACGCCCTCGACGGTGTTGAGCAGGATCGGCCAGACGCAGCCGCTGACGATCACCACGATCTTCATGGTGTCGCCGATGCCCGCGAACAGCATGATGACGGGGACGAGAACGGGCGGCGGCACCGCCCGCAGGAATTCGAGCACCGGCTCGCACACCGCCCGCACCCGCCGGTACGAGCCGACGACCGTTCCCAGGGCCACGCCCACGACGGCCGCCGTCGCGTACCCGGCGAGCAGCCGCAGCACACTGCGCAGCAGGTCGTCGCGGAGCCGCTGACCGGTCCAGACGTCCGGGAAGGTCTTGAGGATCGTGCGCAGTGGCGGCCAGAAGGGGTTCGTACTGCCGTCGGAGGCCACCCACCACAGCGCGACCAGCACCGCGGGCAGGGCCAGCACGTACACCGCGCCGAGCAGCAGCCGCCTCACACCGCCACCTCCCCGCGCACCGACTGGTGCCAGGCAAGCGCCCGCCGCTCCACCGACCGGGCGCCCACGTTGATGAGCAGCCCCAGCAGCCCGGTGACCACGATCAGGGCGTACATGTCCGGCACCGCCTGCGAGGTCTGCGCCACGGCGATCTGCTGGCCCAACCCAGGTGCGCCGATGACCAGTTCGGCGGTGATGGTGAGGATCAGCGCGACCGCGGCGGCCAGCCGGACGCCGGTCATGACGTACGGCAGCGCGGTCGGCCACAGCACATGGCGGACCCGGGCCCAGGTACCGAGTCCGTACGACCGTGCCGTCTCCTCCGCGACCGGGTCGACGTCCTGGACGCCGTACATCACCTGGACCAGGACCTGCCAGAAGGAGGCGTAGACGACGAGCAGCAGGACCGAGCGGAGTTCCGTGCCGTAGAGCAGGATGGCGAGCGGGATCAGGGCGACCGAGGGGATCGGGCGGAGGAACTCGACCGTGGAGGCGGTGGCCTCGCGCAGGTGCGGGACGACCGAGAGGACGACCCCCGCCACGATGCCGGCGCCGACCGCGATGGCCAGGCCCGCCGCCCAGCCGGTGAGGGTGTCGCCGAGCGCCGACCAGAAGGCCCCGTCGGCGAGTTCGGTACCGAGGGCGCGGGCGATCCGGCTGGTCGGCGGGAAGTAGTCCGCCTTGACCAGACCGAGCCGCGGCACCGCCTCGCCGAGGGCGAGGAAGGCCGCGAGCCCGGCCGCACCGAGTGCGGTGTTCAGCCCCTTCACTTCCTTCACGGCAGCAGCTTGTCCAGGTCGGGCGCCGTCTTGAAGAGGCCGTCCTGCTCGCTGAGCTTCTCCAGGGTGTCGATCGACGCACGGTTCGGGTCGGCGGGCCACTTCGGCAGGGTCACCGCGGCCAGCACGTCCGCGGGGGTCTTGGTGTAGGTGGTCACGATCCCCCGGACCTCGTCCGGGTGCGCGTCCGCGTAGGCCAGCGACTCGGCCGTGGCCTCCTGGAACCTCTTCACGACGTCCGGGTTCTTCTGCGCGTACGACGTCGAGGTGAAGTACATGGCCACGGTGAGGTTCTTCGCCACGTCGACCAACGGCGAGGCGATCTCGGTGGCGCCCTGGAGCTTCATGGTGGCGAGCGCCGGCTCGACCGCCATCGCCGCGTCGATCTGCCCCTTGTCGAGCGCGGCCGGCATCTGGTCGAAGGCCAGCTCGACGAAGCTCACCTTGCCGGGGTCGCCGCCCGCCTTGCGCACCGACTCGCGGACCGCGGTCTCGTTGATGTTCTTCAGCGTGTTGACGGCGACCTTCTTGCCCTCCAGCTGCTTCGCCGAGGTGATGCTGCTGCCCTTCTTCACGACGAGCCCGCCGAAGTCCTTGCCCGCCACGCCCGTCGAGGCCACGCCGTTCGCGATCGCCTGCACCGGCACGCTGTTGGACTGGGCGATCATCAGCGAGGTCATGTTGCTGAACCCGAACTGGAACTGACCGCTGGTCACACCCGGAACGATGGCCGCGCCGCCCTGCGCGAGCGTCATCGACAGTTTCAGGCCGCGCTTGCTGTAGAAGCCCTCCTTCTGCCCGAGGTAGAGGGGGGCCACGTCGACGATGGGGATGATGCCCACCTTGACGGTGGTGGTGCCGCCCGACGAGGGCGATGTGGACGACGAGCCCCCGGAGGAGCCGCAGGCCGCCGTGGTGAGCAGGATGGTGGCGGCCGCGAGACCGGCGAGCAGACGACGCATGGGCTCCTCCTGTGCAGACAACGGTGTTCCGACAGGGTGTGCGCTGTGCGCACAGTGGTGCTCGGATGGTGCTCAGCGGGAAGGTAGAACCGGCCGGACAACCCGGTCAATGGGTTCAGCTGACAAAATTGTTGACAGTTACCGAACCGCGCTCTCACCGTGTTCTCGTGTCGAGCCGTCGAACCGCCGCGCAGCGGCGGACCGCGACGGGCCGTGACGGGACGTACCGGACCGGGAGGCGCCGATGTCGAGTGATGCCCGCGCACCGCACTTCGTGAGGTCCTTCGAGCGCGGCCTGGCCGTGATCCGCGCCTTCGACGCCGAGCATCCGGCGCGCACGCTCAGCGAGGTGGCCCGCGCCTGCGACCTGACCCGGGCCGCCGCCCGCCGCCTGCTGCTCACCCTCGTCGACCTGGGCTACGTCCACTCGGACGGCCGCCGGTTCCGCCTCACCCCGCGCGTCCTGGAACTCGGCTACGCCTACCTCTCCGGCCTCGACCTGCCGAGCCTCGCCCAGCCGCATCTGGAGCAACTCGCCGCACTGGTGGGGGAGTCGGCGGCACTCTGCGTCCTGGACGCAGACGCGGTGGTGCATGTCGCCGCGGTCCCGGCCCGGCGGGTGATGGCGGCGACCGTCGCGGTGGGCGCGAGGTATCCGGCCCACCGGACCGCGGCGGGGGCGGTACTGCTCGCCCACCCGCCCGAGCCCTGCTCACCCGGCCCGCCTGCGGCGGAGTCGATACGCCGTCAGGGATTCGCCCTGCTCGAGGACGACCTGGAGGACGGCGTCAGAACACTGGCCGCCCCGGTGCGGGACCGGAGCGGCCAGGTGGTGGCCGGGGCGGTCCTGGCGGTCCACTCCGGCCGGATGTCCGCCGCCGCGGTCCGCCGCGACCTGCTGCCGCCGCTGCTCGTGGCGGTGGCGCGGATCGAGGCGGACCTGCGGATCACAGATCGAGCACCAGGCGTTCCCCTCGGCACCGCGACACACAGATGAGCATGGTCTCCCCGGCAGCCCGCTCCTCCTCGCCGAGCACCGAGTCCCGGTGGTCCGGGGTGCCTTCGAGGACATCCGTCTCGCACGTCCCGCAGGTGCCCTCCGTGCAGGAGTAGAGCACCTCCACCCCGGCGGCCCGGACGGTGTCGAGCACGGAGACCCCGGGTGCGACGGTGAGGGTACGACCGCTCCGCCCGAGGACGACCTCGAACTCGCCGTCCTCGCCGTCCTCGCCGCCCTGTCGGGCCTTCGGCTGGAAGCGCTCCACCCGCAGCACGCCCGCCGGGCAGCGCTCCTCCACCGCGTCCAGCAGCGGCCCCGGACCGCAGCAGTACACCAAGGTGCCGTCCGGGACGTCGTCCAGCACCGGGCCGAGGTCCAGCAGCCCGGTCACGTCCTGCGGGGCGACGGTGACCCGCTCCCCGCCGTACCGCGCCAACTCGCCGGTGAACGCCATGGACCGCAGGGTCCGGCCGCCGTACAGCAGCGTCCACTCGGCGCCCGCGGCCTCGGCGGCGGCCAGCATCGGCAGGATCGGGGTGATGCCGATGCCGCCCGCGACGAACCGGTAGCGCGGGGCCGGCTCCAGCCGGAAGTGGTTGCGCGGGCCGCGCACCCGCACCTTGTCGCCGACGCCCAACCGCTCGTGCACGTAGGCGGATCCGCCCCGGCCGGCGGGCTCCCGC
This sequence comes from Streptomyces sp. NPDC058683, assembly GCF_042716195.1. Lineage (NCBI taxonomy): Bacteria > Bacillati > Actinomycetota > Actinomycetes > Kitasatosporales > Streptomycetaceae > Streptomyces > Streptomyces sp. NPDC058683. The sequence continues at coordinate 130,192 of NZ_JBHXSK010000005.1, forward strand.
AGCACGGCGACACGCCAGCCGGTACGGTCCCCGGGATCCCCGCACAGCGAGAACTGCCGCTCCAGCCCGGGACCGAGCACGACATCGACATGCGCCCCCGGCTCCCAGTCCGGAAGGTCCTCGCCGAGGGGGTGCCGAAGGGTGAGGGCGAGGACCCCCTCGGCCGCCGACACCCTGTCGCCGACGACCAGTTCGGCTTCGTACAGGCTCATGTGGTGCGCTCCGGGGGCTGGTGTCCTTCGGGGTGGCCGAGCATCCACTCCCACATCTCGACCGGGTCCTGCGCGGTGTGCTCGGCCCCGCAGTGACAGGTGCCGTGCAGCACGTCGGTGCCCGGCAGCCAGTCGATGCGGTAGACCTCACCGGCCGGCGTGCTCACAGGACCCTCTCCACGGGCTTGTCGCCCTCCTCGACCAGCCGGGCGAGGATACGGCGGGCGGCGAGGCCGCCGGTGTCGATGTTGATGCTCAGCTCCTGGTAGCCGGCGCGCTCCGAACCCAGCGTCCGCTGGAGGAGGTTGAGGGCGTCGACGTCCTGCATGACGACCGTGTGGTTGTTGCTCCGCAGGAATTCGGTGACCTCGGCGTCGTCGGTCGCCCAGTCCCGGGAGACCATCCAGAAGTCGTACACCTTGCCGTCCGAGGACGGGGTGATCGCGTAGGTGATCTCGGTGTGGAAGCCGTTCGGGTCGCTGCCGTCGGCCTCCGGCGCCACACCGACCGGTGCGATCCGGCTGTGCAGCAGATACAGACACGGCGCGTGGTACTCGATGTCCTGCCAGCGGGTGATCCGTCCCTCGATCCCGGTCGAACGGGCATAGAACGGCGGGCACTCGGCGTCGTCCATGTGCCGGCTGACCCGCACGATCCCGGCACCCTCGTCGACCTCCGTGGTGTTCGGCGTCTCGGCGACCTCCGGGGTGCCTATGTAGCCGCCGTGCAGATAGGTCTCGTGGGAGAGATCGAGGAGGTTGTCGACGAGGAGGCCGTAGTCGGCGTCGATGGGCTCCATGCCCCGTACGGTCGTCCAGCCGGGGGCGTCGAGGTGCCGGGCCCGCGGGACGGTGTCCGCGTCGGCGAGCCCGGGGTCGCCGATCCACACCCACACCAGGGAGTCCTGCTCGACCACCGGGTAGGAGGCGACCCGGGCGGTGCGCGGGATACGTTTCTGCCCCGGTACGTACACGCACGCGCCGGTCCGGTCGTAGGTGAACCCGTGGTACCCGCAGACGATCCGGTCACCGTCCAGCCCGCTCTCCGACAGCGGGTAACGCCGGTGCACACAGCGGTCGTTGAGCGCGACCGGGCTGCCGTCCTCCTCGGTGCGGTAGAACACGAGCGGTTCCCCGAGAACCGTCCGCCCGAGCAACTCCCGGCCGATTTCGTGACTGTAGGCGGCGACGTACCACTGGTTCCTGGCGAAGGCGGTCGTGTGCGGCATGGCTGCGGCTCCCGTCGTTGGGTGGTGGCGACATCGTCCGGAAGGGCTTCGCAGGGGTGCAATACCACTTCCGTCTCCCGGAAGGATCGATGTAAAGCTCCTGGCCGGAAGGCTGAGCGATCGACGTACTCGGAGCGTGACCCTGCTGAAAGGGCAGCTGCGTTTCCCGTTCTGAGCCGGCGGCTCGTCGAGCACCACGTCGTTAAATGCGAAGAGCCGATGAATGTCGTCCGGATTCTCGTGCCTCCGGTGCAACCGGCGGTCTGGGGGAACGGCGATCGTCGGTGGCGTTTGGCTTGTCAGGCGCGGTCGTGGAGAGTGACTTGGTGGCCGTCGGGGTCGGCGAAGGTGAAGGTCCGGCCGAGGGGGCCGTCGATCGGTGCGGAGACGATGGTGTGACCGTCGGCGACGAGAGCATCGTGGATGGCCTGGACGTCGGTGGCGTGGAGCCAGATCGCGGCACCGATGCCGGGCTGGGCGACGGACTGTCGTTCCGCGGCTGAGCGGCGCGGCCGTGGGAGGCCCGGGCGGTGTGCCCCGTGCTAGCGTGGGGCGTTTACAGCGTCGCTGTGTCGGTGCCCGGTTGGCGGTCCCTGGCCGGTGGCCGCGTCCCCGCCGCGCCTTCCTCGGTACGGTCCCTTTGGAGGAAGGCTTTCTATGAGCGAATCAGCACGTGTCGATGCCCAGCAGCAGGACGAGGCGTCGGCCGCCACCGCGGCTCTGCCCCCGGCGGCGTCCTTCGCGGAGCTGGGGCTGCCGGCCGGGATCCTGCGGGTGCTGGACGAGCACGGTGTGACGGTGCCCTTCCCCATCCAGGCGGCGGCACTGCCGAACGCGCTCGCGGGACGGGACGTCCTGGGCCGGGGCCGCACCGGATCCGGCAAGACGCTCGCCTTCGGCCTGGGGATGCTCGCCCGGACGGCCGGGCGGCGCGCGCAGCCCAAGGAGCCGCTGGCGCTCGTTCTGGTGCCCACCAGGGAGCTGGCGCAGCAGGTCGGTGAGGTGCTCACCCCGTACGCCGAGGCGTTGCGGCTGCGGCTGGCGACCGTGGTGGGCGGAGTGTCCATCGGTCGGCAGGCCGCCGTGCTGCGGGACGGCGCCGAGATCGTCGTCGCCACGCCCGGCCGACTGCACGACCTCATCGACCGCAAGGGCTGCCGGCTGGGACAGGTGCGCATCACGGTCCTGGACGAGGCCGACCAGATGTGTGACATGGGGTTCCTGCCGCAGGTCACCGAAGCCCTGGACCAGGTGCGCCCCGACGGGCAGCGGATGCTGTTCTCCGCCACCCTCGACCGTGATGTCGACCAGCTGGTGCAGGACTACCTGCGCGACCCCGCCGTCCACTCCGTGGACCCCTCGTCCAGCGCGGTCTCCGCGATCGAGCACCACGTCTTCGTCGTGCACGGCCCGGACCGGTACGCCGTGACCACGGAGATCGCCGCCCGGGACGGCCGCGTCCTGCTGTTCCTGGACACCAAGCACGGCGTCGACCAGCTCACGCGGCATCTGCGGGCCGGCGGCGTGGCCGCCGCCGCCCTGCACAGCGGGAAGTCCCAGCCGCAGCGCACCCGGACCCTGGCCCAGTTCAAGAACGGGCAGGTCACTGCCCTGGTAGCGACGAACGTCGCCGCACGCGGCCTGCACGTCGACGACCTCGACCTCGTGGTCAACGTCGACCCGGCCACCGACCCGAAGGACTACCTGCACCGCGCGGGCCGCACGGCCCGGGCCGGCCGCTCCGGCACCGTGGTGACACTCGTCCTGTCGGGACAGCGCCGCGAGACGAGCCAGGTCATGGCGGACGCCGACGTCGCCCCCAAGGTCACCAAAGTGCGGTCCGGGGAGGCGGAGCTGAGCCGGATCACCGGCGCCAAGGCTCCCTCCGGAAAGCCTCTCGACGGGGGGCCGGCCGTGCCGCGCCCCAAGAACCACAACGCCCCGTTCCGTGGCCTGGGCAGCACCAAGGACGCGAAGGGCGGCTCCGGTGGCAGGCCGTCGCGCAAGAGCAGCGAGGCCCGCAAGCTCGCCGAGGCCCGCGAGGCGGCCCGGGTGCGGCGCGGCGGCTGAGCCCGGCTTCCCCGGCTGCCGGGCGGTGTCTCCGGCTACGCCGCTGGACGGACACGTGGGACCGGAGATCGGCCGGGGGGGGGGGGGCACCGGATGGCGTCATGTACGGCTGACCGTGCGCAGGGGGGCGTCCAGGCGGCCGTCACGGAGACCGGGTGCTCCGAAGGTCGGCGATGACCTGAGCCGCATCGGCGAATCGGCCTTGCGGGTGCCATACGGGCAGCCGCACGAAGGTGCGGTGCCCGCCGTGCGGAGAGAACGCCGGGCCCGCGGTGAGCCGGATGCCGCGTGCCAGGGCACGCTGGGTGAGAGCCACCGCGTCCTGACCGGTGTCGGTCCAGAGGCCTGATCCGCCCACCGGGGTGCTCCAGTGCCAACTGGGCAGCGCGGTACGGAGGATCTCCGCGGTGACCGCGAACTGCCGTGCCAGGAACTCGCGGCGCACCTCGCGCTGCCGATCCGCCTGGGGCAGCAGCTGCAGCGCCGCCAACTGGTCGGCGATCGGGCCGCCCAGGTCGACGCTGCCGCGCAGCGCCGCGAGCCGTCCGATGATCTCCCGAGGCCCTCGTACCCAGCCCACGCGCAGCCCGCCCCAGAACAGTTTCGAGAGGGTGCCCACGATCAGCAGCCGTTCGGGGTCGGCCATCCGTTCCAGCCCCGGCAGCGGGTCGGAGCGGAACCAGCCGAGCTCCGACTGGGACTGGTCGTCGACCACGAGCGTGCCGCGCCTGGCCGCGATGTCGGCGAGCGCTCTGCGCTGCGCCTCCGGCATGTGGATGCCGGTCGGGTTGTGCAGTGCGGTCTGCACGTAGAGCAGATCCGCGTCGGCGACGGCGGCCTCCAGAAGGTTCAGGTCCATGCCGGCCGGGGTGAAGGGGACGCCCCGCAGACGGCCGCCCGCGGCCGCCAGGGCTTCCAGAGCCCCTCGGTAGCTGGGGTCCTCGACCAGGGTCGAGGTGCCGGGTCCGGCGAGGGCGGTCGCGATCAGCCAGACGGCCTGCTGGGAACCTCCGGTGACCAGCACCTGGTCGGCCCGCGTGGGCAGACCCTGCGCCGTGCAGCGGGCGGCGAGCGCGGCACGCAGTTCCGGCAGGCCCGCGGGGTGGTAGCCCGTGTCCTGGAGGTGGCGCTCGCGCAGCTGCCTGCCGACCTCCGGCATCACGCGTGCGACCAGCTCGGAGCCGGGCAGTGCCCCGGAGGAGAGATCGACGACCACCTGTCCGTCACCGAACGAGGTCAGCCGCCCTTCGTCGGGCCGTAGCAGGCCGACGGCGCCCTGGACATACGTGCCCGAACCCCGTGTCGAGGTCAGGCGGCCGCTCGCGGTGAGCTCGGTGTACGCCCGTGCGACCGTGCCCCTGGCCACGCCGAGCGCCTTCGCCAGCGCACGCTGGCCGGGCATGCGCCACCCGGCGGGCAGGTACGAGCCGTCGATCAGCTCGGCGAGCGCGTCGCGGAGCGGGACACTCACGGGCGCCTTGTCACGCCACACCCCGAGCAGCCGGGCCACCCGCTCGGCGTCCTCACTCGTCCGCATCGATCGCACGCCTCCCAGCTTGGTCCGCTCGGCCCCAAGTGGACCATTCAGGGACGTCCCCGCGTGGCAACAATGCCTGGCACAGGGCTCGAAGGAGAGCAGGAGGCAGGCACGATGGCGACGGTCGTTCTCATCGGCACGATGGACACCAAGGGCGAGGAGTACGCCTGGATCGCCGACCGGGTACGCGCCCATGGGGCGAGCACCGTCACGGTCGACGTCGGTGTGTACTCCGATGCGGAGGCGGACGTCACCGCCGCGCAGGTCGCCGAGGCCGGGCAGGCCGATCTCGCGGTGCTGCGGAAGGCGCGGGACCGGGGCGCGGCGATGGAGGCGATGGCCGCCGGCGCCGCGTCGACGGTGCTCGCGTTGTACGCGGAGGGCCGGCTCGACGGGGTGCTCGCCGTCGGCGGTTCGGGTGGTTCGTCGGTCGCGTCCCGCGCGATGCGTGCCCTGCCGGTCGGGGTGCCGAAACTGCTGGTCTCCACGATGGCCTCGGGTGATGTCTCGCCCTACGTCGGCGAGAGCGACGTGACGCTCATGCACTCGGTGGTCGACGTCGCCGGGATCAACTCCCTCTCCGAGCAGGTCTTCGGCAACGCCGCCGCGGCGATCGCCGCGATGGCCGCGGTGCAGGAAGCCCGCCGCGACGCACCGGCCGGCGAGCAGCGGCCCCTGGTCGGGGTGACGATGTTCGGCCTGACCACGCCGGCCGCCGACGAGGCGCGGGCGGAGCTGACCGGCCTCGGCTACGAACCTCTCGTCTTCCACGCCACCGGTGCCGGTGGACGCGCGCTGGAGAAGCTCGCGCGCGACGGGCGGCTCGCGGGCGTCCTCGACCTGACCACCACGGAACTTGCCGACGATCTCGCGGGCGGCGTCCTCAGCGCCGGGCCGCACCGGCTGGAGGCGGCCGGGGAGCGGGGCATCCCCCAGGTCGTCTCGCTCGGCGCCCTCGACATGGTCAACTTCGGGCCACGGGAGACCGTGCCCGCCGGTTTCGGCGACCGGACCCTTCTGGTCCACAACCCGACGGTCACGCTGATGCGGACCACCCCGGAGGAGAACGCCGAACTCGGCCGGCGTATCGGCGCGAAGGTGTCCCGCGCCCGCGGGCCGGTCGCGGTACTCCTTCCGCTGCGCGGGGTGAGCGGTATCGACAAGGAGGGCGGCCCGTTTCAGGACGCCGCGGCGGACGCGGAGCTCTTCTCCGCGCTGCGCGGCGCGCTCACCGGGTCGCCGGCCGAGATCGTCGAGGTGGATCAGCACATCAACGACCCCGGGTTCGGGCGGGACGCCGCCCGGCACCTGCACCGGCTGATCACCTCACCCCGGTGACGGTCCCGACTCGACGTACCCGGCCGGCACGGCCGGGCAGCGGGTGCCCGCACATGCGTGGGCGGAAAGGAACGCGATCATGGACCGGAGCACGGCGCTCGGACGGTTGAAGAAGACCGTCGCGGCAGGCCGGCCGATCATCGGCGGCGGTGCCGGAACGGGCATCTCCGCCAAGTCCGCCGAGGCGGGCGGCATCGACCTGCTCATCGTCTACAACTCGGGGCGCTACCGGATGGCCGGCCGGGGATCCCTCGCGGGTTTGCTGGCCTACGGCGACGCGAACGCCATCGTCATGGAGATGGCGGACGAGGTGCTCCCGGTGGTCAAGGACACGCCCGTGCTCGCGGGCGTCAACGGCACCGACCCGTTCCGGGTGATGGGCCGCTTCCTCGACCAGGTCAAGGAGGCCGGGTTCGCCGGCGTGCAGAACTTCCCCACGGTGGGGCTGATCGACGGTGTCTTCCGCCAGAACCTGGAGGAGACCGGGATGGGCTTCGACCTGGAGATCGAGATGATCGCGGCCGCGCGCGACCGCGACCTGCTGACCGCGCCGTACGTGTTCGACGCCGCCCAGGCCACCGCCATGGCCGAGGCCGGTGCCGATGTCCTCGTCCCGCACATGGGCCTGACCACCAAGGGCACCATCGGCGCGCACACGGCGCTCACGCTCGACGAGTGCGTCGAGCGGATCCAGGCGATGCGGGACGCGGCGGTCGCGGTCGACCCGGACATTCTCGTCCTGTGCCACGGCGGCCCCATCGCGGACCCCGCGGACGCACAGTACGTACTCACCCACACGGACGGGGTCGTGGGCTTCTTCGGCGCGAGCTCGATCGAGCGCCTGCCGACGGAAGCGGGCATCCGCCGGCAGACCGAAGACTTCAAGTCCGTCGTCATCCGGCCCTGAGGGCGGGTGCGGGCGGAAAACACGCGTGCTGGAGAGGAGAGGAATCGTGAGCGAATCCGGGACGAGGGCGCACACCGTGCAGGCGGAGCTGGCGACCGAGGTCTTCGACTGGGGAAGCATCAAGTGGGGGGTGAGTGCGGATCGCTTCTCGGGGGCGCCCCTCACCGTGGGTGAGGTGATCATCAACCCCACCAAGGGCCACGACCTGCATACCCACCCGAACTCCGACGAGGTCCTGTACTTCATCGACGGCGAGGGCATCCAGACCGTGGGCGACTCCGGGGAGTTCCCGGTGCGGGCCGGGGACTTCGTGTTCGTGCCCAGGGGAACACTGCACTCCACCTTCAACACCGGCTGGCGGCAGCTGCGCGTCATCGCGATCTACACGCCCGGCGGCGCGGAGCTGGCCCTGCGGGACGCACCCGACTACCGGCTGCTGACTCCGGGTGCCTCACCGGTCTGGGAGCGGGCGCGCTGAGCGGACGGCGTCCGTCGCGACGCCTCCGGTGGCTGTACGCCGTACCGGACGTGGAAGCGGAACCAGCAGGTGACGTGGCTTCGTGCCCGGTCGTCAGTGGGGCGCGGGTCGTGTCCGGCCGAGTGGTGCAGCGGATCACACTCCGCTTTGGGGTGGTGCCCACCGGGCCCGGGGACCGTCGCAGCTCCTGGGGCCGTCGAATAATCCTGTGCGGTGCCACCGGTGGATGTGCAGACTCGCCCCATGGCGGAGATGAGGGCGTTCCAGGATGCGGTCGTCGGCTGGGCGACGGGCGGTCCCGAGGGGCCGGCGCGCGATCTGGCGGAAAGCCTGGGGGTACGGACCGCGGTACTCCTGGAAGGGCTGAGCGATCTCGCGGCCGTCGAGGCGCTGGCCGCCCGACGCGGCCGGGACCTGGCCGCCGAGGGAGTGGTCGTGGTGCCGATGGGCGGGGCGATGAGCGTCGGTCGCTATGCCGGCCTCCTCGGGCCACCCGGCCTCGGTCTGTGCCTTGCGGGACTGTGCGACGAGGGCGAACAGGGCTTCTACGAGCGCGGCCTGACACGGGCCCAGGCGCCGCTCCAGGACATCTACGTATGCGCCGCGGACCTGGAGGACGAACTCATCCGCGCGCTCGGCGTGGCAGGAGTCGAGGAGATCCTCCGTGCCGAGGGCGACTTCCGCGCCTGGCAGACCTTCCAGCGCCAGCCCGCACAGCACAACCGGCGCCGGCATCAGCAGATGCGGCGCTTCCTCGGCACAAAGAAGGGCCGCAAGATCCGCTACGGCCGTCTCCTCGTGGAGGCCCTCGCACCGGACCGGACACCGCCCCCGCTCGACGGCCTCTTCGCGAGCCTGTGAGGTCGTGGACGGACCGCCGTCTCGAGCGTCCTCGACAAGGGCACGAGACCTGTTTCTCGGGCGGTCACCTGGAGGCCTTCCTGGTCGGGGACCGTGGGCCGGTCCCCGATCAGACGCTGCCGGCCGCGGCTCACGAAGGCTGAGCAGCCTCCGCCTGACCGTTGACGGGCAGCGGTGCCGAGGAGTCCGTGGTCCTGCCGGTGAGATCGGTACGGCTGGTCTCGCCGAGCAGGGTGAGGCACACCACCGTCCCCAGGCAGAACGCGGCGATGATCGTGGAGATGAGGAGCGTCGCCCCGTCACCGGTGTCGGCCTGCACCTCGGTGAAGATCAGCGGGGCGAAGCCCGCTCCGAGGCCTGCGATCTGGTAGCCGAGCGAGGCGCCGGTGTACCGGCTCCGGGTGGAGAACAGTTCCGTGTAGAGCGCGGCGAGCGGGCCGTACATCATCGGGTGCACCAGCGACTGCCCGACCACGAGCGCCAGTACGAGCAGCGCCGTGCTGCCCGTGTCGACCAGCGGGAACAGCGCGAAGGAGTAGGCGCCCACCGCGAGCGCGCCCGCCATGACCACCGGACGCCGTCCCACGCGGTCGGACAGCGCCGACCAGCCGATGATGCCGAACATCGCCAGCGCGGAGGACACCGCCAGGCTGTTGAGCACCGTCTGCCGTGCGAAGCCGCCCTGTACCGCGTACGAGATGATGTACGTCGTCACCGTGCCCTGGAAGACGAACGCGGACAGGCCGACGCCGATGCTCAGCAGCAGCACCCGGGGGTGGTGACGGAGCACGTCCCACAGAGGGAGGGACCGCCGTGGCGTCGACTCCTGCTTCTTCTCCTTCTCCTCCGCCTCGGCGAACACCGGTGTCTCGGTGACGCGCAGCCGGACGAACAGGCCGACGGCCAGTAGGACCACGCTCAGCAGGAAGGGGATGCGCCAGCCCCAGGAGAGGAAGGCCTCCTCGCCGACGGCGCCGGACGTCGCGGACAGGACGACCGTGGAGAGCGCCATGCCCGCCGGGGCCCCGGCGTTGGTGAAGCTCGCCCACAGTCCTCGCCGTCCGGTGGCGTGCTCGGCCGAGAGAAGTACCGCGCCGCCCCACTCACCGCCCACCGCCACGCCCTGGACGATCCGCAGGAGCAGCAGCAGGACCGGCGCCAGCGTGCCGGCCTGGCCGTACGTGGGCAGGACGCCGATGAGGAAGCTGGCGACGCCCATGAGGGACATCGTCACCACGAGCATCCGCTTGCGGCCGAGCCGGTCCCCGAAGTGCCCGAAGATGATCCCGCCCAATGGCCGGGCCAGGTAGCCGGTCGCGAAGGTGGTGAAGCTGGCGAGGGTGCCGGCCACGGGGCTCAGGTTGGAGAAGAAGACGTGGGCGAAGACCACCGCCGACGCGGTGGAGTACAGCAGGAAGTCGTAGTACTCGATGACGCTCCCCAGGAAGCTGGAGGTCACCGCCCGGCGCAACTGCGAGGGATCCGGCGTTGCCTGTGGTGGAGAAGCGGCCTGCATGTCGTGAGCTCCCTTGCTGTCGCTGAGGTGCGTCGGCCCGAGACGGGGTGCGACCTCTGTGATGGATGACGGGGATGCCCGTCCGGCACGGGGCGCTCGCGGCAAGTGGCGACGAGATGCGCCCGGTGGCTGTGGGGGCCGCGGCCGGCCCGGCTGGTCGTCGGCCGTGTCCGGCCGTCTCCCGGTACGGCCGTCGGGGTCCGATCGACCGATCCCTCGAAGTGGGGCAGTTTTTTGCTCTGCGTCAGGATTCTGACCAACATTGCTCGCCTCGTCTACCCTCTCGGCGTGAGAATCGAGCACCATCGACGTCTTCGCCCGCCTGGGAGTGTCGGAGGACGCGGTGCGCTCCGCCCTGTCCCGCATGGCCGGGCGCGACCTTCTGACGCGGCATCGCAGGGGACGCAAGGCCTACTTCGGCCTCACCGAGCACGCCGTGCGGGTGTTGCGCGACGGGCGCCGCCGGATCCGGGACGCCGGCGCGGGCAACCGGGACTGGGACGGCACCTGGACCGTGGTCGCCTTCTCACTCCCCGACGACCGCGGAGACGCACGTCACGACCTGTGCTCCCGGCTCTCCGGGGCGGGTTTCGCCTCGCTCCAGCGAGGCCTGTGGATCGCCCGGGCACCAAGGACAACGCGAAGGCCCTCGCGCCGGCCGGACGAGACAAGCCTCTGAGGCCGACTCGTGCGGGCAGTGCCTCAGAGGGTGACCGAACAGAGGCGGGTCACTGGGCGGTCAGTCCCGGTCCAGGCCGCTCAGGCTCGGATAGGCCGTGCCCGCCGTCTCCTCCAGTCGCCTGGCCAGGCCCTTCGTGGCCTGCAAGAGCGAGGGCAGGTAACGGTCCAGATCCTCGCGCATCGTGTAGCTGACGATGCCGATGGCGGCCTTGGCGGTCCCGCCGACCAGGACCGGCGCGGCGATGGAGGTGGAGCCCAGGTGGTACTCCTGCCGGGTCCGGGCGTGGCCCTGCTGCCTGATCTGCGTGAGCTGGCGGGACAGCGTGCGGCGGTCGGTGACGGTGTCGGGTGTGTACCGCTTCAGGGGCATGGCCAGGATCGCCTCCGTGAAGGCCTCGGGGCTGAACGCCAGCAGCGCCTTGCCGATGCCGGTGGCGTGCAGCGGTATCCGGCCGCCGATGCGGTTCTCCACAGGGACGGACACCTCGGAGGTCAGCTTCTCGATGTAGATGGCCGCCGTGCCGTCGCAGACGGCGAGCTGCACGGTCTCCCGGCACTCGTACTGGAGGTTGAGCAGGAAGGGCAGGGCGGTCTCGCGCAGCCGGCCGTGGACGGGCGTGAGCACCCCCATCTCCCACAGGCGTACGCCGAGTCCGTACCGGCCGGCGTCGTCGCGTTCGAGGAAGCGGCCGTCCTCCAGCTCACCCGCCAGGCGGTACACGGTGGCGACCGGCAGTCCCGAGCGCCGTGCCAGCTGACTGAGCGTGAGTCGCGGGTGTTCGACGTCGAACGCCGCCAGCACGGCGAGCGCCCTGGCGGTGACGGACTTCGGGGGGCTGCTGGGGGACTCACTGCTCATGGTCGGCGGTGCCCTTCGAGTTGGCGCACGGGGATGGACTCTCGGGCTCGGCCGGCGGATCGGCGGGGCCGGCCAGGAGGGCGGCGAGGGCATGGGCCGCGTTGTGCAGCTCGGGTACCAGGCACTTTGCGGCGGCAGGCGAGGGATCGGCCGTGGCTCCCGCGGTCCGGGCCGGGGGCGGGCTGACGGAGAGTGCCATGGGCGGGCGGCCCACGGCGTCCACCGCGACGGCGTACTCGGCCTGTCCATCGGAGTGCACGAACCGTACCCAGCCCTGTCTCCCGTAGGTGGCGATGCCCTTTTCCACCCGGTCGAACTGGGTCCGGGTCAGCGGCAGGGACTTCCTGGCCACGGGTGTCATGCCGGCGAGGAGAACCCACCCGGCCGCGGAGTCGGCAGGGGGCAGCGTCAGCCCCGGTCCGCCGCCGGGGGAGCTGGCGCCGTTGGCCAGGACCTCCTCCACGCACAGCGCGCTGTGGCCGTTGTGGGTGAAGACCCGCACGAGCATGCCGGTCCTGGCCGCCAGCCGGACCAGCAGCGGGCGCGCGCCCTTGCCGATCACGTCATGGGTGGGGGCCAGGATGCCGAGCTCCCAGATCCTGGCGCCGATGCTGTAGCGGCCCGCCGTGTCGCGCTCGACGGCGCCGATCGCCTCCAGGTGGTCGAGCAGCCGGAAGGTGGTGGCCACCGGGAGGCCGCTGCGGCGCGACAGCTGCGAAAGCGTCATGGACCGGTGGGCGGCGTCGAAGGACATGAGGACGGCGAAGGCCCGGTGGATCACCGACTTGCCGGGGTTGCCGCTGTCCGTCGCCATCGCTCTTCCCGACCGCTCGTCCCTGAGGGGAAGCCAGCGTAACCAGCACTTCATTGAATGGAAAGGTCTGTTGAGTGATCCCGGTCCGAGCTGCCGGATCGGATGCCCTGAGGTCATTTCTTTTTACTGAGTGAAAAGGCCTCTTGGTCGTGTGAGCCACCGGCGCTCATGGTGGGCTCCAGCCGCCAGCCCCTCCCGAAGACGTGAAGGAGCCGCCATGACCACCACGGACGGTGAACGGAGCCAGGGCCCGCCTTCCGGCCGGCCCGCTCCCGCGCGCGGATTCCCGGACCCCTACGAGATCGCCACTCCGGACGGGGCCGAGGGCTGGCAGGAGATGTACGCCTACCACAACCGGTTCCTGGACGGCCGGCGCGCGGAGGACTCGGCGAAGACCTGGTTCCGCAACTCGCTGCACTATCCGGAGGTCTCCTACCCCTTCGACCAGCTCACGGTCGACGGCGCCTTCACCGGCACCGGCGTCACCAACACCCGGGTGTTCGCGCTGCCGCCGGCCAAGGGCCTGGACGTACGCATCGTCAACGGCTACACGTACATGTCCACGATCCCCAGCCCCGACGCGGCCGAACAGGCGTGCCGGGCCGAGGAGTTCGCCCTGCGGGCCGGCCACTACTTCCGGAACTGGGACAGCCTCTACGCGGAGTGGGAGAGCCGGGTCACGGACGCCATCCGCGCCGTGCGCGACCTCAAGGTGCCCCCGCTGTCGGAGTTCGAGCCGATCGAGCGGGTACTGGAGGAGCGCGGTCCCACCCAGGGAAACGAACTGCTCGCCGCCTACCACCGGCTGCTGGAGCACGGCGACCGGATCTGGACCCTGCACTCGGAGTTCCTGAACCTCGGATACGCCGCCTACCTGCAGTTCCTCACCCTGTGCAAGGAGCACTTCCCCGAGATCGACGACCAGACGATCTCCCGGATGGTCAGCGGCATCGACGTCCTGCTCTTCCGCCCCGACGACGAACTGCGCGCGCTGGCCCGCAAGGCCGAGGAGCTGTCCGTCGGGGACGTCGTCCGCGCGGCCACCACCGAGGAGGAGCTGGTCACCGGCCTGAGCGGGAGCGACGCCGGCCGGCGGTGGCTGGCCGCCCTGGAGGAGAGCAAGGACCCCTGGTTCAACTTCTCCTACGGCTCGGGCATGTACCACTCGCACCGCAGCTGGATCGACGACCTGACCCTGCCGATCCGGGCGATCGGCGACTACATCGACCGCCTGCGCGGAGGCGACGACCTCGTCCGCCCGCTGGAGAAGCTGCAGGCGGAACGCGACGCGCTGGTGGCGCAGTACCGCTCACTCCTGGACGAGGAGGACCTCCCCGGCTTCGACGAGGCGCTCGGTCTGGCGCGGACGGTCTTCCCCTACGTGGAGAACCACAACTTCTACGTGGAGCACTGGTTCCTCACCAACTTCTGGAACAAGGCGCGCGAGTTCAGCGCCCTGCTGCACCAGTGGGGTCTCTGGGAGGACGTGGAGGACATCTTCTTCCTGCGTCGCGCCGAGGTCGAAGAGGCGATCGTCGACCTGCAGATGGCCTGGGGCGCAGGCGGCGGCCCGCAGGGCGGCTACCACTGGCCGCAGGTCGTCGCGCGGCGCAAGGAGATCTACGCGGCGCTCAGCGCGTGGAACCCGCCGCCGGCCCTGGGACCGGTCCCGGAGCAGGTCGACGAGCCGCTGACCATCATGCTCTGGGGCATCACCCCGGAGACCGTCGAGCGCTGGCTGGCCGCCCAGGAGGACGGCGCGAACGGCACCACCCTCACCGGGTTCGCCGGATCACCCGGCATCGCCGAGGGCCGCGCCCGCGTCGTCCTGCGCCCGGACGAGCTCGACACCGTGCAGGACGGCGAGATCCTGGTGGCCCCGGTGACCAGCCCCAGCTGGACCCCCGTGTTCGGCCGGATCCGCGGAGCCGTGAGCGACATCGGCGGCATCATGTGCCACGCCGCGATCGTCTCGCGCGAATACGAGCTTCCCGCCGTCGTCGGCACCGGCTTCGGCACCTCCGCCATCAGGACTGGCCAGCTGATCCGGGTCGACGGCAACACCGGCACCGTGACCGTCCTGGAAGAGGCCGCCGATGCCTCGGAGGGCCTCTCCAGCCCCCGCTGATCCGAGGGCGCACCCAGCTGACAAGGACGAACCGTGGGAAAGTACACGCGAAGCTTTCATCAACTCGGCGCGGCGGACAGGCCGTCGGTCGGCGGCAAGTGCGCGAGCCTCGGCGAGCTGGTCCGGGCCGGACTGCCGGTCCCGGACGGGTTCGCCGTGACGGTCGACGCGTACGAGGAGTTCCGGGACGCCTCCGATCTGCGCGAGCGGCTCAAGGGCCTGGTCCGCGGAGCCGACCCCGACAGTGCGCGGTCCCTCCAGGCCGCACATGAGCGGGCCACCGCGCTGATCCTGGAGCGGGACCTGCCGGCCGCCGTCGAGGAGGACATCCGCGCGGCCTATCTGGAGCTCTCCCGGGAGACCGCCCGTCGTCGCGGCACGGGCGATCCGGACCGCATCCCGGTCGCCGTCCGCTCCTCCTCCGTCGACGAGGACGGCGACGCCGCCAGCTTCGCCGGTCAGCAGGAGACCTACCTGTGGGTGGTGGGAGTGGACGCCGTGCTCGCCAAGGTGCGCGAGTGCTGGGCGAGCCTGTACACGCCCCAGGCGATCGCCTACCGCTGCGGCATGTCGGACACCGACGGCAACGAGGCCTCCAGGATCTCGGTCGCGGTGCAGCTCATGGCCAACGCGGACGTCGCAGGGGTCACCTTCACGGTCAGCCCGCGCACCGGCGACCGCTCGGTCATCGCCGTCAACGCCAGCTGGGGGCTCGGGCAGGCGGTGGTCTCGGGCGAAGTGACGCCCGACGAGTACTGGCTGACCAAGGTCGGCCCCGCGGTCACCGAGAGCCGCATCGTCACCAAGCTCCGCGAGTACGTGCCCGCCCCGGACGGGACCGGCGTGATCCTGCGCGAGGTGGCGGCGCCCCGTCGTCGTGTCGCCTGCCTCAGCGAGAGCGACCTGCTGCACCTGGCGGAAATCGCACTGCGCGTGGAGCGGCACTACGGCTGTCCGCAGGACATCGAGTGGGCGCTGGAACGCGACGCCGACGGCACCTGCCGGGTCATGGTGCTCCAGTCCCGGCCGGAGACTAACTGGCGCAGGCGGAAGCGGGAGAAGGGCCGCGCCACGACCAAGGCCACGACCGACCTGCTCGGCTTCGTCGCCTCCGCGGCGAAGGGAGGAACCCGATGAGCACCGACGCCTCTCCGAGCTGGCAGGACATCCTGGACCTCGTGGCCCAACTGGATGAGGGCGGCTACGAGTTCGCCGACGTCGAGTTCGGCGACGTAAGGGTACGGATGTCCCGCTCGGCGGAACTCCCGCCGGACCAGCGGCCCGCACTGCCACCCCAGGTGGCTGAGAGCGCGCCCCCGACTCCCGCCGCCGAGGGCACGCCCGTCCCCGCCCCGATGATCGGCGTCTTCTACCGCTCGCCGTCCCCCGGCGCACCCCCCTTCGTGGAGCCCGGCACGACGGTCGAACCGGACACCACCGTCGGGATCATCGAGGTGATGAAGCTGATGAACCCGGTCGCCGCCGGGGTCGCCGGCACGCTCACCGACTTCCTGGTCAAGGACGGCGAGCAGGTCGAGTTCGGCCAGCCGCTCGCCGTCGTCACCGAGGCGGGTACGTCATGAGCGACGACCGGGCCCCCGTGGTCCTCGTGGCCAACCGGGGAGAGATCGCGACGCGGATCATCGCCGCCGCCCGGCGCATCGGGGGCGTCCCGGTGCTGGCCGCCAGCACCGCCGACACCGACTCCCGCGCCGCACGGCTGGCCGATCGCGTGATCGTCATCGGCCCGGCGCAGGCCGGACTGTCCTACCTGCGGCCGGAGTACGTCGCCCAGGCCGCCGTTCACGCGGGCGCGGACGTCGTCCACCCCGGCTACGGATTCCTGAGCGAACAGCCCGAACTGGCCGAACTGCTCGCGGCCGAGAACATCGCCTTCGCAGGGCCGCGACCCGAGACGCTCCGCGCGGTCGGGGACAAGAGCAGCGCCCGGAAGGTGGCCGTGGCGGCAGGTGTCCCGGTGGCCCCTGCCGTCGAGGTGGACGACCCGCACGCGGTGGTCCCGCTCGCCGCGTCCATCGGCTATCCGCTGCTCATCAAGGCCGTCCACGGCGGCGGCGGGCGCGGCATCCGCCTGGTGACCGACGACCGTGAACTCGCCCGGCTGGCCCCGCAGGCCGCGGCCGAGGCACAGGCGGCCTTCGGCGACGGCGCGCTCTACCTGGAGCGCTACTACCCGGCGGCCCGCCACGTCGAGGTGCAGGTTTTCGGAGACGGCGAGGGCGGTGCACAGATCTTCGGGGACCGCGACTGCTCGGTGCAGCGCAGACACCAGAAGCTCATCGAGGAATGCCCCGCGCCAGGGATCTCGGAGGCGAGGCGCGCGGTGTTGCACGACTCCTCCCGGGCACTGGTACGGGCCCTGCGCTACCGGGGCGCCGGAACCGTCGAGTTCCTCGTGGACACCGAGTCCGAGGACGTGGTCTTCCTGGAGATGAACGCCCGAATCCAGGTCGAGCACCCCGTGACCGAGGAGGCGTACGGCATCGACCTGGTGGCGGCACAGCTGCGCCAAGCCCTCGGCCGGGACCCGGAGTTGCCCGACGTCCCGCCGGTCCCACCGGCCACCGCGATCGAACTGCGCATCAACGCCGAGGACCCGGACGACGGCTTCCGGCCCAACCCCGGAGTGATCGACCGCGTGCGGTGGCCCGCCGGGCCGGGGATCCGCGTGGACACCCATGTCGAGGACGGCTACGCCTTCCCGCCCTACTACGACAGCCTGATGGCCAAGGTGATCGTCCGCGCCCACAGCCGCCCCGCCGCACTGGCGGCCGCGCGCGCCGCGGCGCGATCGGTGGTGCTGGACGGCGTGCGGACCACCCTGCCGCTGCATCAATTCGTGCTCTCCCACCCGGACTTCGTCCACGGCCGGGTGAGCACGTCGTGGTTCGGGCCGGTCTGGGAACAGCGGCAGAAGCGACGCAAGGAGGCCGTCCGATGACCACGCTCGCCCGTGAGTCGGCCACGCCGAGGACCGGCCGACGGCAGAAGACGATCCGCCTGGTCGACACCAGTCTGCGGGACGGCAACCAGAGCCTGTGGGGAGCCACCGGGCTGACCACGGGCATGGTCGAGGCCGTCGGCCCGCTGCTGGACCGGGTGGGGTACGAGGCGATCGACTTCACCAGCTCGACCCACCTCGCCATGGGCGTGAAGTTCCACCGGGAGAACCCCTGGGAGCGCGTCTCCCGCATGCGCGCCGTCATGCCCGACACCCCGCTGTCGGCCATCACCACGGGCATGCGCTTCATGTCCTGGGAGAAGGCCTCGGAGACGGTGATGCGCATGGCGCTGCGGCTGCTGGCCCGCCACGGACTGCGCCGGCTGCAGATCGCCGAGCCGATGAACGACGTCGACTCCCTGCTCCGGGTGGCCCGTTGGGCCAAGGAGGAGGGCATCGAGCGG
Organism: Streptomyces sp. NPDC058683; assembly: GCF_042716195.1. NCBI lineage: Bacteria > Bacillati > Actinomycetota > Actinomycetes > Kitasatosporales > Streptomycetaceae > Streptomyces > Streptomyces sp. NPDC058683. Next base: position 148,247 of record NZ_JBHXSK010000005.1, read on the forward strand.
GTCGTGGCGGCGGTGACGTTCACCGAGAGCCCGGTCCACACCGACGAGAGCTACGCCCGCAACGTCCGCGCGTATCACGCCAGTGCGTATGTCGACTCCGTCTACGTCAAGGACCCCGGCGGCCTGCTCACCGTGGAACGCACCCGGCAGCTGATCCCCGACATCCGCCGCGCCGCCGGTGACAAGTCCCTTGAGCTGCACAGCCATTGCACCACCGGCGCCGCCTCGCACCTCTACCTGGTGGCCGCCGAACTGGGCGTGGACGTACTGCACACCGGGCTCGGCCCCCTGGCCAACGGCACCGCCCAGCCCAGCCTGGAGAACCTGCTGGGCAACCTCGACGCCCTCGGCATCCCGGTGCACGCGGACCGCGAGGCGGCCTCCGCCGCCGCCGAGATCCTCCACACCATCGCCGACTCCCAGGGGCTGGCGGCCGGGGAGCCCACCGAGTACGACCTGAGCCCGCATGTGCACCAGGTCCCCGGCGGGATGATGTCCACCCTCAGACGCCAACTCGGCGAACTGCGCATGCTGGACCGGCTGCCCGCCGTCATCGAGGAGGTGGGGCGGGTCCGCGCGGAGCTCGGCCATCCGATCATGGTCACGCCGTTCAGCCAGTTCGTGGGCAGCCAGGCGCTGATGAACGTGCTGGCCACCGGCTCCGGCCAGGACCGCTACAGCCGTGTCCCCGACGAGGTGGTGCGCTTCGTCCTCGGCCACTTCGGCACTCCGCAGGGAGAGATCGCGACGGAGGTCGCTGAGAGGGTTGCCGCTCTGCCCCGTGCCCAAGAACTGGCCGTGCCCCCGGCCGAGCGGTCCCTGGCCGAGCTGCGCGAGGAGTACGGCGGCCGGGCCGGTCGTGAACTGCCCGAGGAGGAGCTGCTGTTGCGCCTGGTCCTTCCGCAGGACCAGGTGGACGCCGTGCTCGCCGCCGGACCGGCCCCGCGCTGGTCCCCGGTCGGCGTCGGCCGAGCCACCGCCCCGGTGACCGGCGTCGCGGACTTCGTCCGGGCCGCTCACCGGCTCCCGCGCTGGAAGTACCTCGCGGTGACCCGCGGCACGGAGCGGGTGGAGCTGCGCCGTACCGGGACCGGAGGCGACCGGTGAGCACGGTGGATGCGTTGTGCCAGGAGGAGCGGCGGGCGGAGCTGCTCGCCAGGCTCGCCGAGGTGCGCGGCGTGATGTTCGACATCGACGGCTGCCTGGTGCTCTCCGACGGTCCCAGCGGCCACGGAGGACGAGCGCTGAGCGGCGCCCGTGAGGCCATGGACCTGGTGCGGGCCACCGGACGGAGCCTGGCCGTGTTCACCAACGGCTCCATGCAGACCACCGGCCGGATAGCCGAGACCCTGCGCTCGCTCGGCCTGGACGTGCGGGACGAGGAGGTGCTCACCCCCGCCGTGGTCGCGGCGGAGACGATGCGGACCCGGCACCCCGGGCAGCCCGTCCTGGTCTTCGGCGGCCCCGGCATGCAAGGGGAGTTCCGGCGGTGCGGGATCCCCATGGTGGACCTGGACCGGGCCATCGCCGGGGAACCGACGGACGCCGCCGCCGTGGTCATCGGCTGGGACACCGGGTTCGGCCGGGACAAACTCCAGGTGGCCGCCGAGGCCGTGCTGGCCGGGGCCGCGATCTACTGCACCTCCGACGCTCCCTCCTTCGCTTCCGAACACCGCCTGAACGTGGGCGTGTCCGGCTTCATCGCCAGCGGGCTCAGCCATGTCACCGGGCGCCCCTACCGCGTCCTCGGGAAACCGTCGCGAGAGGCCCTGGACCTGCTGGCCGGGCGGCTGCGGGTGAGGCCGGAGCAGATGCTCATCATCGGCGACGACCTCGACCTGGAGTGCGCGATGGCCCGGTCGGCCGGCGCTCTGGGATGCCTGGTCACCACCGGTACGAGTTCCGCCGCCGACGCCGCGGCGGCCCCGCCGGACCGACGTCCGGACTTCGTGGCGGACTGCCTGACCGAGGTAGTGGAGCTGCTCGCGCTCGCGTCGCGGCAGGGCCGGGGACGGACACACGGCACAGGAGAGGAAGGCGACGATGTCGGCCAACGGCAACACAGTTGATGACGGGACGTCGGACGGTCGACAGGTCACCTGGCAACCCACTGCGGAGCAACGGGAGTTGACCCGCCTGTGGGACTTCATGTCCTGGGTGGCCGAACGCCGCGACCTCCGGTTGACGGACTACCGCGAGGTCTGGCGGTGGTCGGTCCGGGAACCGGCCGAGTTCTGGGACGCGGTGCGGGAGTACTTCGGCGTACTGGGCGAGGGCTTCCAGGGGCCCGCGCTGGCGGAGGAACGCATGCCCGGAGCGGTCTGGTACCCGCACGCCCGGCTGAACTTCGCCGAGAACGTCCTGCGCCACGCGCGCGATCCGCGGCTCGCGGACACCACGGCGGTGCTGACCGTCGACGAGGACGACGCGGTCTCCGAGCTCACCTGGTGTCAACTCGCGGCCCAGGTCGCGTCGTTGGCGGCACACCTCAAGCGCCTGGGCGTCGAACCGGGGGACCGGGTGGCGGCCGTCCTGCCCAACCTGCCCGAGGCCGTCGTCGGGCTGCTGGCCGCGGCGAGCGTCGGGGCGGTATGGACGATCAACTCACCCGACCTGTCCGCCCCGGCCACCCTGGACCGCCTGCGTCAACTCGAACCGAAGATCCTGATCGGCGTGGACGGTTACCGGTTCAACGGCAGGGAGTTCCCCCGGCTGGACCACCTGGCCGAGGTCGAGGCCGGGCTGCCGCGCCTGCAACACACCCTTCTCGTACGGCACTTGGAGCCGGAGTCCGCGGAGTCCGACCGGTTGGACTTCGCCGCCCTGGTGGCGGACGACGTCGAACCCACCTTTGTCCGGGTACCCTTCGACCACTCGCTCTGGGTCCTCTTCTCCTCCGGCACCACCGGCGCGCCCAAAGGCATCGTCCACGGACACGGCGGCATGACCCTGGAGGCCCTCAAGGGGACCGGCCTGAACCAGGACATGGGTCCGGGCGACCGCTACTACGTCGCCGCCAACACCTCCTGGATGGTCTGGAACACCCTGGTCAACAACCTCATGTCCGGGGCCTCCGTGGTCACTTACGCCGGGTCGCCCACCCTCCGGCGCAAGGACCGGCAGTTCGAGATCATCGCGCTGACCGGCGCCACCATGTTCGCCACCGGCGCCGCCTATCTGTCCCTGGTGGAGAAGGCGGCGCTGGAGCCCGGCAAGGAGTGGGACCTGTCCCGGCTCCGCTCCGTCCTCTCCACCGGTTCGCCGCTGCCGGACTCGACCTGGCGCTGGGTGCACGACCACGTCAAGCACGACGTGCACCTCGGCTCCGACACGGGCGGCACCGACATCTGCAGCGGGTTCATCGGCTCGAACCCGCTGGAACCGGTGCACCTGGGCCGACTCCAGGGACCGCTGCTCGGTGTGGCGGTCGAGGCCTGGTCGGAGGCGGGGGAGCGGGTCGTCGGCGAGCTGGGGGAGATGGTCGTCACCCGCCCCATGCCCTCAATGCCGTTGTTCTTCTGGGGAGACGAGGACGGCGCGCGGTACCGCGGCTCGTACTTCGAGAAGTTCCCCGGCGCCTGGACCCAGGGCGACTGGATCACGGAGACGTCCGAGGGCGAGTTCGTCGTGCACGGACGGTCGGACGCCACGCTCAACCGGCAGGGGGTCCGCCTCGGCAGCGGCGACATCTACGCCGCGCTGCAGCACGTGCCCGAGGTCCGCGACGCCCTGGTGATCGGAGTGGAGCGGCCGGGCGGCGGCTACTGGATGCCGCTCTTCGTGGTCCTCGACGACAGCGTCCGGCTCACCGACGAACTCGCAGCGAGGATCAACGCGACGATCCGTGCGCGCACTTCGCACCGGCATGTCCCGGACGAGATCATCGCCGCGCCCGCCGTGCCGGTCACCCACGCGCAGAAGAAGACCGAGGTTCCGGTCAAGAAGCTCTTCGTCGGACATGACCCGGACTCCGCCGTCAACCGCGGTTCCCTGGCCAATCCCGAAGTGATCGACTGGTACGTCGAACAGGCGCGACGGTTCCGTCAGGAGCGCGTCGGATGACCTCGCGCGAGGACGTGGCACGACGTGCCGAAGTCTCTCCCTCGGTCGTCAGCTACGTACTCAACAAGGGCCCGCGCCCCGTGGCGCCGGCCACCCGGGAACGCGTCCTCGCGGCGGTGCGCGAGCTCGGCTACCGTCCCAAGAGCGCGGCCCGCGCCCGGCGCCTGAGCCACACCATGACGCTCGGCCTGGTCATCCCGGACCTGGCCAACCCGTACTTCGCAGAGCTGGCCATCTCGCTGGAGGACCACGCCTGGGCAGCGGGATACACCCTGCTGGTGGGCAACTCGGCGGGCGGCGCGGAGCATGAGGCCAGATACATCCAGACCTTCCTGGACCGCCAGGTCGACGGGCTGCTGCTGACCCCGGCCCACCGAAGCCAGCCGTGGCACGCACGCCTCGCCCGCACCGGGGTACCCAGTGTGGCCGTCGACCGCGAGGTCAGGGCAGCGTCGATCTCCCACGTACTGGTGGACAACGTACGCGGCGCCCACCAGGCCACCGAACATCTGCTCCGCCACGGACGCCGCCGGATCGGCTGCATCGCCGGGCAGTTGGGCCTGCGACCCACCATGGACCGGGTGGCCGGCTGGCGCACCGCGCTGGAGGCGGCCGGGCTCAGGGCGGGCACGGGCTCGGGAGGCCGCACCGGCTGGCAGGCCCGGCCGGCCGCGGCCCCGCTGCTGCACGGCTCCTACGGACGCCTGGAGGGATACCGCGCCGCACTCGCTCTCCTGACTCATGACCGATTGGTGGATGGGTTGTTCGTCACCTCCGACGAGCAGGCCGCCGGGGTACTGCGCGCCGCGCACGAGCTGGGCATCCGGATCCCGGACGACCTCGCGGTGGTCTCCTTCGACGGCACCACGGGCGGCGCGTACAGCGCCCCGACCCTGTCGACGATGCGCCAGCCCGTCGAACAGCTCGCCCGTACCGCGATGGTGCGGCTCACCGGCCTGATGCGGGACCCGGACCTGCCGCCCGGCCGCGACGTGCTGCCCGCGGAACTGCTCGCTCGCGGATCCTGCGGCTGCCCAGCCCCAGAAGGCGCTCCACCGTCACCCCCCTGAAGAACCCGCCGCGGCCGAAGATTCCCCAACAGCTTGAGAGCAGGCCCCGTTGACCCCGTTGACAACTACAGTCCCGCCGCATGACCCAGGACACACCCCACCCCCAGTCCTCCGACTCCACCCCCCACCCGCACGGTCCGTCGAGGCGCAGGGTGCTGCTGGCAGGCGGCGCGGGCCTCGCGGTGGCCGGCCTCGCGGCAGCCGCCACCGCGCCCTCGGCTTCGGCGGCGGCATCGGCGGCGGCGTCGGCGGCGGCGGCCGAGACCACCGCGCCGGCCTGCTACCCGCTCGCTCCCGAGGCCATCGAGGGCCCGTACTTCCTCGACTACGACCTGTTCCGGCGCGACCTGACGGAAGACCGCACCGGCATCCCCTTCACCCTCCGGCTCACGTTCATCGACGTGGTCACCTGCAAGCCGCTGCGAGGTGCCGCCATCGACATCTGGAGCTGCGACGCGACGGGCGTCTACTCCGGCTACACCGAGATCGGCAACGACACGCCACCGCCGGCCGGCGGCACCCACGTACCTCCCACCGACGACCTCACGTACCTGCGGGGCTCACAGATCACCAATGGTCGTGGCAAGGTCGAGTTCCGCACCCTCTTCCCGGGTTGGTACATCGGCCGCACCGTCCACGTCCACGTCAAGGTGCACGTCGGCGGCGAGCTGACGCCGGACGGCTACGAGAGCGGCGAGGTCTGCCACACCGGCCAGCTGTACTTCACCGAAGACGCGGTACTCGCCAGCGCCGACGTCGCCCCGTACAACACCAACACGCTCACGCGCACGACTCTCGACGAGGACCGCTTCTACGGCGGAGGCGGCGCCGTGGACGGCCTGCTCGATCTGTCGTACCGCGCGGGGGCGATCGAGGACGGGGTCCGCGGCAGCCTGGTCGTAGGAGTCGACCCGAGCGCGACACCGGCAACGCCGGCTTCGTAGGCGATCGCAGTCCGACCGACGACGGCCCTGGACCACCGCCGGTCCGGGGCCGTCCGGGCCAGGGTCCTGGAGGCGCTGGTGCGGCGCCGCTCGCGCAGATGCGCTGGTGAACGCTTATTTCGATACTCATCAAGATTTGACGACCATCGAACTTTGGGGCAGGGTGAACGTCGGCACCGGGCAGGTTCGGTGCACTTCCCCCATTCCCGCCCCTAGGACGGATGCGCCATGGCAAGACTCGTACAGTTCGACCGGCTCGGCGGCCCCGAGGTCCTGACCCTCCGCGACGTCGAAGTGGGCGCCCCCGGCGCGGGGGAAGTCCGGATCCGCGTCGACGCGATCGGCCTGAACCGGGCCGAGATCATGTTCCGCGAGGGCAGTTACTTCGACCAGCCGCGCTTCCCCTCCACACTCGGCTACGAGGCCGCGGGCGTGGTCGAGGCGGTCGGCGAGGGCGTGGACGGTTTCGCCGAGGGCGACCCGGTCGCGGTGGTGCCGGCGTTTCTGCAGAGCGAGTACGGCACCTACGGCGACCACGTCGTCGTTCCGGCCTCGGCCGTGGTGCCTCGCGCCGCGGACGTCGAGCCCGTCCGGGCGGCGGCCGTCTGGATGGCCTACATCACCGCCTACGGCCCTCTTGCCGAGAGCGGCCGGGTGCGTCCCGGGGACCACGTCCTGATCACGGCGGCCTCCAGCAGCGTCGGCCTGGCCGCCATCCAGGTCGCCCGCCACGTCGGCGCGATCCCCATCGCCACCACGCGTGGCGCGAGCAAGAAGCAGCGTCTCCTGGACGCCGGTGCGGCCCACGTGATCGTCACCGACGACGAGGACCTGCCCGCCCGGATCAAGGAGATCACCGACGGCGAGGGCGTCCGCCTGGCCTTCGACCCGATCGCCGGCCCCGGCGTCGAGACCATCGCCCGGGGCATCGCCCCAGGCGGATTCCTGGTGGTCTACGGCGCCCTCGACCAGCGCCCCACCCCGCTGCCCAACGCGCAGTCCTACCCGGCGCTGAACAGCAGCACGTACACGCTCTTCGAGATCACCGGCGACCCCGAGCGCCTGCGCCGCGCGGTGGCCTTCGTCAACGCCGGCCTCGCCTCGGGGTCCTTCACCCCCGTCGTCGACGGTACCTTCGACCTCGCGGACATTGCCGAGGCCCACCGCTACATGGCAGCCAACGCCCATGTCGGCAAGATCGTCGTCACCGTCACCCACGACGACGCGACGGCGTGAACCGGACCGTCCGTCAGAAGGGCGCCCGAACGCAGCTGTCCGCCACCGGGCGGGCATGCTCGTCGGCCCCCTCGGACGGGCGGTCGCCGAACCAGTCGCGCAGCATGCGTGCGACTCCGTCCCGGAGGCGTGGTACGTGACCGATCCCGCCGTCACGGCAGCGCAGTCGTCAGCGTTCACCCTGCTGCTCCACGACGTGCGCCGTGTGGCGGGCGTCGATCTCGCCGTGGGTGCGCTCATGGCCGCCGACGCCGACCACTTCGTCATCGACCGGCTCGTGGGTGTGACCACCGAGGGCCTGCGCGACCTGCGTATCTCCGTCGGCGCGGGGCTGGGCGGCAAGGCGACGCTCCTGTCGAGACCGGTACAGGTCCAGGACTACTGCAGCGCGAGCGGAATCACCCACGACTACGACGCCGCCGTACGCCGGGAACGGATCCGCGCCTCCTTCGCCGTCCCGATCCGGGTGCCCCGGGGCCCTCGGGGCGTGCTCTGGGGCGCTCTGCGCCATGAGTGCGTCTTCGGCGACCGGGTCATCGGCGATGTCATGGCGGTCGTACGTGCCCTGGAGCGGGACCTGGCCGAGGACCTGGCCCTGAGCCGCCGCCTGGAAAGCCTGCGGGCGGCGGCCGGAGGGACGGTCACAGAGGGCGGCCGTGCGGCCGGGGAGCCGATGACGAGCGCGGCCGAGCGTCGTCGGCTCGTCGGCATCTGCTCGGAACTCGCACACATCGCGTCCTCGATTCCGGACGGACCCCAGCGGCAGCAACTCGACTCCCTCGTCCGGCGCTTGATCGACGAGGCCATGGACGGCGTGCCGGCCGGTCCGTCCGTGGCCGCGGTGCCGGGCGGTCGACGGGCGGCCCGCGCGGGCCTGACCGTCCGCGAACGGGAGATCCTCGCCGAGGTCGCGCTCGGCGCGACGAACCGGGAGATCGCCGCGAAGCTCGGTATCGGCGCCGAGACCGTGAAGTCGAGCCTCACCTCCAGCATGCGCAAGCTCGGCGTCCCCAACCGTGCGGCTCTGGTGGCCGTCGCCCTCGGCCAGGAACTTCTGCGCTGACCCCCCGTTCGGGGGGTGCACGCACGCGACGCGTTGCCGTCGTACCGGTCGACTCTCATGCTGATCAGCACCCCCACTCATCCGCTGTCGGCCCTGTCCTGACCAGCACCACGAGAGACGCGATCCACCATGCGCAACGACCTCGAAGGCTCCGCAACCACCGGCACCGCACCCCCAGCACCAGGACGAGGCACGACGGACCGCACGCGGTCGCGTGGCGCCCTCGTCGGCCGCATCGCTCGCGGCGCGCTCCTGGTGGCGGTCCTGGTCCTGGTCCTGTTCCTCCTGCTCGGTCAGCTCCTGGCGGTGCTGCCGGTCAGCTGGTGGTCACCGTTCCTGCACGTCCTGCCGATCGAGATCCCGCTGCTCGTCGTCGGCATAGCCAGGGACGTGCTCGGCTCCTGGAGCCTCCTGCCGGCGGCCCTGGCCCTGGCCGCAGGCGTGTTCTCACTGCGCCGCCGCGGCCGGCGACGACTGCCCCTCGCCCTCTCCGCGATCAGCGCAACAGCGCTGCTGCTGGCCCTGGCCACCACCACCGTGCAGGTCGTCTCGGTGCACGGCGCCACCGGCCAGTGGTTCCTGTTCTCGCCGGCCACCCCCGCCAGTGCGGTCGGCCGGGGCCCCGACAAGACCGTCACCTACGCCACCCTCGGCGGCGAGCGGATGAAGGCGGATCTGTACCTGCCCGAGGCCGCATCGGCGACGGCGGTCCCGCTGGTCGTCAGCATCCACGGCGGCGGCTTCATCAGCGGCAGCCGCGGCCCCACCGTCTACACGAGCTGGCTGGCCGACCACGGCTACGCCGTCCTCGACGTCGACTACCGGCTGGCCACCGCCACCCAGCACACCTGGAACACCGCGGACGCCGACGTCGGCTGCGCCCTGACCTGGGCCACCGCGCACGCCGCCGAGTACGGCTGGGACATGGACCGGGTCGCCACCTTCGGCGGGTCCGCGGGCGGCAACCTGGCCGTCAACGTCGCCTACAAGGCCAACGCGGGCACGCTCGAGCCCAGTTGCGGAGCCGCCGGCCAACTGCCCCAGGTCAAGGCCGCGATCGCCGCCTACCCCGTGGTCGACCTCTCGACCTCCGTGGGGGAGAGCGCGTACGGCGCGGAGTCCGGCGACTGGTACGTCGGCGGCGACCCCGCCCGGTACCCGGAGCGCTACAAGGCCGTCGACTCCGCGAACCAGATCAGCAAGGACGCCCCGCCGACCCTGATCCTCCAGGGCTCCCGCGACCACCTCGTCTTCGCCGACCACACCAAGGCCTTCGCCGACAAGCTGACGACGGCAGGCATCACCCACCGGTACGTCGAACTCCCCTTCCTGGACCACGCCTACGACAGTGTCTCCGCCGGCATCGGCACCAAGGCCACACGGGCACTGACGCTGCCGTGGCTCCAGGAGTACATCGGAGGCTGACGAACTCCTGCTCTCCCGGGCCACGGATCGCAGCGACCGCGCCCGGCACCGCAGTCCGAGGAGTCCCGCCCGGACGGCGTCCGGTGGTGTCGGTCGCGGTCTTGATCAAGGTGACCGTCGTTGGTTCACTTGCTGGTTGTGGAGAGCATGCTGGCAGCGCTGGTAGCGGTGGCGGGCACATTGCTCGGTGTCGTCGTGACGAACAGGCAGCAGAACAGGCGTGCCGACCGGAGCGAGAGGACCGCCGTGGCCGAGCGGCTCCGGCAGGAAAGGATCACCGCCTACGCCGAGTTCGCCCGCATGGTGATGGAGTTCAGGTCGTCCCAGTACCAGCGCTGGCGCCTTCGGCAGACCGAATACGACAGCCCCTCCTACGAAGAGGCCCGGTACGAGTCCCAGCAGCGCAGGGCGCAGGCCTGGTACGCGCTCTACCGTGTCCGCCTGGTGGCGGGCGAACGCGAACTGGTGGAACTCGGCCAGACGGCGATGACCCTCGCCACGCGCATCGACGAGGCGAGTGACCTCGAAGAGCTCAGAAACATCGGCTCCATGACCCGGATCGCGGTGGAGGAGTTCATCGACGCGGCCTCCCCCCAGGTCTCCTGAACCATGCGGGCGGGTGAATCGCCTCCCTTCCGCCGCGCCGAAGCAACCGCGCCGATAGCCTGGAACAACCCCGTTGTGCGGGTGAAGGGTCACGGCACGGAAGGGCTGCGGATGGGCGGCGGTGCGGAGCACGAGGACGAGCCCGAACCGGAGACCGGCGATGTCAGGTTCGGCGACGAGGGCGAGGTGGAGCTGTTCGACGGAACCCGGTGGACCGTCTACAGCCGCCTGCCCGGCGACGACGCCGGAAGTGCCATGCGGGAGGACCCGGAGACCGATCCCGTGACGCCACCGCCCGGCAGTGACTGAGGCATCCGGTGCACCGCCCGAAGCGGCACGGAGCGATGTGCTGCGGCGGGTACGGGACCCCGATGCCCGCCGCACACTGGAGGCGTGGCTGGTCAAGACCGGGACCGTGCTGTCCTACGCGGGCTGGGAGGACGCCGGGAACTCCGGCGCCCAGGTCTTCGCGGTCTACGCCCAACGCCGTCACGAAGGGCGGGACACCGACGCCCGCAAGCTCGTCGTCAAGGTGCTGCCACCCCGCCGCGCCCAATCGGTCCGCGAACCCCAACGGCACGCACGTGCCGAGGAGTTGTCGACGCCCTACTTCGTCGAGCGGCGCCTCGCACGCCAGTTGCCCGACTATCCGCCCCAGCCTCTCGCCGACAACGGCTGGATCATGTTCCAGGAGATCGCCGGCGGCAGCCTGACGGACTACCGGTCGCTGTCCGCGCTGATGGAGTCCGAGACCTTGGGCGGCCCCGCGATCGCCGCGCTCTGCGGGCAGGTCGTCGAGTCCGTCCTGAACGAGTGGAACACGCCAGGGACCCTGCGCTTTCACCAGGGAACCGTCTCGGACGTCCTCACGGGACTGCTCGGTCCCCGTATCCAGGAGGGCGGAACGCTTCACACCTGGGCGCGTCACGACCCCGGCCTGCTGGAGAATCCGCGCCGGTTCCTCTCACTGCCGAGTGAGACCCGGGCCTTCCCCAATCCCTTCGCCCTGGTGACCGGCCCCCGGATGGCCGGCGACGAAACCCTGTCGCTGCTGGCGGGCCTGGGACACGGCGATCTGCACCCGGGCAACGTGGTCTGCCGCCGGCGGTCCGAACGGGCCGCGGACGCCCACCGGTTCATCGATCTGTCGAGGTTCGGCGAAGACGCGCCCCTGGTGTGCGACCCCGCCCACTTCGTTCTCTCCATCGTGGCCTCGCAGCTGGCCAAGGAGCGGGCCCCCGAGGTCCGCACCGACCTCGCCCGGTATCTCATCGACCCCGACGGGTATCCGGGGGAGCAGGTCCGCGTCGGCCTGCGCGAAGTGATCCGGTCGATCCACGAGGCGGAGAAGCGCTGGGTCGAGAACAACGGCCGCGGGCTGTACGCGGAATGGAAGAGCCACCGGCTGCTGGCCCACCTCGCCTGCGCCCTGGTCTTCACCGGGCGCGACCGGCTCCGCCCCGAGGACAGACTGTGGTTCTTCGAACTGGCCGCACGCGCCGCCGCGGCGTACCTCGGACGCCACGACGAGCGAGCCACCGAGTGGCCGGCCGGGTCCACCGCCTCCCGGGAGACCCGGCACATCGATGTGAAGCCCGGCCCCCCTGCGGTGTTCTGGCGGACCGAACGGCCCACCGCCCCGCTCGGGTACCACGTGCCCCGCGAGCGGGACCTGAGCGAGGTCGGCCGACTCCTCGCCCAGGGGGAACAGCCGGTGATCATCACCGGACCGCCCGGCACCGGCAAGTCGCAGCTGGCCCTCGCATACCTGGACCGGCACGGCGGCGCGTACGACTTCGTCGCCTGGCTGCCGGCCCAGCGCGAGGAACTGCTGTCCCAGGTCTTCTCCGACCTGGCACGGCTCTGCGGCGTCGAGGCCGAAGCCGCCTCCGGACCCGACGCCGTCGTGGCCGCCCTGGGCCGCATGGGCAGCTGGCTCGTCGTCTTCGACGACGCCGACCAGCCCTCGGCGGTCCGTCGCCACCTCCCGCACCCCGGATCGCGCTTCACCGTACTGATCACGTCCCGCAACCCGCTCTGGTCCCAGCTCGGGCCCCAGCACCCGCTCGGTGACTTCGACCGCACCCAGTCCACCCTTCTGCTCACCCGCAGGGCCCGGCAACTCTCCGCGGACGACGCCGACCGTGTCGCCGACGCGCTGGGCGACCTGCCGCTCGCCGTGGACCAGGCCGCGCAGCAGCTGGAGGGGTCACCGATGGGCGCGGACCGCTACATCGCGCTCATCGAGAAACACGCCACGGACACGCTGGCCCGCGGGCTCGACGAGGACGTCTACCCCGCCTCCCTGGCCGCCGTCGTGCGGATCGCCGTCGACCGGCTCGAGGAACGGGAACCCTGTTCGGCTCATCTCGTCCGGCTGACGGCCTGTTTCGCGACCGCTCCGCTGCCCTTCGCGCTCCTCGACGAGACCGCCGCGCTGCCCCCCGTACTGCGCGCCGCGGTCGCGCAGTCGCCCGGGCGACTGTCCGACCTGGTGAAAGCCGCGTCCCAGGTCGGCCTGGTGCAGGTCGAACGCGGTGACCTCCACATGCACCAGCTGTTCCGCAGGCTCGTCCGTGAGGAATGGGCGCCCGAGGTGGACATGGACCGTTCGTGGGCGCGGAAGATCCTGTCGGCGACCGATCCCGGCGATCCCCGGGACCCCGGCACCTGGCACACGTACGGAGTGCTCCTGCCGCACGTCCTCGAACTCGACCTCCCCACCGCCACGGAACCCGCGTGCCACCGGATGTTCCTGCGGATGGTCCACTTCCTGACCGTCAGCGGCGACGCCCGGACCGCCCGGGAACTCGTGCTGGCCGCGACCGAACACTGGCGCGCCGAGTACGGGGACGACGCGGACATCACGGTCTCCGCCACGGAGCACCTGGCCCGCGCCCAGGTACAACTCGGCGACCACCGGGCGGCGGTGGAGCTGGACCGGCGTGTCCTGGAGCATCGCACCCGCCGGTCGGGAGCCCGGGACGCCGAGACCCTCACCGCCGAGCACAACCTCGCGGCGGACCTGATCACCCTCGCCGCCCACACCAGCGGGCTGTACGGCGACGAGGGCGCCCACGCCCTGCGGCTCCAGCGAGACGTGGTGGACCGCCGTACCGAGCTTCTCGGCGCGGACCACCGGGACACCCTGCTCTCGCTGTACAACCTGGCCCTCGCCCTGCGGGGCGCGGGCCGGACCGCCGAGGCCCGGGACACCCACCGCGGCGCCTACACGGGACTGGCGCGGATCCTCGGCAACGACCACCCGGAAACCCTTCGGGCGGCCCACGGTTACGCCGCCGGACTCAGGGACACCGGTGCGCTCGCGGAAGGCAGGAGCCTGCACGAGGACACCTACCGGCGGCGCAGGGCGGTCCTGGGCCCCCACCACCCCGATGTGCTGCAGTCCGCCTACAGCTGCGCCCGGGCCCTCGGCGCCCACGGGGACCACGCGGCGGCGGTCGTCCTGCTGCGGGACGCCCGCGGCCGGGCCCTGACCGTCCTGGGGCACGACCATCCGGACACCCTGCGCTACGCCCACTGGCTGGCGGTGAGTCTGCGCCGGACGGGCGAAGGGGAGGAGGCCGCCCGGCTGATCGAGGACACGTACCGGCGACGGCTACGCCTGCTGGGCGAGTCGCACCTCGACACCCTGCGCACGGCGTCCGTCCACGCCGCGGAACTGCGGTACGCCGGTGACATCGACGCGGCCCGCGAGCTGGAGCGGGCGACCCGGAGCCGGCTGGCGCTGCTGGTCGCCGGTACCGCCTGAACCGGGCGGGGCCGGCCGCACTCGCGCAGGGCGTTGTCTCAGCCCTGGTCCTCGAGTTCGTGCGCGGTGCGCACGGCTTCGACGAGCGCGTCCGCAGCCGAGGACTCGACCGACGCCGAGAGCAGTTCCCGAAACCGCTTGCCCCCCAAGTCCCGTGCCACGTCCGCGAGTTCGTACAGCGCCGTCGCCGCCACCGGAGTCTGCGGTCCGCACTCCAGGCCCGCGAGGAAACCGCGCAGGGCCAGGCCGAAGGCGGATTCAGGGCTCCCCGCGAGCCGCTCCCGTTCGCTGAGCGCCGACAGGGCCCTCGCCTGACCGTCGTGGTCCTCGACCGCCTCGAAAGTCTCCAGGGCCTGCCGATGCCAGGACACCGCACCGGCCGCGTCGTCCTCGGCGGCGGCCAGCAGTCCGAGCTGGTGGCGGGAACGGCCCGCGCCGTACCGGTCCCCGCAGTCCGCGGCGACGGTGAGCGCCCGCAGATACAGGTCCCGGGCGCGGTCGGTGTCGCCCGTGCCCTGAGCCAGTACGCCCAGTTGGTGGTAGACGGTGCCCACGGCCGCGCGGTCGCCAGCCAGGGACAGGAAGGCCAGCGCCCGCTCGTAGTGGGCCCGTGCCTGCCCGGGTTCGCCGGCGTCGGCGGCGATCATTCCCAGCAGGTGTTCACCGGCGGCGGTTCCGGACACGTCGCCCACCTCGTCGCCGATGCGCATGCCGCGCCGGCACAGTGCCGTCGCTTCCGCGACGTCGCCCTGCTCCCGCTTCAGCAGGGCGAGTTGGAGGTAGCCGGAGGCCGTCGCCGTCCGGTCGCCGAGCTGCTCGTGCGCGGCCAGCGCGCGCCGGTAGTGGCGGTCGGCCTCGTCCAGCCGGCCGTGGCTGTGTTCCACCACACCGAGTTGGTGCAGGGCGGCGGCCGTACCCGCCGGGCTCTCCTCGTCGGGCTGGGAGGCCTCCAGGTCGAGAACCGCCTCGTAGTGCCCGCGGGCCGCGTCCGTGTCTCCCGTGGAGATCGCCACGTTGCCCAGGTAGTGCCGGGCGCGCTTCACCTCCGCCAGGTCACCGAACCCGGCGAAGGCCGCCAGCGCACGTTCGTAGCGCTCCTTGGCGGCCGGGTACTCGCCCATCGCCTCCTCCAGCGTGCCCAGTTCGAGGTCGGCGATCGCGGCTGACTGCTCCGAGCCGGCTCGGGTGAACAGCTCGAGTGCCCGCTCCCGATGGCCCCTGGCCTCGGTGAACCGTCCGGTGTCCTGTGCGGCGCAGGCCAGCGCGTCGTGCAGTACGGCGGTGGCGTGTTCCGTCAGCGGTGTCCAGGCCAGGGACTCCCGCGCCAGGCGCTCCACCTCGGCGAAGGCGCCGGTGGGGCGCAGCCGGTCGACCAACGCGGCGGTCATCGTGAACGCTTCGTCGGTCATGCCCGCTTTCCGGAAGTGGTACCTGCTCTCGGTCAGATCGCGCACGATCCTGCTGGTGTCGCCCTTCTGCCGTTGGATGTCCAGCCAGTGGCGTGCGGCCCGCTCGTGGGCGGCGGTCAGCCGCTCCGGCGGTTCGGACCCGGTGAGCAGCGTGGCCAGCCAGCGGCACACGAAGTAGGACGGTTCGGTGTCCGCGGCGACGGTGGACGACAGCAGGCCCCGGCTCTCCAGTACCCCGAGCGTCTCGGATACCGGGGCGGTGCCCGTCCCCGGGAAGGCCGCGAGGTCGTCCGGACGTACGGGGCGACGGTGGACCGAGAGCGAGACCAGGGCCGTGTGCTGGGCGGGCGTGAGCTCTTCCAGCAGGCTGTTCGCCCCGGCGGCGCGGGCCAGGAGCCGGCACGTCGAGCGGAGCGCGGCGCCGAGTCCGCCGGAACGGGCCGCCGCCAGGGACCGGCCCTCGGCGGCCAGCCAGTCGGACAGCCGGTCGTCCAGCCCGGGGAGGACCGGCGCGGCGCCGCGCACCAGCGCGTCCAGGAGGCCGAGGCCGGCCGGGTGGCCGCCGACCTCGGCGAGAATCCGCTGCACGGCTTCGCCGGGGAACCGGCTCAGGCCGGGCAGCCGGCCGATGAGGAGCCTCGACTCGGCCGGTGACAGGGGGCCGAGGTGAAAAGCCGCCGTCGCACGGCCGGTTCGGGCCGGCACCCGCAGCCGGTGCCGGCTGATGACGATCAGCCGGCACCGGTCCGGCCGGTCGGCCCAGTCGGCCAACTGCCGGGCGAGCAGGGGGTCGACGCACCGGGCGTGAAGTCCGCCGGGTACCGGTTCGGTCTCCACGTCGTCGACGACCACGATCACCGGCGCCCCGCCCGGCCGGACCTCGGCCACCCGCCCGCGTGCCCCGGCCAGGACGGCCGCGTCCGCCGCGCCGCCGATCCGCACCACGTCCTCGGCACGGGTCCCGAGGCGCTGGAGGAACTGGGTGACGAGCGTCGACTTGCCCACCCCGGCGAGCCCGTGCACGACGAGTCCCGCACCACCGTCGTCCCAGAGCCGCATCAGATGACGCAGGACGGCACGGCGGGCCACCGGCCGTATGTCCCGCCACGGGTCCGGGGGTGTCGCCGGTCCGGTGCGGACCACGGTGTCCCGGAGCACCGGCCGGGGTTTCGCGGGGAGCGGCGGCGCGCCGAGGAACAGGGCCGGAGTCGGCCATTCGCACAGGTCGGCCAGGCTGTCGTGGTCCTCCCTGCGCCCGCTCTCCAGCCGATGCCGGGCCTCGGCGACGGCGTCGAGGACGGCCGGTGCGTCCCAGACGCCGTCCTGGGTGTGCAGCCGGCCGAGGACGGCGTACACCTCGGCGCAGAAGGCGGCGGCATAACGGTCGCTCACCGCCGCGCTCATGGCCAGGACGCACCGTACGCCGGCCGCGACCAGCTCGGCGGCGAGTCCGGTGAGCCGTTCCCCGGGATCGGCCGCGGTCCGTGCCGAACCGTCCGAGGAGCGGCCGGCGCCCGTGGAGCAGCCGGCCAGCACCACCAGCCGGGGCACGCCGCCGGCCGGGAAGGCGTCGACCAGATCCCGCGCGGTGACCGTGCGGGTACGGCCGCGGCCGTCCTCCAGCAGCAGCGCGTCCGCCCGCGCATGGCAGGACAGGTGCAGGATGTCGCAGGGCCGGCGCCGGATCTCCCGGCGGATCTCGGCGAGCGTGTCGGGTCCGTCGATCATCGCGACGTCGATGTGCCGCTGCCGCACCCCTGCCTCGACGGCGCCGACGATCCGCCGTGCGTCCGCCTCCAGGTCCAGAGCGGGCCCCTCCAGCTCGTCGAGCGGGTCCGCGAAGGCGGCCAGGATCCGCAGGCTGTCGGCCCCGCCGGGTTCGTGGCCGGGCCCTTGCCGCCCGGCCGGCGCGCGGTAGAAGCGGACCCGCGGCGACAGCGCGAGCGGGGCCGGAGCCCCGGGCAGCAGTACGGTCTCCCACGGAATCCCGGCGAACTCCGGTACGGACACGGCGAATCCGATCCACACGGGCCGGTCGGGACCGCTCCCGTCCAGCGCGCGGGCGACGGCCTCGGCGGCCGGCCCGCCGAGGAACGCCTCTCCGATCGCGATGCCCAACGCGTGCACGGCGTACCGGGACGCGGTGGACGCGGGGGTGGTTCTGCTCGTGACCGGATCGAACCTGGTCAGCGACGGGCGCCCGGCCCGGGAGCGGGTGAGCCGCCACAGGCGCTCCTGCACGGCGCGGGTGAGTCCGCGATGTTCGTGGGTGACGACGGGTGTGCCGTCGACCGACACGGCCGTCTCGGTGCGGGTCACGGTCACCAGGACGGAGACCGGCCGCCCGGCGGAGCCCGGGCCGGACTCGGACCTCACTGTCATCGTTCCCCCGGGGTGTCAGGGGCCGTCCACGACACCGTGCGCGGCGGATCGCGTCGGCTCATCCGGCTGTGGGCGGCGTTGCCGCGGGTTCCTGAGGGCCGCGGGAGTGGTAGCGGCCGGCCGCTGCGGGGCGGCCCAGGTCCTGGAAGCAGTCGCCGATGACCCGATAGGTGTCGGGCCGGTCGCGTGTCTCGTCGGTGCGGCGGAACAGGGCCAGCGCCTCCCGGGCCTTGGCCAGCCCCGCGAGCGGACGGCCGCGCTTGCGGTCGAGGGCGGCGAGCCGGGTCAGACACTGCGCCTGGCCCACCACCCGGCGCAGTTGTGTGTTGAAGTCCAGCGCGGCCCGCACATGTTCCTCCGCGATGTCGAGGGAGCCCTGACGCTCGGCGCAGATGCCCAGGTGCTGGTGGGACCGGGCGATCTCCTCGGTGGCGCCGCGTGCGGTGGCGATGCGCAGCGCCGCGTCGAATTCGGTGTGGGCCTCGTCGAGTTCGCCGGCGACCACATGCAGCGTGCCGACCTGGTTGCGGATCTCCATTTCCTGGATCTCGTCGCCGATGTCCCGGCACAGGCCCGCCGCCGTGCGGCAGTACGCCATCGCGGTGGCCACGTCGTGGGCGTCCTGGGCGACGTAGGCCAGGCTGCGCAGGCAGGCGACGACGGCGCCGGTGTCCTCGGCCCGTTCGAAGGCCGCCAGGGCCTCCTCGTACCCGGCCCGGGCCTGGGCCGGGTTCCCCCGGTACTCGTCCAGCATGGCCAGTTGGTAGCGGGACGCGGCGGCGTCCCGGTCCCGGCCGAGCCCCTGGAACACCTCGAAGGCCCGGCGGTAGCGCCGCTCGGTGTCGGCGTAGTCGCCGAGTTCGTGCAGCACCGAGCCGAGCTGGTGCTCGGCGAAGGCGACCCCCAGGAGATCACCGGCCGTGTCGCTCACCGTCAGCGCACGCTCCAGGTGTTCCCGCGCCTCGTCCATCAGCCCCCGGTCGCGGGCGACCAGACCGAGCTGCCGATGGGCCTGTGCCGCCTGCTCGGAGCCGGGTTCGACCCAGTCCAGCACCCGCCGGCACAGCTGTTCCTCGGCGGTCCAGTGGCCCACCGCGTGCAGCAGCCGGCACACGCGCTGCGCCACCTGCGCGGCATCCGCGGGCCGGTCGCAGGCCTCGTGGTGGCCGACCGCCTCGAACCCGGCGTGGATGCGTTCCCGCTGGGACAGCGCCTGCCGGTCGAGGACGTCCGCCCAGTGAACCGCGGCCCGTTCGTGGCCGGAGCGTGCCGACCGGGCGTCCAGCGCGGCCAGCTCGGCCGCGGTCCAGCGGTGCACCGACCACAGGGTCTCGCCGTCCCGTCCGACGCCGTCCGGGGCCAGGAGACCGGCGGAGACCAGCTCGTCGAGGGCGTCCGACACGTCTTCGGCATCCGTGAACGCCCGCTGCGGGACGGGCGAGCGGTGTACCGCCGCGTACTTGAGCAGGGTCCTGGAACCGGAGTCGAGGGTGGCGACGAGTTCGTCGAGCAGGGTGTCGGCGGCGGTGATCCGCAACGCCTCCCGCAAGGCGCTGCGGGTACGTCCCGCGACCCGGGCCCGGGTGGCGTCGACACCGGCGGTCAGCCGCCCCAGCCGGTGGGCCAGGTCGGTGTCGGTGACGGAGGTCCGGCCGAGCAGGGCGTCCAGATAGCCGTAGGCGCGGGGATGGCCGCCCACGGCTTCCTTGAACCGGTGCCATTCGCTCCGCGGCAGCCGCCGGGTCCCCGGGAGCCTGAGACGCAGCAGGTCCGTCTCGGCCGGCGTCAGCGGAGGCAGGGCCAGGTGCGGCAGCCGTGCCGCGTCCGTCCGTCCGGCCGGGAGCGGGTGCCGGGAGGTGACGAGTACGGGTGTCCTCGGGCCGAGGTCCGCCCAGGCTTCCAGGAACGCGCCGAGTTCCGGATCGGTGAAACCGCCGGCCTCGCCCGTGCCGTGGGCGAGGTTGGCCTCGAACTCGTCCAGCACCAGGACGGGCGCGGGGGTGTCACGGGCTGCGGTCGCGCGGGCGAGTTCGCGCAGCCGGTCCGGCCACGGTCGCAGGGCGTCGGTGAGGGGGCCGGTCTCGTCCTCCGAGCCGGGCAGCACGGCCGTGAGCGCGTGCAGGATCTCCTCGACGTCCGTCCTGCCCCGCACCAGCGCGACGGGGCGGTCGGCCGCGTGGAAGCGCAACAGCTCCCCGACGAAGGCGGACTTGCCGCCTCCGCCGACGCCGTGGACGACCAGCCCCGTCCCGTCGCTCGCCAGGGCGCGCGCGGCCAGCCGTAACTGGGGCCGGCGCCCCACGAACGTGCCGAGGGGCAGGGCGAGCGGCGGCCGCACGGCAGGGCCGGCCGCCGGGCGCCCGCGGCTGTGCCGTCCCTCCCCGACGTCCTCGGTCTCCGCGGTCCGTACGTCGGACACGGGCGCCGTCCGGGCGGCGGTGTACAGGACCGGGATGTGCCACTCGGGAAGGGCGGCGTCACCCGCTGCCTTCTGCCGGGTCTCCTCAAGGGCGACCCGTGCGAGGTGCAGGGCGTGGAGCGGGCCGGTCCCGGAGGCGAGGCCGGTGTAGAAGGCGGCCGTCAGCTCGCCGGCGTAGGCGTCCCGGACGGGTGCGGACATGGCGACGACCGCGGCCATGCCGGAGGCGGCCAGCTCCTCGGCCATTCCGGGCAGGAAGGCCGAGCCGCCGCCGTCCTGACGCGGCTGGCGTCGCGCGGAGGCCGTCGAGCAGCCCGCCAGGACCAGCAACGGCAGCGGACCGGCCACGGACAGCGCGCGGTGCAGGTCTTCGGCCGTGACCGGGGCCGGAGCCCCGTCGACGGTCTCCAGCCGGAGGCGTCCCGGGCGGGCGTGGCAGACGATGTGGACGATGTCCGCGGACGCTTCCGCCAGGGCCGCGGTGAGGGCGTCCAAGCTGCCGGAACTGAGCAGCCGCAGGTCGACCGGGGTGGCGGAACCGGTCACCGCGGCGGCCAGGCGGGCCGTCTCGGCCTCCAGGTCGAGCAGCCCCTCCTCGGGCGTGTGCGCGGAGGAGGGACCGGCGAGCAGCGCCACCAGCCGCAGCGGACGCGCCGTGCCCGGGGCGGCCGTCCGGGCCGGGGCTCCGTCGCCGGGGCCGGTGCGAAAGGGACGGATGACGGGGTGCAGGGCGAGGGGGGCCGATGCGCCGGGCAGGAGCAGCGTCTCCCAGGGCAGGCCGGCGAGCGGTCCCGGCTCGATGTCCAGCGCGAGCGGCAGCGTGTCTCCGCGCCGGACCGCGTCCCGCGCCGCTTCCGCCAGGGCCTCGCGAACGGGTCGCCCGGCCCGTTCGGCGAGCAGCTGCCCCATCCGGCGGGTCAGCTGGATCGCCTCGCCGATCAGCTCGGGGTCCAGGGTCTCTCGTGACCGCTCATGGAGCCGGGCCACGGCCCGTGCCGTTTCCACCAGCGGGAAGTCCGGGGCCCCTCCCGGCGCGTGGGCGACCACCCTCTCGCCGGCCCACAGCGTGACGTCCGTACTCCGCACGGACAGACGGGGGTGCGCCGGGTCACCGGCACGCGCTCGGCGCTGGTGCGCTGGGTTCACAGACCGACTCCTCGACCCGGCAGGACGGTGCGGAGCGTCGCCGGGGTTCGTGCGGAAACGCCCACCTATTGTGGACGTCTCCGGGGGCGGCTCGCGTCAACTGCGCGGCAATTGAGTGAAGTTGATCGAGAATGGGCGATGCCCCCGAGCCGGCGGCCGGCATGGAAGCCCGCGGACCGTCCGCTCAGCCATGGGCCGGGGCACGGACGGCGCTCAGCACCAGGTACGGGGCGAGCCCGGACCCGGCGGCCCGCTCGGACTCCGGCACGGCCGGGGTGGCCGTGGCCGGTGCGGCGAAACCGGCGCCGGTGAGCAGCGCGGTGTAGGCGGACAGCGGACGGAAGTGACAGACCGTCGTGACCCAGCCGCCGTCGAGCCGGCGCAGTCCGATGGGCACGGGGGACCCTTCGGCGTACGACGCGCCGGGCTCGCCGTACCGGAGCGTGGCGAACCGTTCTCCCGCCGCGGCGGGGTTGAGGTCGGCGAGGACGTAGGGGGCGCCCGGTCGCAGCACCCGGTGGATCTCGGCGGTCAGGGCGGTCAGGCGGGCGTCGTCGGGGTCGGTGCAGTAGACCAGGCAGCAGACGGCCGCGTCGATGCTGGCGTCCGGGATCCAGGCCAGGGAACGGCCGTCGAAGAGGCGGTAGTCCACGCGCGGGTCGGGGCGGTCGGCGCGGGCGATGTCCAGCATGTGCGCGGAGGGATCGACCCCCTGCACCGACCAGCCGCCGGCCCGGGCCAGCTCCAGGGTCAGCGCGCCGGTGCCGCAGCCGATGTCGAGGACGGTGGCACCGGGACCCGGGGGAGCGCCGACGCGGTCCAGCACCGCCGGGAAGATCAGCTGCCGGGCCAGCCTCATGTCACGGTCGCGGTAGGCGGCCGCGGCCGCGGGGGTGTCCCAGGCGAGCCCCTGAGGCGGGTCGGTGGCGTTCATGCCCCGAGTCTCGTGGGCGGTGCCCGGCTCCCACCAGTCCCTCGATCGGGCGATGGCGGAAGCCGGGACCGGTGCTCGGGCCGGGGTCACTGCGCGGCGGCGGCCTCCTGGGCGATCGCCTCGAACCGGGCGTTCATGGCCTCGGCCAGCGCCTGGGCGGCGGAGAGCGGGCGCACCATCACCGTGAGGTCGTCGATCTTCCCGTTCTCGTCGACGTGCAGGAAGTCGCAGCCCTGGAGCTTCTTGCCGGCCACCGTCGCCGTGAAGACGAGGGCGTGGTCCCGGCCGTCGGGGTCCCCGATCTCCCGCACGTAGGTGAAGTCCTCGAAGACCTGGGACACCGCGCGCAGGATCGCCACGGTGATCGCCTTGCCCGCGTACGGCTTGAAGGCGACCGGGCTGGTGAAGACGACGTCGTCGGCCAGCAGGGCGGCCACGGCGTCCGCGTCGTCGCTCTCGACGGCTTTGCCGAAGGGGTGCATGGGTCCACCTCACCTAGTCAAAAAATTGAGTAGGTGCATGCTAGCGTGCACCCATGGCTCTGCGGAACGCGCTGATGGCCGCCCTCTTGGAGGGCGAGGCCTCCGGGTACGACCTCGCGAAGGGGTTCGACGCGACGGTCGCCAACTTCTGGACGGCCACGCCCCAGCAGCTCTACCGCGAACTGGACCGCATGGAGGCCGAGGAACTGGTCACCGCGCGCGTCGTCGAGCAGGAGCGCCGGCCCAACAAGCGGCTGTTCTCGCTGACGGAGGCGGGCCGCGAGGCGGTGCGCGCGTACACCGCCGAGCCCCCGGCCCGGCCCGCGGTGGTCCGGGACGAACTGCTGGTCAAGGTGCAGTGCGCGGACGCCGGTGACATCGAGGCGGTCCGCACCGCCGTCGCCGAGCGGATGGACTGGGCCACCGCCAAACTGGCCCGCTACGAACGGATCCGGCGGCGCCTGCTGGCCGGGCGCTCGGAGGAGGCGTACTTCGCGGAGGCGGAGCGCATCGGCCCGTACCTCACGCTGCTGCGCGGGATGTCCTTCGAGCGGGAGAACCTGCGCTGGGGCGAGCTGGCGCTGCGCAGACTCGAGGAACGGGCTGCCGTTCATGGTCAACAAGGTGAGTAGGGACACGGACGGGGCGCCCGAGTCGTCGGGCGCCCCGCGGCCGGGCCCGGATCAGCAGGTGGCGACCCCTGGCAGCCACGCCGGGCCCTTGATGTAGATGTTCGTCATCCACGCACCGTTGGTCAGCTTGGACCACGCGTCGTTGGTGTAGCCCTCGGCCGTGACCGTCTGGGCGTGGGCCTGGCAGACCACGTTGACCGTCGTGGGCTGCGGGAAGTAGTCGACGACGCCGGCGTTCACATTCGGCTCGCTGTGCGTGCGCACGCCCGTGCCCCAGGTCTGGAACGCCGTGCTGCCCCCGCCCGGCGGCGGCGGGGTGTCACCGCCGCAGTCCGGGACGCCGGGCAGCTCGGCCGGGCCCTTGATGTAGATGTTGGTCAGCCAGGAGCCGTCGGCCAGCCTGGACCAGATGTCGTTGGTGTAGCCCTCGGCGGTCACCGTCTCCGCGTGCTCCTGGCACTGGACCGAGACCTGGGTCGGCCCGGCGAAGGTGTCCACGACGGAGGAGCGCACGCTCGGCGTGGAGTGCGTGCGCACCCCCGTGCCCCAGGTCTCGAACGTCGTACCGCCGTTGGCCGGCGGCGGCACCGGCGTGCCCGACGGGTTGATGCGGATCGCGCCCGCATAGTCGCCGCCCGTACGCACCGGGGCGACCCGGATGTGGGTGCCCGACTCGTACGCCTCGACCATCTGCCCGGCGCCCAGGTACATGGCGACGTGGTGGATGTGCCCGCTGCCCCAGAACATCAGGTCACCGGGGGCCAGGGGAGCGGTGCCCTGGGCGGCCGAGAAACGGGCCGAGGCCTGCGCGCTGTGGTACTGGTCGTCGGCCGTGCCGTTGAGCAGGTCCCGGCCGGTCGCCCGGTAGTACGCGTACCGCATCAGGCCCGAACAGTCGAAGCCCCTGCGCTCGTTGTCGTGCAGGCTGTCGGGGTCGGAGCCGTCGTAGTAGCCGTACGTGGCACCGGGGGTGGCGCCGTGGCCGCCGCCCCAGCTGTACCAGACACCGATCTGTGAGCAGGCCGCGGCGACGGCGGCCTCCGCGGTGGCCGAGGCGCCGGAGGCCAGCACCCCGCAGGTCGCGTCCTGGGCGGCGCGCGGGGCGGCCGCGTGCGCGGTGGCGGGGAAGAAGGCGATCAGCGCGACCGCCGCCGCGGCGGCGGTCGCCCGGCCCGGCGTGGTGAGTTCGGAGAGTCTCAAGGTGCACATCCTTGGTCGACGTGGAGCCGTGTACGGAGGTGTACGGGGGTCCGGTGCCGCGCCGGGTGCCGCGTCCCACCCCCGTCGGGACGCGGCACCCGGTGCTCAACCGGCCAGCGCGGCGCGCATCTTGGCCAGCGCCCTCATCCGGTTGCGCTGGACGGTCCCGCGATGGGCGCCGAGCCGTTCCCCCGCCGTGTCGTGGGTGAGGCCCTCCAGGTCGACGAGGATCACCGCGGCCGCCTCCTTCGGCGAGAGCACGCTCAGCAGCGCGAGGGCGGTGGCCGAGGCCTCGTACGAGCCGAGCCCGCCGTCCCAGCCCGCCTCGGGCAGCCGGTCGGTGGTGCGCTCACGGCGGGAGGGGTGCAGCCAGGAGTCGCGCAACAGGTTCAGCGCGACCGTGCAGGTGTAGGCGTAGGGATGCTGCTGGTGCGTCAGATTCCGGGCGCGGGCCCGCCGGGACAGCCGCAGATACGTCTCCTGCAGCAGGTCGTCGGCGTCGTGCGGGTTGCCGGTCAGGGCCAGCAGCCGTCTGCGCAGTCTGGGCATGTCGGCGGTGAAGGAGGCGTCGAAGTCGCCCGGACTCATGGGCGGTTGAGCCCCCTCGCCCGGTCCCCGCACGCTCCCGCGCCGGCTCGGCACGGCTTCACGCGGGTGCGGTACGGCTTCGCGCGGATCCCGCGCACATCTGCCGCCGTGGCTTTCCATGGTCGTCCCCCGATGGTCGGTCGCGTTGTTCGTGGTGTTCGCGTTGTTCGTGGTCGTCGTGGTCGTCGTGGTCCGAGAGAGGAGGAGGTCGCGGCCCGCTGGTCAGACGGCCCGGACGGAGGCGGCGGCGGGCCCGTAGCGGGCGGCCGGCGCACCGCTCAGGAGGGCCCAGTACCGGTCGCCGTAGGACCAGTGCCACCACTCCGTGGGGTAGTTGACGAAGCCGGCCGTGCCCAGGGCCTGCGCCATCAGCGCCCGGTTGGCGCGCGCCTCGGCACCGATGTCCGGTGCCCCGGTACGGCAGGCGCCCGCGCTCTCCTCCGGGGTGGCGTTGACCTCCGTGCCCAGCGGCAGCTCGGTGCCGTCGGCCGTGCACAGGGTGAGGTCCACCGCCCCGCCGCTGACATGGGGCGCCACCTCCGGCGGGGAGATGTAGGCGCTGGCCAGCTCGCGGATCCGGCCCGGCGGGGCGTCGGGGTGGGCCGCGCGCAGCGTCGCCGCGTACTGCTCGAAGTAGCGGCGCTGCAGATCGGGCGGCCGGTACCCCTCCACCACCAGGAACTTGATCCCGGCGGGCAGCAGCGACTGCGCGTCGAGGAGCCGGCTGAGCGCCCCGGAGCGCAGGTGCGCGTAGCTGCCGTCGGTGTCGGCCTGGCGGGGGTCGATCAGCAGGCCGGGAGTCCCGCGCAGATCGACCAGCGGTTCACCGCACTCCTGCTCGGTGACCGCCGCGACCCGGGAGTCGGAGAGCGTGATGATGTCCGTCACGCGGACAACAGTGCCCGGCACCCCTGCAATTGCCCTGCAGGTTCCCTGCAAGCGTGTCACCAGGGCCGCTGCAGCCCCCACCGGGTTACGGCGACGCGTCGTCCCGGCGTTCCCGGGCCTCCCGTCCGCCCACGGACCGGAACACCTCCATCGCCTGTGCCCGGGCCGCCCGCGCGGCCGCCGCGTCGCCGTCCGCCGTCCACACCCCGGCCAGGTCCCAGACCGTGCGCGCCCGCCACAGCGACAGCCCCAGCTCCGCCCAGAGAGCCGCCGCGTGCTCCAGCGGCTCCCGGGCCCCGTCGGTGTCCCCGGCCGCCAGCCGCGCCTCCCCGAGCGTGCGCAGCACCAGCGCCTCGCCGAACCGGTCCTGCCGCTCCCGGGCCACCTCCAGGCAGCGCACCAGCCGCCGCCCCGCCTCCTCCGTACGGCCCGTGCGCAACTCCACCTTGGCCAGGGACTGTTCGGTGTACATCGCGCCGAAGGTGTCGTGCAGGCCGGTGAAGAGCCGCAGGGTGTCGTGCAGCAGCCGTTCGGCCTCCGGGTACCGGCCCTCGGCCCGGTCGCACAGGGCCAGCGAGCGCAGGGTGAGCCCCTCGCCGTGCAGGTCGGCGGCGGCCCGGTAGAGGTCGAGGGCGCGAGACAGCGCCTGGCGGGCCGCCGGGCCGCGCCCCTGCTCGCGGTGCACGTACCCGATGCCGTACAGCACCCGCGCCCGGGCGCCCGCGTCGCCGTTCTCGCCGTACCGCTCCAGCGAGGTCTCCAGCAGCTCCAGCGCCTCGCCATAGCGGGCCTGTTCGCGGCGGGCGGTGCCCATCCCGGCCAGTGCCACGGCCGCACCCTCGGCCGAGCGGTCCTCGAACAGCCGCAACGCGTCCGCGAAGTAGGTGTGGGACTCCTCGAACCGGTCCTGCTCGTAACGGAGTTGGCCGAGACCGGCCAGCAGCCAGGCCTCGCCCTCGACGTCCCCGCTGCGGCGCACCGCCGCCATGGCCGCGGTGTGCGAGCGGGACCAGGCGTCGAACTGGTTGTACAGCGCGGCCGAACTCGCTATCAGTGCCCCGGCGAGGTCCCGGGCGGCCCGTGCCATGCCGTGGTCGGCGCAGTGCGTCACGGCGGCCAGCAGCCCGGCCTGCTCGGCGGCGAACCAGGCCGCGGGCCGGGCGAGCAGCGCCTCCTCGGTCTCCGGGTCGAGCGGGTGGACGGCGGCCGGTTCCGGGAAGTGTCGTACCGCGCCGCCGGGGCCGCGGGCGGCCGCCTTCCGGGCCAGGTCCAGCCAGCAGCCGACGAGGCGCAGGACCGCGGTGGCACGCTCCTCGGCGCTCTCCTCGGAGAGACAGCGTTCGCGGGCGTGTTCGCGGGCGAGGTCGTGGATGCGGTAGCGGGCGAGGCCGGTGCCGTCCATGCCGATCACATCGATGAAGTGGCAGTCCACCAGCCGCTCGACGGCCTCCTCGGCCTCCTCGGTCCCTATGCCGAGCAGCGGAGCGGCGATCCAGGCCGCGAAGTCGGGCAGGTCCAGCAGGGCGAGGCGGCGCAGGGCCCGGCGCTCCTGCGGCGCGAGGTCCGCGTAGCCGAGCTGCAGGCTGGTACGCAACTCCAGGTCCCCGGCACTGAGTTCGTTGAGCCGGCGCTGCTCGTCGCGCAGCCGCGCGGCGAGCCGACCGGGCGCCCAGTGCGGGCGGGCGGCCAGCCGGGCGCCGGCGATGCGCACCGCGAGCGGCAGCCGCCCGCACAGGGCGACGATCTCGGTGGCCCGCTCCGGGTCCGCCCCGGTCCGCCCCTCGCCGGCCACCCGGCGGAACAGGTCGAGGGCCTCGGCCTCGTCCGGCACGGCGAGGTCCAGATGGGCGGCACCCTCCAGGGCCACCAGCCGGCGACGGCTGGTGATCAGCACCGCGGATCCGGGTCCGGGCGGCAGCAGCGGCCGGACATCCGCCTCACCGGCCGCGTTGTCCAGGACGATCAGGACCCGCCGGTGCCCGACGTGGGTGCGGTACAGGCCGGTCAGCTCCTCGACGCCGGAGGGCACCGTGTCCGGGTCGACCCCCATCGCGCGCAGCAGCCGGGCGAGGGCGTCGGCGGGCTCCAGCGGGGTGGTGTCGGCGGCCCTCAGGTCCACGAACAGGCGGCCGTCGGGGAAGAGTTCGGCGGTGCGGTGGCCGACGTGCACGGCGAGGGCGGTCTTGCCCATGCCGGAGCGCCCGGAGATCACCCCGATCGGGGGTGCGGTCCGGCCGGTGTCGCCGACGCTCCGCAGCAGCTCGGTGGCCCACTTGACCTGTTCGCCGCGACCCACGAAGTCGGCGATGTCGGGCGGGAGATGGGACGGCGCGGGCTCGCCGCTCCAGGGGGCCGGCACCGTGCGGGCCGGCTGCCCGGTCCCCAGCACGCCCGTGTCGCCGGTCAGTACGGCCTGGTGGACGGCGCGCAGCTCAGGGCCCGGG
Organism: Streptomyces sp. NPDC058683; assembly: GCF_042716195.1. Classification (NCBI taxonomy): domain Bacteria; kingdom Bacillati; phylum Actinomycetota; class Actinomycetes; order Kitasatosporales; family Streptomycetaceae; genus Streptomyces; species Streptomyces sp. NPDC058683. Next base: position 176,949 of record NZ_JBHXSK010000005.1, read on the forward strand.
TCGATGCCCAGCTCGTCACGGAGGACCGCACGGCCCTCCTGGAAGACACGCAGCGCGTCGGAGACCCGGCCGGTGCGGAACAGGGCGGTCATCAGCTGGCCGCGCGGCCGTTCCCGCAGCGGATGCGCGGCCACATGGGCGAGCAGCGGCGCGATCGCGCCGTCCGCGCGGCCCAGCTCCAGCGCCAGCCCGAAGGACTCCTCCTGGGCGACGAGCCGCAGCTCCCCGAGCCGGGCCGCCTCGATCCGGGCGAACGACTGGCCGAGCCCCTCCAGCGCCTCCCGGCCCCGCCACAGCCCCAGCGCCTCGGCCAGTGCCTCGGCGGCCTCCTGCGGACGTCCCGCGGACCGCCCCGCCGCGAGGAGTTCCTCGAAGCGGCGGGCGTCGACCCGGTCGGGGGCGAGGTCGGCGACATAGCCCGGGGGCCGGGTGCGGATCACCTCGGCGGTACCGACCCGGGACAGCGCCCGGCGTACGGCGGAGACATGGGTGGCGACCAGGGCGCCCGCGGTGGCCGGGGCCTCCTCGTCCCACACGAAGTCCACCAGGCGCTCGGTGGAGATCACCTCGCCCAGGTGCACGACGAGTGCGGCGAGGACGGCCAGGGGTCTGGAACCGCCGAGCGGGGCCCGTCGGCCCCCTTCCCAGACCTCCACCGGGCCGAGCAGACGTACTTCGAACATCGATCCCCGATCGCTCCTGGCGGATGCCGGCAACGATATCGGCGGGCGCCGTCCGGGCACGGCGGAGACCGGGCCGTGGTGACCGGATCCGTGCTGTCCGATCGGTGGTACGGAGCCCTCCGCGACGCCCGGTACGCCGAACAGGGGCAGGGCCGACGGGGCTCCGGGGAAGGATCTCCCCACCGCCCGCAGTTGGCCGGTTTCTGTGGGTGGCCATAGCGGCCCCTGTGCGTCAGACGGGTGGCCGGCGGCCCTCGTATGACCGCGCCCCCGGATCGGCCACGAAATCCGTCGCGCCGGAAACTCCCCGCGGCCGCATGTCATACGAACGCCCCGCCGGCACCGTCAACGGCCCGAAAGCACCGAGCCGTTCGCCGCAGCCCAGGGAGTTGCCCGATGAAGCGCCCCGCCCTCCGTCGCAAGGTCGCGTACCTGAGCGCCGTCGCCACCGTGGCCGTGCTCGCCCTCACCGGCTGCTCCCAGGAGTCCGGCGGCGGCCCGGCACCGGTCGCCGCGGCCGAGGCGCCCGAGTTGACCTACGCCGAAGACCTCCGGGTCTCGGACGCCGAACAACGCCTGATCGCCCAGTGCATGGCCCGGCACGGCTTCCGCTACTGGTCCGACGGCTCCCTGTCCCTGGCGGAGAGCAGGCCGCTCGGTTACGTCCAGGACGACGTCCGCTGGGCCCGGACCTACGGCTACGGCAGCCGGATCGCCGCCAAGGAGGACCGCGCCCGCCTGCACAACCCCAACATCGCCTACCGCAAGGGACTTTCGACCGGCCGCAGGGCCGCCTACGACAGCGCGCTGGACGGCGGGCGAAAGACGGAGCTGCTGCGTACCGCGGTCCCCGGCGGCGGCTCGGTCAGCAAGCAGTCCGGCGGCTGCGACGCGGCGGCCGAGCGCACGCTGTACGGCGACCCGGCCACCTGGTTCCGGCTGGACACCACCGCGAGCAACCTGCGCCCGCTGTACGTCGGCAAGTTGCTGCACGACCGGCGGTTCACCGCCGCCGTGCACGACTGGGCGGGCTGCATGAAGAAGGCCGGGCACCCCTACCCGGACCCCGACGCGGCCCGGCAGGCCACCCGGGAGCACCCCGCCGTCCAGAGCCGGGCCGAGGAGGCGCGGAGCTTCGCCGCCGAGACCCGGATCGCGGTCGCCGACGCCACCTGCGCCCGCGAGGTCTCCCTCAAGTCCGTGGGCCAGGACCGGGAGGCCCACTACCTGGCCCAGCTGAACGGGAAGTACGGCGCCCGGCTGGACGCCTACCGGCAGCTGCGGCAGCAGGCGCTGGCACGCGCCGAGCGGCTCGTCCCCGCCCGCGCCTGACCCCGGCCGGCGCCCAACGAACTCCGCGGCACCCGTCGCGGCCTCACCCACACCCACCGCCTCCGACGAGGCAGAACGGGATCCATCATGCGCAAACTGACCCTCGTCATCGCCACCCTGGGCCTCGCGGCCCTCGGCCTCTCGGTACCGGCGAACGCCCACGCAGTCTCCGGCTGCAACGCGAAGTGGCCGGGCCGGGACGGCTACGTGCGGGCCTGGCGGGACGCCGACTGCCAGGGTGAACTGCTCGGTGCCACCCCGGGCAACGACCCCGACTGGAGCGACAACTTCGACGCCTTCCGCAGCGGCGACCAGAACGCCGCCTCCTCGGTGATGAACAGCGGCTTCGTCGGCGGCAAGGACGTCGTCGCCTTCTACTACCTGCCGGGCTACCCGTCCTCCGCCTACGGCTGCCTCAAGCCGGGCGAGCTGTACGTGGACAACCTCGCCCGCAACCACTTCACCAACGGCGAGAACATGAACGACAACATCATGTCCCACGTGTGGGTGGCGTCCAGCGCCTGCGCCCCGGGCTCCTTCATCAGCTGAGGTCCCGCGCCGGCCACGGCCGCCCGGGCCGTGGCCGGCCCTGCCCTCTTACCGATTACCTACCTCCCGTACCGCCGACTTTCACATCCGCGCCACCCGACCCTTCCCTGACGTTCGATGCCCTTGGAACACTCGCACCCGCGCACAATCCGCCCTGTTCCGGCCATCCCGTGCGTCAGGATGAGAGGTCGCTCACCCATGCCCGAAGTAAACCGGCGCCGATTCCTCCAGCTGGCAGGCGCCACCACGGCGTTCACCGCGCTGTCCAACAGCATCGAGCGTGCCGCCGCACTGCCCGCGAACCACCGCACGGGGTCGATCGAGGACGTCGAGCACATCGTCGTCCTGATGCAGGAGAACCGTTCGTTCGACCACTACTTCGGCACCCTCAGAGGCGTCCGCGGCTTCGGCGACCCCCGTTCGGTCACCCAGGACGACAAGTCCGTGTGGCGCCAGTGGAACGGCACGAAGGACATCCTGCCGTTCCACCCGGACGCCGACGACCTGGGCCTCGCCTTCATCCAGGACCTCCCGCACGGCTGGGCCGACACGCACACCGCCGTCAACAACGGCAAGTACGACAAGTGGGTGCCGGCCAAGGGCTCCACGACCATGGCGTACCTGAACCGGGACGACATCCCGTTCCACTACGCGCTCGCCGACGCCTTCACCATCTGCGACGCCTACCACTGCTCGTTCATGGGCTCCACCGACCCGAACCGCTACTACCTGTGGACGGGTTACACGGGCAACGACGGCCAGGGCGGCGGCCCGGTCCTCGGCAACGACGAGGCCGGCTACTCCTGGACGACGTACCCCGAGCGCCTGGAGAAGGCGGGCGTCTCCTGGAAGATCTACCAGGACGTCGGCGACGGCCTGGACGCGGCCGGCGGCTGGGGCTGGATCCAGGACGCCTACCGGGGCAACTACGGCGACAACTCGCTGCTCTACTTCAAGCAGTACCAGAACGCCCAGCCCGGCGACCCGCTGTACGACAAGGCCCGCACCGGCACCGACGCCACCAAGGGCGAGGGCTTCTTCGACCAGCTGAAGGCCGACGTCAAGGCCGGCAAGCTGCCGCAGATCTCCTGGGTGGTCGCCCCCGAGGCCTTCACCGAGCACCCCAACTGGCCCGCCAACTACGGTGCCTGGTACATCTCCCAGGTCCTCGACGCGCTCACCGCCGACCCCGCGGTGTGGGCGAAGACGGCCGTGTTCATCACGTACGACGAGAACGACGGCTTCTTCGACCACGTGGTCCCGCCGTTCCCGCCGGCCTCCGCCGCCCAGGGCAAGTCCACGGTCGACCCGGCCCTGGACCTCTTCAAGGGCGACGCGACCCACGCGGCCGGCGCCTACGGCCTCGGCCAGCGGGTGCCGATGATCGTCGTCTCCCCGTGGAGCAAGGGCGGTTACGTCTGCTCCGAGACGCTCGACCACACCTCGGTCATCCGGTTCATGGAGAACCGCTTCGGCGTCCACGAGCCCAACATCTCGCCCTGGCGGCGCGCCGTCAGCGGCGACCTGACCGCCGCGTTCGACTTCTCCCGCAAGGACACCAAGCCGGTCGCGCTGCCCTCGACCGACGGCTACCAGCCGCCGGACAAGAACCGCCACCCCGACTACGTGCCCACCCCGCCCGCCAACCCGGCGCTGCCCAAGCAGGAGCGCGGCTCGCGGCCCACCCGGCCGCTCAAGTACGCCCCGCTGGTGGACGGTTCGCTGGACGCGGCGGCCGGCAAGTTCACGCTGACCTTCGCCTCCGGCGCGCAGGCCGGCGCCGCCTTCCTGGTCACCTCCAACAACCGCACCGACGGCCCCTGGAGCTACACCACCGAGGCCGGCAAGTCCGTCTCCGACGCCTGGAACTCGGTGTACTCGGGCGGCTCGTACGACCTGACCGTGCACGGCCCGAACGGCTTCCTGCGCACCTTCCAGGGCCCCGGCAAGGTGGCGGGACCCGAGGTCACCGCCCGGCCGCACGGCGACGACATAGAGCTGACCTTCAGCAACAAGGGCAGCGGCACGGTGAAGCTGAAGGTGGCGGACGGGTACGGCGGCCGGGGCCGCACGTTCACGGTGCGCGCCGGGGCCACCGTCAAGCACATCGCCCACCTCAACCACAGCGACCAGTGGTACGACCTGACGGTCACCTCCGAGGCCGACGCGACCTTTGTGCGGCGGTTCGCGGGGCATGTGGAGAACGGGCGGCCCGGGGTCAGCGACCCGGCGATCAGCACCGAGTGACAAAGGGCTGAGGACGGCATCGTGCGGAACTGATCAGGTACCGGTCACATCGGGATAGTGTGCCCCGGTGACTACGCAATCGAACACTCCTGCAGACTCGTACCGCGATCCGCACGGTGCGTCCCAGACACTCTTCACCGAGCCGGTGCTGGTGGTGAACCAGAAGGCCAAGCTGATCGAGCTGACCAACGAGTACAAGGTCATGGACCAGCACGGCCAGGAGATCGGCTCGGTGGCCGAGGTCGGCCAGAACGCGCTGAAGAAGATCCTGCGCTTCGTCTCCAGCCTCGACCAGTTCATGACCCACCGGCTGGAGATCCGCGACGCGTCCGGTCAGCCGCAGCTGGTGCTGACCCGGCCCGCGAAGATCTTCAAGTCCCGGGTGATCGTGACCCGCCCGGACGGTTCGCAGGTCGGTGAGATCGTCCAGCAGAACATGATCGGGAAGATCAACTTCGCGATGATGGTGGGCGGCCAGAAGGTCGGTGCGATCAAGGCGGAGAACTGGCGCGCGTGGAACTTCGCGATCGTCGACCACGCCGACACGGAGGTGGCCCGGATCACGAAGACGTGGGAGGGGCTCGCCAAGACGATGTTCACGACCGCGGACAACTACGTGCTGCAGATACACCACCAGCTGCCGGAGCCGCTGCGGAGCCTGGTGGTGGCGACGGCGCTGACCGTGGACACGGCGCTGAAGCAGGACTCCCGGGGGCTGGGCTGAGGGTCGTCTGCGGGTGGGTGACGCTTGACGCGGTCCGTGGGGGCGCCATCGGTTGTCGCGCGGCTGCGGGGTCTGCGGGGGCTGGTCGCGCAGTTCCCCGCGCCTCTGGAGGGGCGCTCAGGTGCGGGGCGCTTCACATGTGACGGGCGCTGCGTTCTCAGTGGGCCGTGAGGTGTCCGGTCTCCGGCTTCTGGCGGGGCAGCAGTGCCTGCTCCGCCGCGACCCGTGCCGACTCCAGGGCCAGAACCGCGGCCACCGGGTGTTCCTCGTCCGGTTCGAGTTCGACCAGTGGCGTCGGCGGGGTCACCCGGGTCAGCAGGACCACGCCCCAGGAGGCGAGGCCCGCGCCCGCCAGGGCGAGCAGGATGCCCGCCGCGCCGCCTTGCAGGCCCTGCCCCAGCAGGGTCAGGCCGATGACCGCCGCCGCCACCGGGTTGGACAGGGTGACCACCGCGAGCGGGCCGCCCAGGCCGCCTCGGTAGGCCATCTGGGAGAGCAGCAGGCCGCCCACCGCGAACGAGGCCACCAGGAGCGCCACCACGATCACCTGGACGCTCAGGACCGGACCCGAGCGGTCCGTCGCCGCCACCGTCACCGTCTGGGTGAGGGCCGAGGCGACGCCCGAGGCGAAGCCGGACGCGGTCGCGTGCCGCAGGCCCGGCCGGGTGCCGGGGCGGGACAGGGCGCCGATCAGGGCGGCGGTCGTACCGGCCACCGTGAGGGCTTCGGTGAGGCTCAGCACCCGATGGGGTGCGGGGCCGGAGGCCGTGATCAGCAGGGCTCCGAGACCGAGCAGGGTCAGGGCCGTGCCCCGCCACTCCGTCGCGCTGACCCGGCGCCCGGCCACCCGCGCGCCCATCGGCACGGCCGCGACCAGGGTGAGTGCGCCCAGCGGCTGTACGAGGGTGAGGGGGCCGTACTTGAGGGCCACGACGTGCAGGAGTGCGGCGCCCGCGTTGAGGCCGACCGCCGCCCACCAGGCACTGGAGCCGAGCAGTCGTACCAGACCGGCGCCGGAGTTCCTCGACGCGAGCCGCTCCTGGGCGACCGCGGCGGCCGCGTAGGCGACGGCCGAGACCAGGGAGAGGAGGACGGCGATCAGGGCCGCGGTGCTCATCGGCCCGCCCCTACCAGTGCGGGCTCCTCGGACACGAGCCGGCGGGTGCCGCGTCCGGCCGTGGTGGCCGTGCGGTGCGGCGGGTGGATCAGGGCGAGGGCGGCGCCGAGCATCGCGGTGGCGACGATCGCGTCCAGCCAGTAGTGGTTCGCGGTGCCCACGATCACCAGCAGGGTGATCGCCGGGTGCAGCAGCCACAGCCAGCGCCACCGGGAGCGGGTCGCGACGATCAGGCCGATCGCCACCATCAGGGCCCAGCCGAAGTGCAGCGAGGGCATCGCCGCGAACTGGTTGGAGAGGTGGTCCCTGGCGGGCGGGCCGTAGACGGAGGGGCCGTACACCCGGGCCGTGTCGACGAGGCCGGTGGCGGCCAGCATCCGCGGCGGTGCCAGCGGGAACGTGAAGGGGAGCACCAGTGCGGCGGCGGTGACCACGGCGAGGACCCGGCGGGCCCAGACGTAGTGCGCGGGCCGCTTCAGGTAGAGCCAGACCAGGAAGGCCAGCGTGGCCGGGAAATGAACCGTGGCGTAGTAGGTGTTGGCCAGGTGGACGAGGGTGTCGCCGTGCAGCAGTGCGGACTGCACGTCGACCTCCGACGGCAGGTGCAGCGTCCGTTCCAGGTCCCAGATCCGGTGGGCGTTGTGCAGGGCCTCGGCGGTATGGCCGGTGGCCAGTTGCCGCCCGAATTTGTAGACGAGGAAGAGTCCTGCGACGAGCAGGAGCTCACGGACCAGCGGTGGCCGGGCTATCGCCCCCGGCTCCGCTGCTGCCGGCTCGGACTGGGATCTCATCCCAGGCCCCCTCACTGACGGTGGTGCTGTGCCGAGTCCCGGGCGGTGGCCCGAACTCACCGATACTCATCGATACGAAAGCGTACCGATACGCCACTGTACCGATACGGTCGTGTACCGGTACAGTGGCGTATCGATAGACGTAGGCCACACTGGTTGTAGGTTTCCGCCCGGACCGAACGGGGGGCGGGGACCAGATGATCCGTAAGTGATGCGCGAGTGAGGAGTAGGGCACATGACGTCGCAGGCCGCGGACGGACCGGAGACGGTCGTCGCCTCGCGCCGCTCCAAGATCACGCCGGAGCGTGAGCGGGAGTTCTTCGATGCCGTGCTCGAACAGATCCGCGAATGCGGCTACGACTCCGTGACCATGGAAGGGGTCGCCTCCAGCACCCGGTGCAGCAAGTCCACGCTCTACCGGCAGTGGAAGACCAAGCCGCAGTTCGTCGCGGCCGCGCTGCGGGCCAGCCGCGAGGTACGCTTCGGCGGCGTCGACACCGGCTCACTCGCCGAGGACCTGCGCGAGGTGGCGCGGGCCGCGGGCGCCTGGACCCGTAAGGACACCAAGCTGCTCCAGGCGCTGGGGCACGCGATGCACTCGGACGAGGAACTGGCGCAGGCACTGCGCGAGGCGCTCGTCGAACCCGAGATCGCCGCGCTCCAGGAGATCCTGCACCGCGGTGTCGAGCGCGGCGAGGTGCCCGAGGGCCATCCGGCGCTCGACTATGTGCCCGCCATGATGTTCGGCGTCCTGCGGGTACGGCCCGTGCTCACCGGCGAGTACGCCGACGCCGACTATCTCGTCCGTTTCGTGGAGGCCGTGGCGCTGCCCGCACTCGGACTGACCTAGACCCAGGCCGCCGTCCACGGGATGACTGGACGGTGACCTGCTCGCGCCGCACCGTGGGGACGGGGGCGGCGCGCACCCCCCGGCCGGGTGGGGCTCCCCTTTGAGCGGAGGGGCGCTCCACCCGGCCGATCGGCGTTCCGGGGCGGGTCAGACGGTCTGGCCGTCGCCGCCGCCGGAGGACACCTTTATGCCCTTGGTGATGGTGTCGATCACCGACTGGTCCTGGCCGACGTCGACACCGAACCGGACCACCACGATCTGCTGGGCGTTCGAGGGCGACGGGAAGGCCAGCGACTCGACGTAACCGTCGGCACCCTTGCTGGTCACCGCCTTCCAGCGGACCAGATAGCCCTTCTGCCCGGCCACGGTGACGGCCTTGGAGGCCAGCACCTCGTGCGAGGTGATCGAGCCGTAGGTCTTGCCGCCGTACGACTCCGTGGCGTTGGCCGAGATGTCCGCCTTGGCGACCTCCTCGGCGGTGTCGCCCTTGGTGCCCAGCACCAGCGCGGGCGCCGAGTAGGCGCCGCCGGCGGTGCACGTCTGGGAGGTGTCTCCGGGGCATTTGTAGGAGTTGTCGGAGGTGATCTGGGCGCCGACCGTGATCGCCTGCCCGGTCCAGCCCTTCGGCACCGGAATGCCGATGGCGTTGATGGAGTCCGACACCGTGCCGCCGCCCTCGATCTTCGGAGCCTCGGACTGGCCGGGCGACGGCGACGCACCGCCGTCGGAACCGCCCGAGCCCGAGCCGCCGCCGGACCCCGAGCCGCCCGACCCGCCGAACGGGAAGCCCTGCCCGCCGTTCTGCCCCTCGGGCCCGCCCTGGCCGGAACCGCCGCTCTGACCGCCCGAACCCTGCTGGGTGGCCTGGCCGCCGCCGTTGTCGCCGCCGTCGCCGGAGAGCGCCCATGCGCCCACCCCGATGGCGGCGAGGACCGCCACGGCGACACCGACGGCCACGCCGGTGCGCAGCCCGCGCTTCCCGGCGGCCGGCGGCGCCGGATACCCCGGATACCCCGTTCCCGGATACCCCGGATAGGCCGGGTATGCCTGGTGGGGCGCGTCGGCCGCCTGCGCCGTCGGGGGACCCCAGTCGGCACCCGACCCGGCGGGGCGGGTCTGCTCCGTCCACGTCTTGCCGTCCCACCAGCGCTCAGTGGCCGGACCGTCACTTGTCTGCCCGGGGTCGGGGTACCACCCGGGGGGAGTCACCTGCGTCATGCCCCCACCGTATGAGGCATCGGTGAAAGTCGGATGAGAGGACCGGCGACTTTCGGATGAGCCGATCCACCGCACTTGGTTTTTTCATTCGATCCGTAGTCGCGCCGGCGGGTTCGGAGCCCGTGGTGGCAGGCGCAGACCGTCCCGCCCCGGGGTCAGGGAGCCCAGGACGCTCGGACGGCGGGCGCCGGTGGCGGTCGGGGCGGTGCCCGGGAGGCCGTGGGCGGTGAGGAAGCCGAGGACCGCGAAGGCGTAGGCCTCCTTCGCGGCCGAGGGCAGACCGAGTTCGTCGGAGGCGCGGACGGGGGTGTTGGGCAGCAGGCCGCGGAGCAGCCGCATCAGAACCGGGTTGCGGGTGCCGCCGCCCGAGGCGATCACCTCCGTGGCCCCGACGCCGCGGACCGCGTCCGCCACCGTCCGGGCCGTCAGTTCGGTGAGCGTCGCCAGCGCGTCCTCGGCCGCCATACCCTCCGGCGCTCGCCAGTACCCGGCGTGGAACAGCTCCTTGCCGGTCGTCTTCGGCGCGGGCAGTGCGTAGTACGGGTCCGCCAGCAACCGCTCCAGCAGGGGCCGGTCCGGCCGGCCGCGCGCCGCCAGCGCCCCGTCCACGTCGTACGCCTGCCGGCCGCCGGTCGACTCCCGGGCCGCCGCGTCCAGCAGCGCGCACCCGGGCCCGGTGTCGAAGGCCGTGCCGTCCGGCGCGGTGAGGTTGGCGATCCCCCCGATGTTCAGCGCCACCGGCGTGCCCGGCCGGCCGCGCAGCCACAGCAGGTCGACCAGGCTCACCAGGGGCGCACCCTGGCCCCCGGCGGCCACGTCCCGCGGGCGGAAGTCGGCGACCACCGGCAGCCCCGTCGCCTCCGCGATCCAGGCCGGCTGCCCGAGCTGCAGCGTCCCGTGCACCCGGCCGTCCGCCACCCAGTGGAAGACCGTCTGCCCGTGCGAGGCCACCAACTCGGCCCGTCCGCCGCACAGGTCACGGTTGGCCCGGACCGCCGCCGCCGCGAACGCCTGCCCGATCCGGGTGTCCAGCAGACACACCCGCGCCAGCGGCACGGCGGCCGGCGGCAGCGCGCCCGCGAGAGCCTCGCGCAGCTCGTCGTCGTAGGGCGTGCTCACCAGCCCCAGCGGCTTCAGCAGCAGCGTGTCGCCGGCCAGGCGCAGCTCGGCGGCGGCCGCGTCGACCGCGTCGTACGACGTCCCGGACATCAGACCGATCACCAGCACCGCTCAACCCGCCTTCGTCTCGCGTGACCGTATCAGCGCGAGCACGCTGACCGCGCAGGCCGCCGCCGCGTAGTAGCCGGGAACGTCCAGGTTCCCGGTGCGCTTCACCGCCTCCGTGATGATGAGGCCCGCACAGCCCGAGAACACGGCATTGGACAGGGCGTAGGCGAGTCCCAGGCCCGTACAGCGGGCGCGCGCCGGGAACATCTCGGCCAGCAGCGCGGGCCCCGGTCCGGCCATCAGCCCCACCACCGCGCCCGCACCGAACAGGGCCGCGCCCTTCACCCCGGCGGACGCCCCGCCGTCCTGGAGGAGGCCGAGCAGCGGCAGGGCCAGCGCGACCACGAGAGCGGCGCCCGCCAGCATCACCGGCCGGCGCCCGATCCGGTCGCTGAGCAGCCCCGCCGGGAGGATCGCCGCCGCGAAACCCAGGTTCGCCACCACGGTCGCCAGCAGGGCCGTACGGAAGCCGGTGTGCAGCGCGGTCTGGAGGTACGACGGCAGCACGACCAGGAAGGTGTACCCGGCCGCCGACCAGCCCATCACCCGCCCGACGGCCGACGCGATCGCCCCGACGGACACCCGCGCCGCCCGCACCCCCCGCACGTCCGGCTCCCGGAACTCCGGCGTCTCGTCCAGCCCCACCCGCAGCCACAGCGCCAGCGCGCCCAGGGGCAGCGCCAGCAGGAACGGCAACCGCCAGCCCCACGCATGGAGCTGACTTTCCGTCAGCACGGAGGCGAGCCCGGCCGCCACGCCCGCCCCGCCCAGCAGCCCCAGCGCCACCGTGAACGACTGCCAGGCCCCGTAAAGCCCCCGCCGCCCCGGTGGCGCGAACTCGGTCAGCATCGCCACCGCGCCCCCGAACTCCCCGCCGGCGGAGAGTCCCTGAACAGCCCTCAGGAACGTCAGCAGCCACGGCGCGAGCGCGCCGGCCTGCGCATACGTCGGCAGCAGGCCGATGAGCGCCGTGGCACCCGTCATCAGCGCGACCACGAGAATCAGCACCGGCCGCCGGCCGAGCCGGTCGGCCAGCCGGCCGAACAGGGCCGCGCCCAGCGGACGGAAGAAGAACGCCAGCCCGAACGAGGCATAGGTGCGCACCAGCCCCTCGGCCGCGCTGCCGCCCGCCGGGGTGAAGAACCGCTCGGCGACGACCGTCGCGAAATAGCCGTAGACACCGAACTCGTACCACTCGATGAAGTTGCCCACCGAGCCCGCCGCAAGCGCCCGGAGGGGTCGATTCCGCTCCGGTGCCGCCCGATCTTCGAAAACCAGCTTCATTTCCACGCCCGTTGACGGTCCGTTCGCTCGACAGCGGCAGGTCGGGGCCGTCACGCGTCGACCCGCCGCAGCCGCTTTCACCCGTCACGGCAACAGCAGCCCGGACCCGCCTCCGGACAGCCAACAGGACGGCTACGCTCGTGGTCTGTACGTCGTTCGGGCGACTTGGGGAGGCAACGGGATGACGGAGGAACTACCCCCGGAGGACTCCTCTGCTCCGCTCTGGGAGCGCGACGCGGAGATCGCCGCCATCACCGAGGCACTCGACGTCCTGTGCGCCGACCGGTCCACCTCCGGAAACCTGCTGGTCCTGCGCGGCGAGGCCGGACTCGGCAAGACCGCGCTGCTGGCCGAGACCCGCCGTATCGCCAAGCGCCGCGGCTGCACCGTCTGGGCCACCCGCGGCGGCGAGACCCTGCGCAGCGTTCCCTTCAACGTGGTACGGCAGCTGCTCCAGCCGGCCCTGGTCTCCCTGCACCCCGACGAGGCCCGGGAGTACCTCGGCGACTGGTACGACATCGCCGGCCCCGCCCTGGGCATAACCGACCCCGGTGAGCGCCAGGCCGACCCGCAGGGCGTCTGCGACGGCCTGGTCGCCGCCGTCCGCCGGCTGGCCAGACGGGACTGGCCGCTGGTGCTGCTGATCGACGACGCGCACTGGGTCGACCAGGAGACCCTGGCCTGGCTCGCCGCCTTCGTGGAGCGCCTCGACGACCTGTCCGTGCTCGTCCTGGTCGCCCGCCGCCCCGGCGACGTCAGTGGCGACAGCGCCCGCTACCTCGACACCGTGGCCGCCGCGGCCACGAACCCCGTGCACAATCTCAGCGCCCTCACCCCGGACGCCACCGCCGGACTCACCCTCGCCACCCTCGGCGCGCACGCCGACGCCCCGTTCTGCCGCGAGGTCTGGGCCGTCACCGGCGGCAACCCCTACGAGACCGTCGAACTCCTCGCCAAGGTCCAGGACAGCGAGGTCGAACCCGTCGAGGCCCGGGCCGGCGAACTGCGCGCGCTCAACCGGTCGGCCCGCGGCGGCGGACTCGTCACCCGCCTCGAAGGCCTCGGTATCGACGCCACCCGGTTCGCCTGGGCCGCCGCCATCCTCGGCACCGGCATCTCCGTCGACCTGGTCGCCCAGCTCGCCACCATGACCGTGGAGGACGCCGAGCGCTGCGCCGAACTGCTGCGCAGCGCCCGTATCCTCACCGTGCCCGACCCGGCAGGCTCCCGCTCCCACACCGGTGACCTGGAGTTCGTCCACCCGCTGATCGCCAGCGCCGTCTACAACTCGATCCCGCCGGCGATGTGCACCGCCATGCACGGCATCGCCGCCCAGATCGTCATCGACGACGGCCGGGGCATCGCCGACGCCTCCCGCCATCTGCTGAAGGTGCATCCGGACGACGACGAGGAACTCGTCCAGCAGCTGCGGGACGCGGCCAAGGAACACCTCGCCGTCGGCGCCCCGGACGCGGCCCGCCGCTGCCTCGAACGCGCCCTGCTGGAACCGCCCGTACCCGAGGTCCACGCGCGCGTGCTCTACGAACTGGGCTGCGCCACCCTGCTCACCAAGCCCGCCGTCACCATCGGCCACCTGCGCAGCGCACTCGGCATGCCCGGCCTCGGCGGCGCCGAACGCGTCGACGCCGTCTTCCGCCTCTCCCAGGCCCTCCTCCACAACGACCAGCTGGAGGAAGCCGTCCGCACGGTCGAGGCGGAGGCCGCCCGGCACGAGGAGGGCCCCGCCAGACTCCGGCTCCAGGCCGTCCAGTTCATGTGGGAGGGCATCGCCGGCGAGGCCGTCTCCCCGCACCGCTCCGAACGCCTCGGGGAGCTCGCCGACACCTGCACCGGCCGCGACAACTCCGAGCGCGCCCTGCTGATGCTGCGCGGCTTCGACCTCCTCATCCAGGGGGAGAGCGCCGAAGAGGTCGTGGAACTGTGCGACCGCGCCCTCGTCAACGGCCGGCTCGCTCCCGGACTCGGCTGGACCGACACCGAGTGGGGCATCGAGCTGCTGCTGATGCTCGCCAACGCCTACGTCTACACCGACCGCCTCGACCGCGCGGAGAGCCTCTACAACGAGGCCCTGCGCGCCTACGAGTCCTCCGGCTGGAGCGGCGGCCATCTCGCCCTCGCCCACGCCTATGTGGGCCTCGGGCACCGCAGGCGCGGCCGGCTGCGGGACGCGGAGACATCCCTGCGGGAGTCCTTGCGGATCGCCGAGCGGGTCGGCCGCAGACTGCCCCTGTACTGGACCGCCACCTGCAACCTGGTCGACACGCTGCTGGCCCGCGGCCATGTCCAGCAGGCCTGGGAGACGGCCGAGCAGTACGGTTTCGCACCGCCGTACCCCTCCACGATCGTGATGCCGGACCCGCGGTCCGTGCGCGGCCGGCTGCTGCTCGCCGTCGGCCGCACGAAGGAGGCCGTCAACGAACTGGAGGCCGCGGAGAAGGCGGCCGCCGCGCGCGGCCACTTCAACCCGGTGGTGGTGCCCTGGGCGCTCGACCTCGCCCGGGCCCTCGCGGGCGAGGACCCGGCGCGGGCGGCGCAGCTGTCGGCGGACGCGCGGCGGCAGGCCGAGCGGTTCGGCACGGACACGGCGATCGGCGAGGCCCTGCGGTGCGCCGCCGCGCTGGAGACCGGGCAGCGGCAGGTGCGGCTCGCCTCGCAGGCGGTGGCCTACCTGGAGGCGTCGCCGTGCCAGTACGAGCATGCGGCGGCGCGGGTGGAGTACGGGATCGCCGCGCGGTCGGTGGCCGAGTTGAACCGGGGGCTGGCGTTGGCGCGGTCGTGCGGGGCGGACGGTTTGGTTTCTCAGGCGCGGGAAGTTCTCGATACGGGAAGGGGGTTGCGTTGACCGGTGCGTTGCGGGCTGCGGGCGCGTGGGGGCTTGTCGCGCAGTTCCCCGCGCCCCCAAAAGAAGGGGTGCTACAGGGACAGGAGTTGATCAGTGACTGCTGAGAGACGTTTCTGTACATCCCTGTCGTACGCCCCCGCGTGCGCCCTGGCGGGATTCGTGCCGTCGAAGTAACCCCCCGTCCCCAAGTCCCCCGTTGCCAGGGCGAGGACGCCTGGCGCGCCGTCGGCCACCGTGCTCCAAGGCGCCACCCCACCCTCCCGCACCATCGCCGTGTCCATGAAAGTCGCCGGGTGCAGGACGTTCACCGAGACCCCCGTGCCCGCCAGCTCCTCCGCCAGGGTGAAGGTGTGGGCCGCCAGGGCGAACTTGGCTCGGCAGTAGGCCGCGAAGCCCTGGTAGCCGCGGGTGAACTCGGGGTCGTCGAAGTCCAGGGGCTCCTGGCCGGCCGAGCCCACGTTGACGATCCGGGCCGGGGCGTCGGCGCGCAGGACCGGCAGCAGGGCGCGGGTCAGGGTCACCGGGGCCAGGTAGTTGACGGCCAGGCGCAGTTCGTGGCCGTCGGCGCTCAGTTCGCGCCCCGAACCGGGCGTACCGGCGCCGACGCCCGCGTTGTTGATCAGTACGTCCAGGTCGGGACGCGCGTCGGCGACCCGCGCGCCCAGCTCGCGGACCTGTGCCAGCGAGGCCAGGTCCGCGACGAAGCCCTCCGCGTCGCCCTCGGTGCGCAGCTCCTCGACCAGCGCCTCGGTACGGCCCGGATCCCGGCCGTGCGCGAGGACGACATGGCCGGAGCGGACCAGTTCGAAGGCGACATACCGGCCGAGCCCGGAGGTGGCACCGGTGATCAGAATGGTGGACATGCTTCCAGCGTAGGCACGGGCCGCTACCGGATGCCTGATCCTGCTGGGGCTACGACTGCCAGGGTCACCCTTCCTCCTCGGCAAGAACCCGCTGGGCCGTCGCGAACGCCGAGTTCGCCGCCGGAACCCCGCAGTACACGGCCGTCTGCAGCAGTACCGCGCCGATCTCCTCCGGTGTGAGCCCGTTGCGCCGGGCGGCCCGTACATGCATGGCCAGCTCGTCGTAGTGGCCGCCTGCGACCAGCGCGGTGAGGGTGATCATGCTGCGTTCGCGGCGGGAGAGGGTGGGGTCGGTCCAGATCTCGCCCCAGGCGTAGCGTGAGATGAAGTCCTGGAAGCGGGCCGTGAACGGCGTCTGGCGGGCCTGTGCCCGGTCGACGTGCGGGTCGCCCAGCACCTCCCGGCGCACCGCCATGCCCCGCCTGGCGCCGCCGTCCAGGTGCGAGCGGAGCGCGGTGAGGACGGCCTCGGGACACTGCGCCGGCGCCAGGTGGGAGGCGCCCGGCAGCTCGACCAGCGTGGACGCCGGTACCGCGTCCGCGATCTCCCGCAGATGCGGCGGCGGGGTCGCGGGGTCCTGACGGCCCGCGATCAGCAGGGTGCGTACGGCGATCTCGCCCAGCCGGTCCCGCAGGTCGAAGGCGGCCAGCGCGTCGCAGCAGGCGGCGTACGCCTCCGGGTCCACGGTCCGCTGGTCCTCGACGAGGCGCGGCACGGTGAAGCCGGGCGTGAACCAGCGGGTGCCCGCGTTCTCCGCGAGCCACCGCACGCCCTCCCGGCGCACCCGCTCGGCCCGCTCCTCCCAGGGCTTGGAGCCGTTGAAGTGGGCGGAGGAGCAGATCACGGCCAGGCTCTCCAGCCGGTCCGGGTGGTGGACGGCCAGGTGCAGCCCGACCGCGCCGCCCAGCGACACCCCGGCATACCCGAACCGCTCGATGCCGAGCGAGTCGGCGAGCGCGAGCACCAGGTCGGCGAGGTCACCGATGGTCGCCCCCGCCTTGATCAGACCGGGCGCCGCACCGCCGTGCCCCGGCAGGTTCCAGCGCACCACCCGGTGGCCGGCCGACAGTTCGGGCGCCACCGCGTCCCACAGCGCGTACGAGGTGCCGAGCGACGGCCCGAGCAGCAGCGGGGGAGCGGAAGTGGGGCCTTCGGCACGGTGGTTGAGCAGGTTCTCGATCAACGTCGCTCCAGTGCACGGTCGGTGAGGGTGCCGGCGGAGCCGGTGTAGCGGGCCGGGTCGGTCAGGTCGTCGAGGTCGATGTCCTTCAACTCGGTTTCCTCGGAGAGCAGTTCACGCAGCGTACGCCGCTCGGTGCCGGTACGGCGGGCGAGTTCGGTGAGCAGTTCCTTCGCCCGGGGCCGGCCGAGCACGGGGGCCAGTTCGGCGGACAGCCGCTCGGAGACGATCAGCCCACGGGTGAGATCCAGGTTCCGGCGCATCGCCTCCGGATGCACCCGCAGCCCCTCCGCCAGCTCCGCCGTGTCCCGGGCCGCGCCCCCGACGGCGCGCAGCAGGTCCCGCAACGGCTCCCACTCGGCATGCCAGGCGCCGGCCGGCCGCTCGTCCTCGGCGACCAGGCAGCCGTACAGGACCGCCGCGAGCTGCGGGGCCCGCCGGGCGGCGGCCGCGACGAGCGTGGACCGCACGGGGTTCGCCTTGTGCGGCATCGCCGACGAACCGCCCCCGCTGCCCTCGGAGAGCTCACCGATCTCGGTACGGGACAGCGTCAGCACATCCACGGCGACCTTGCCCAGCGCCCCGGCCGTGAAGGCGAGACACCCGGCGAGATCGGCGACGGGCGTACGCAGGGTGTGCCACGGCAACAGGGGTGCGGTCAGCGCGAGTTCCCGTGCGTACGCCTCCGGCAGCTCTTCGGCGTGTGCCGCGCCGTACGCGCCGAGGGCCGCCAACGTGCCTGCCGCACCACCGAGTTGCACGGGCAGGGACTCCCGGACCCGGGCCGTGCGGTCCCGGGCGTCGAGGACCAGCGAACGCCAGCCGGCCGCCTTCAGCCCGAAGGTCGTCGGTACGGCGTGCTGGGTGAGCGTACGGCCCGGCATCGGGGTGTCACGGTGCTCGGCGGCCGACCGGGCCAGCGCCTGCTCGGTACGCCCGAGGTCGGCGAGGACCAGGTCCAGGGTGCGGGCGGCGACCAGCATCGTCGCCGTGTCCATGATGTCCTGGCTGGTGGCGCCCCGGTGCACGTACGGCCCGTACTCCGCGCCGACCGCCTTCGTCAGATCGGCGACCAGCGGGATGACCGGGTTGCCGCCGGCGCGGGCGCGCTCCGCGAGGGCGCCGACGTCGAAGCGGTCCGGATCGGCCGCCTCGGTCACGGCCGCCGCGGCCTCGGCCGGGGCCAGCCCCAGGGCGGCCTGGGCGCGGGTGAGGGCCGCCTCCGCGTCGAGGAGCGCACGCAGCCAGGCGCCGTCCCCGGTCGCGGACGCGGCGGCGGACCCGGCCCACCCGGGACCGAGCAGCCCGGCGTCACCGCCGCCGTAACCCACTGGGGGCACCTCCCGCCCGGAGGGTGGGGGAGTCACTGGAACTCCAGGAAGACCGTTTCGCCCTCGCCCTGAAGACGGATGTCGAAACGGTAGGTCCCCCGGCCCTCGTCGGCGGCGATCAGCGTGTCGCGCCGCTCGCCCACCCGGGTGAGCAGCGGGTCGGCGCTGAGCGCGGCGTCGTCGCCGGGCAGATAGATCCGGGTGAACAGGTGCATGAGCAGGCCGCGTGCGAAGACGCACACGCTGACGTAGGGCGCGCTGTCGCCGCGGGCGCCGGGCCGCAGCGTCCGCGCGTACCAGTGCCCGCCGGCATCCGTCTGGATCCGGCCCCAGCCGGTGAACTCCACGCCGTTGCGGCCGAGGTGGTCGCCGGTCGCGGGGTCGCGCCGGATCGAGCCGTCGGTCGTGGACACGTTCCCGTCCGGGTCGGCGCCCCACAGCTCCACGAACGCGTCCGGCAGCGGGTTGCCCTCGCCGTCGAGGACGTACCCGTGGACCGTGATCGTGTCCGGATGGCCGAGGGGTGCGATCTCCTCGCCGCCGCGGAACGGCAGCGCGTAGCCGTAGAACGGGCCGACCGTGTGCGACGGGGTGGGCAGCACCTGCTCCGGGCTGCTCGTGTCGATCTTCGTCATGGCAGCTCAGCGCCCTTCTTCGAGCCAGGTGGCGTGCGGGCCGTCCAGCACGATGTCCCAGTGGTAGCCCATCGAGAACTCCGGCACGGACAGGCTGTGGTCGTAGGTCGCGACCAGGCGCTGCCGGGCCGCGTCGTCCGTCACGGACTGGATGATCGGGTCGTACGGGAACAGCGGGTCGCTCGGGAAGTACATCTGCGTCACGAGCCGCTGGGTGAACGCCGTACCGAACATCGAGAAGTGGATGTGCGCCGGACGCCACGCGTTGACGTGGTTGCGCCAGGGGTAGGGCCCCGGCTGGATGGTGGTGAAGCGGTAACCGCCGTCGGCGTCGGAGATCGTACGTCCGACACCCGTGAAGTTCGGGTCCAGCGGGGCGTCGTGCTGTTCGCGCCGGTGCGCGTAGCGGCCCGCCGAGTTGGCCTGCCAGATCTCGATCAGCTGCCCCCGGATCGGCCGGCCGTCCCGGTCGAGCAGCCGCCCGGAGACGGTGATCCGCTCACCGACCGGCTCACCCGTGTGCTGCCGGGTCAGATCATGGTCGATCTCGGTGATGTCCCGCTCCCCGAAGGCGGGCGAGTGCAACTCCACCAGCTCCGGATCCTTACTGGTGTCGATGGCGACCAGGGGTTGTTTCGGGTGCCGGAGGACGGAGGAACGGTAGGGGGCGTAGTCCCGGCGGGGATGATGCTCGACGGGAGCGCCTTCGGCGACGCGCTTTTCGTAGGCGGAGTGCTTGGCGGCGATTTCAAGGTCGATGTCGGCTTGGGTGAGTGTCATGAGAAGTCCTAGCTGTAAGCGCCCCGACAGGGGCACGGGGCTGTATCGGTGTGCGGCTCCGCCGCGTGGGCGCGACCAGCCACGACGCAACCCGCAGCTGCGCACGGCCCGTCTACCGCTCAAGAACAAGCGCGAGCCCTTGCCCGACGCCGATGCACAGGGTGGCAACGCCGGTACCCGACCCGCGCCGCGCAAGCTGATGCGCCACAGTCCCTGCCAGCCGCGCCCCCGACGCACCCAACGGATGCCCCAACGCAATGGCCCCGCCCTGCGGATTGAGAACGGCCGGGTCGAACTCCGGCCACTCGGCGACACATCCGAGCACCTGCGCCACGAACGCCTCGTTCAACTCGAGAACCGACAGATCGCCGAACCCCTTGCCGGCCTTGCGCAGCGCACGCTGCACCGCTTCGACGGGCGCCGGCACGGCCGACCGGCGTCCGTACCGCGTCGACGATGTACACCGTGTTCACAGCAGACCCTCCGGGACAGTGAGTTTCGCGTCGGTCTTGGCGACGATCTCCTCGACGCCGACCCCGGGCGCGGTCTCGACGAGGACGAGCCCGTCGTCGGTGACGTCCAGGACGCCCAGGTCGGTGATGATCCGGTCGACGCAGGCCTTGCCGGTCAGCGGCAGCGCGCACTCGGTGAGGATCTTCGGCGAGCCGTCCTTCGCGGTGTGTGCCATGACGACGATGACTGTGCGGGCGCCGTGGACGAGGTCCATCGCGCCGCCGATCCCGGTGACCAGCTTCCCCGGGATCGCCCAGTTCGCCAGATCACCGCCCGCGGAGACCTGCATCGCGCCCAGCACCGCGACATCGATGTGCCCGCCGCGGATCATCGAGAACGACAGGGCCGAGTCGAAGAAGGAAGCCCCGGGCAGGACGGTCACCGTCTCCTTGCCCGCGTTGATCAGATCCGGGTCGACGGCGTCCTCGGTGGGGTACGGCCCGGTGCCCAGGATGCCGTTCTCCGACTCCAGGATCACCTCCACGCCCTCGGGCAGGTGGTTCGGGATGAGCGTGGGCAGGCCGATGCCGAGATTGACGTACTGCCCGTCCCTCAGCTCGCGGGCCGCCCGCGCGGCCATCTCCTCGCGCGTCCAGGCCATCAGCTGCTCACCGTCCGCTGCTCGATCTTCTTGTCCGCCGCCTGCTCCGCCGTCAGCGCGACGACCCGCTGCACGAAGATCCCCGGCAGGTGCACCGCGTCCGGGTCGATCTCACCGGGCTCCACCAGTTCTTCCACCTCCGCGATCGTGACCTTGCCGGCCATCGCGGCGAGCGGGTTGAAGTTCCGGGTGGATCTGTTGAAGACCAGGTTCCCGTGCCGGTCGCCCTTCGCGGCCCGCACCAGCGCGAAGTCCGTACGGATCCCGCGCTCCAGGACGTACTCGGTGCCGTCGAACGCCCGGACCTCCTTCGCCGGCGAGGCCAGGGCGACGCCGCCGGAGCCGTCGTAGCGCCAGGGCAGCCCGCCCTCCGCGACCTGCGTGCCCACCCCGGCCGGGGTGTAGAAGGCGGGGATCCCGGCGCCGCCCGCGCGCAGCCGCTCGGCGAGGGTGCCCTGCGGGATCAGCTCCACCTCCAGCTCGCCCGCCAGGTACTGCCGCGCGAACTCCTTGTTCGCCCCGATGTACGAGCCGGTCACCCGGGCGATCCGGCCCGCCGCCAGCAGCACCGCGAGCCCCGTGTCCATCGCCCCGCAGTTGTTCGAGACCACCGACAGGCCGCCCACCCCGCGCTCGTACAACGCCCCGATCAGTACGTTGGGCACACCGCTCAGTCCGAACCCGCCCACCGCCAGCGACGCGCCCTCCGGCACATCGGCCACCGCCTCCCCGGCCGTGGCGACCACCTTGTCCATCCGTGAAGCCCCATCTCGATCAGGTAATTAATCAGGGCACTGAGTATTTCAGCGAGACATCTTTCACGCTGCCACTGGTGTTGGCACCCGTCAAGAGCTGGGATGACGGCAGACGGGTGTACTGACAGGATGCGGTGACCATGGGTATCGTTCAGTGCACCAACCAATTCAGATCTTGGGGGCACACATGGCCGCGGTGGACCTCACCACCCACCCCGGGCACCTGGCCCGGCGGCTTCAGCAGGCCCACTACCTGCTGTGGAACACGATGGTCTCGGAGGAGATCACCTCGCCGCAGTTCGCCGTCCTGAACGCGCTCGTCGCCGAGCCGGGGCTGGACCAGCGCACGGTGGGGGAGCGGGTGGGGCTGGACCGGTCGACCATCGCCGAGGTCATCAGCCGGCTCGGCCGGCGCGGGCTGGTCGACAAGGTGCGCGACCCGCAGGACGGCCGCCGCTTCCTGCTGCGCCTCACCGACGACGGGCTGCGCACCCACCGCAAGCTCACCGTGCGCACCGCCCGGATGAACCAGGTCTTCCTGGCCCCGCTCTCCGCCGAGGAGCAGACCCAGTTCTTCGATCTGATCCGCCGGGTCTCGGACGCGGCGGAGGGGCTGCGCAATCCCACGGAGCCCCTCGTCCCGCAGGCCTAGGCCTTGGCGAACACCACCCACACCTGCCCCTCGGCGAAGTCCACCGGGCTGCCGTCCGGACCGGTGAACGTCGTACCGTCCGTGGCCTCCCGCCGCGTCCAGGTGGCCTCGAACGACCGCCCGTCCCGCAGCACTTCGGCCTTGCCCGACCCCACCGTCTCGGTGAACGGCGTGTAGTTGCCGAGCACGTCGTGATACCTGGACGTGCGTATCCGCACGTGCTGCACCACGACCGTCGCGGCCGCCACCCGCTTCCCGGCCGTGGTCCGGGCCGGGGTGCCGTCCATCGACACCAGCCAGCGCTTCTCGTCGGCGGACCAGGTGAAGGTGAAGCGGGCCGCCGGATACCGCACGGTGCGGGTGGCGGTGACCGTGCCGCCGGCCGGGGCCGGGCCGTAGCGGAAGCCGGTGGTGAGCGCCGCCTTGCCGGGTACGCCGGCCATCAGCTTCGCGGGGCGGAGATACAGGTTGTGCGGGGCCGGCTTGTCGCTGCCCCGGTAGTAGGCGTCGGACGCCGCGTCGGGGGTCTCCGGCCGCAGCGGTGCCCGGTCGATCAGGGGGAGCAGCTTGCGCTGGGCACCGGAGAAGGCGAGCGTCGGCCGGTCGAACTGGCGCAGCAGTTCCAGGTCCGACTCCCGGGCGCTGCGCACCGGGCCGACGACCTCGGGGAGCCGGGTGGCGTACACCGCCATCAGCCGGCTGAGCCCGCCCTCCACCTGCTCCGCGTACACCACGTCGGCGGAATCCAGCCCGGTCTGGGGGCGGGCCGCGGCGACGTTGTCGATCTTCACGGCCAGTACGGAGCCGGTGCCGGCGGTGTGCTGCCCGTCCGGTGCCTGGCTGCCCTGCGGTGCCCGGCCGTCGTCCGAGGCGCCGTGCCGGGTGCAGCCGGCCGTGAGGGAGGCCGTCAGCACGGCCGCGGCCAGCACCGCCTTCAGTGCGGTCCGGCGCGTCGGCGCCCCGTGTCGCATGCCCACCGTTGCCACCCCGTTCGTCCCCTTGATTGTGTGCTCATCGACTCATCGGTGGCCATACCCGGTCGAAACCGATCCCGTGCCGATGAACGACCGGCCAGGGGGAGGGCGCGTCGGGGCTACGACCCCAGGATCTCCGCGAGGTCATACCGCACGGGTTCCTCCAGCTGGGCGTAGGTGCAGCTCTCCGGTGTGCGGTCCGGGCGCCAGCGGCGGAAGCGGGCCGTGTGGCGGAAGCGGGCGCCGTTCTCCATGTGGTCGTACGCCACCTCGGCCACCCGCTCCGGCCGTAGCGGCACCCAGGACAGGTCCTTCTTGCCCGACCAGCGGCTCGGCGCGCCGGGCAGCCGGGCCGACTCGTGGGCGGCCTCCTCCGCCCAGGCCGCCCAGGGGTGCCCGGAGACGTCGTCCATGCGCAGCGGCTCCAGTTCCTCGATCAGCTCGGCCCGCCGTTTCATCGGGAACGCGGCCGAGACGCCCACATGCTGGAGGGCGCCCCGGTCGTCGTACAGACCCAGCAGCAGCGAGCCGACCACCGGGCCGCTCTTGTGGAAGCGGTAGCCCGCCACCACGACATCGGCGGTCCGCTCGTGCTTGACCTTGAACATGGCTCGCTCGTCCTGGAGATAGCGCAGGGTGAGCGGCTTGGCGATGACCCCGTCGAGGCCGGCCCCCTCGTACTGCTCGAACCACCGCCGGGCCACGTCCACATCGGTCGTCGCCGGTGCCACGTGCACCGGTGGGGTGACCCCGGCCAGCGCCGTGGTGAGCAGGGCGCGGCGGTCGGTCAGCGGAACGTCCAGCAGCGACTCGTCGGCCAGTGCCAGCAGGTCGAAGGCGACGAAGGAGGCGGGCGTCCGCTCCGCGAGGGTGCGCACCCGGGAGTCCGCCGGATGGATCCGCTCGGTCAGCGCGTCGAAGTCCAGCCGGCCCTCCCGTGCGATCACGATCTCCCCGTCCAGCACGCACCGCTCGGGCACCCGCTCCTTCAGCGCCGCCACCAGCTCGGGAAAGTACCTGGTCAACGGCTTCCCGGTGCGACTGCCCAGCTCCACCTCGGCACCGTCCCGGAACACGATCGCGCGAAAGCCGTCCCACTTCGCCTCGTACTGCATGTCCGGCGGGATCGTCGCCACCGACTTGGCGAGCATCGGCTTCACGGGTGGCATCACCGGCAGATCCATGCCACGACTCTACGAGCGGACCTCGGCGCCCGCTCGTCGCGCGGCACGCCCCCACCACGACCGCCGTCAGCTACACCCAGCCCGTCAAGGGTGTGCACCTCCCCACCAACCTCGCCGACTTTTCCGACCCCGAGTGGGCCGTGCTGGAGGTGACGACGTGCGCCGACGCCGACAGCACCGACGTCATCGTCGCGCAGTCCCCCTGGACCCTCCGGCTCGAGGACGGCACCGAGGTCAAGCCACTCGGCCTCAGGGGATACGGCATACCGGCGCCGGTCTGTCCCGTCTCGGCGGGCACCGTGCGACCGGGCGGCTGTCTGCGCGGGAAGCTCACGTTCGGCATGGCCAAGGGCAGCCGTCCCGACCGGATCGTCTACGACGTCCGGCGCAGGCCCGCCGTCACCTGGTCCGTGCCCCGGGCGTAACCGATGTGCGAGGTGCGGGCGGTGCGCCTACGGTGGCCGCATGGCTGATGCGGTGGAACTGGAGGTGGCCGGCCGGACCGTACGGCTGTCCAGCCCCGGCAAGGTGTTCTTCCCGGAGCGCGGATTCACCAAGCTGGACGTCGCCCGCTACTACGCGGCCGTGGCGCCCGGCATCCTGCGCGCCCTGCGCGACCGCCCCACCACCCTCCAGCGCTACCCCGACGGCGTCGAGGGCGAGTGGTTCTACCAGAAGCGCGCGCCCAAGGGCATGCCCGACTGGATCCCCACCGCCCACATCACCTTCCCCAGCGGCCGCACCGCCGACGAGATGTGCCCCACGGAGGAGGCCGCCGTGGTGTGGGCCGCCCAGTACGGCACCCTCACCTTCCACCCCTGGCCGGTGCGCCGCGCCGACGTGGACCGTCCCGACGAACTCCGTATCGACCTCGATCCGCAGCCCGGCACCGACTTCGCCGACGCCGTCCGCGCCGCCCACGAACTGCGCGCCGTCCTGGACGAGTTCGGCGGGCTGCGCGGCTGGCCCAAGACCTCCGGCGGCCGGGGGCTGCATGTCTTCGTGCCCATCGAACCCCGCTGGACCTTCACCCAGGTCCGGCGCGCCGCGATCGCCGTGGGCCGCGAGCTGGAACGCCGGATGCCGGACCAGGTGACGATCAAGTGGTGGAAGGAGGAGCGCGGCGAGCGCATCTTCGTCGACTACAACCAGACCGCCCGGGACCGCACCATCGCCTCCGCCTACTCCCTGCGGCCCCGCCCGAACGCCCCGGTCTCCGCGCCGCTGCGCTGGGAGGAGGTCGACGAGGTCCAGCCGGGCGACTTCGACCTCGTCACGATGCCGGCCCGCTTCGCCGAAGCCGGCGATGTGCACGCCGACATGGACGACCACGCCTACTCCCTGGACGCCCTGCTGGAACTCGCCCGCCGCGACGAACACGAACACGGCCTCGGCGACCTGCCGTATCCGCCCGAGTACCCGAAGATGCCGGGTGAGCCCAAACGCGTCCAGCCGAGCCGCGCACGGCCGGAACAGCCCTCCTGACGACCGGACTCGGGGCGAGCGCCCGGCCCGGCGGCAGGCTGTCCCGCCCCGGAGAGCGCTCCCGGCGCCCCTCCCGCCCGGGGCTATGCTGATCGCCAGCCGCCGACGAGGAGGGCCGAGGTGTCCGAGGCAGTGTCGCGCCCCACACTGGAGGCCGTGGCCGCGCGGGCCGGGGTGTCCCGGGCCACCGTGTCACGGGTGGTCAACGGCGGGGACGGGGTGCGCGAACCGCTCGTCGAGCGGGTCCGGAAAGCGGTCGAGGAACTCGGTTACGTCCCCAACCAGGCGGCCCGCAGCCTGGTGACCAAACGGCACGACGCGGTCGCCGTCGTCATCGCCGAACCCGAGACCCGGATCTTCACCGACCCCTTCTTCGCCCTCCAACTACGAGGCATCAGCAAGGAGTTGACCGCTCACGACAACCAGCTCGTGCTGCTGCTCACCGAGGGGCGGGACGACCACGCACGCGTGGCCCGCTATCTCGCCGGCGGGCATGTCGACGGCGCGCTCGTCTTCTCGCTCCATCTCGACGATCCGCTGCCCGGCCTGATCGAGGGCGCCGGAGTCCCCACCGTGTTCGGCGGACGGCCCGGCTGGAGCGACGGCACCGACAGCGCCGTGTACGTCGACTGCGACAACCGGGGCGGCGCCCGGGACGCCGTACGGCATCTCGCCGGCCTCGGCCGGACCCGGATCGCCCATATCACCGGCCCCCTGGACCAGACGTCGGCCGCCGACCGCCTCCAGGGTTACCGGGACGTCATGGCCGTCCTGGGAGAGGCCGATCCACGGCTGGTCGTGCCGAGCGACTTCACTCCGGCCGGCGGCGAGCGCGCCATGGGCGAACTCCTCGACCGCTGCCCGGACGTCGACGCCGTGTTCGCGGCCAACGACCTCACCGCGCTCGGCGCCCTGCGCGTCCTGCGTGAGCGCGGCCGCCGGGTGCCCGAGGACGTGGCCGTGATCGGCTTCGACGACGTCCTGCCCGTCACCGAAGAGACCGAGCCGTCACTGACGACGGTCCGTCAGGACATCGAGGAGATGGGCCGGTTGATGGCCCGGCTCCTGCTGGGCTCCCTGACCCGGGGCAACCCGGCGACGGGCTCGCCGACCAGCGTCATCCTGCCCACGACACTGGTACGGCGCGCCACCGCCTAGGCCGCCTCCGCCTCAGCCCTGCTGCTCGCCCTTGATCACCGCGAACCGGGCGCCGTACGGGTCGGCCAGCTTGGCCATCCGGCCCACACCCTCCAGCGTGGTCGCCGGCATCCGCACCTTGCCACCGGTCTGCTGCGCCTTCTCCACCACCGCGTCCGGGTCCTCGACCTCGAAGTACGGCAGCCAGTACGCGCCGATCTGGGCCTCGGCCGGGTCCTCGGCCAGCGGGACCACCCCGCCGAACATCGAGTCGTCGTCGCCGTCCGCCGGGTTGACACAGGTGTAGGTGCCGCCGGGGAAGGGCACTCCGGAGGTCTCCAGACCGAGCACCTTGTGGTAGAAAGCGGCGGCCGCCGCGATGTCCGGGGTGTACAGCTCGACCCAGCACAGCGAACCCGGATCGCCCGCGATGTCCACGCCCTTGGTCAGCCCGGGCTGCCAGATGCCGAAGGGCACGCCCGCCTGGTCGGCGAGGATCGCCAGGTGACCCTGGCCCATCACGTCCATCGGCTGGGCGAGGACGCTGCCGTGCGCCTGCTCGGCGGTCTTGGCGGTGGCCTGCGCGTCCTCGCTCTGGAAGTACACGGTCCAGCTCGGCGGTCCCTGTTCGGGAGTGGTCTGCATACCGCCGGCGACGGTCCTGCCGTCCAGTTGGAAGAATCCGTAACCGCCGGCGTCGGGCCCCGCCGACTGGAACTGCCAGCCGAAGAGGCCGTTGTAGAAGGAGACGGCGCCGTCGATCTCGGGGGTGCCGAGGTCGATCCAGTTGGGAGCGCCGTTGACGAAACGGGTGGTGAGCATCTTCGCCCTCCTCGGAAGGGTCCCGTGCATTGCAGAGCCGAGTCTTCCACCGCCCACTGACAATCGCTGCGGAGCGCGCCCACCGGAACCCGGTTACCGTGGGTCACCTGACATGCTCGCCGGGTTTTGATTCCGTTGCGCGCGCCGCCGTGCGCAGGCGTGGTGCCGTCGCGCATGATCGAGGCTGCGGTGGTCCGTCGCGAATGCGTTGAGCGGGCGTTGATCGAACGTTTTTCGCCGCTTGGCACGATCCTGGCCATGCACTTCGACACCACCATCCCACCCCGCACGCCCGTCCCGGTCTGGCATGCGCAGGCGCTGTGCGCGCAGACCGGGGCGGACTTCTTCTTCCCCGAGCCGGGCAGCTCGGTGCGCGAGGCGAAGCGCATCTGCGGTATGTGCGAGATGCGTTCGGCCTGCCTGGAGTACGCCCTCGACAACGACGAACGCTTCGGCGTCTGGGGCGGCCTGTCCGAGAAGGAGCGGCTGGAACTCCGGCGCGCCTCCCGCTGACCCAGGACCGCTCCGGAAGAGCTGACACACGGCCGCCCCGGAAATGCCCGATCATGACCGCCCCGGAAGAGCCGGACCACGGCCGCCCCGGAAAATGTGTACGGTCCCTCGCCGTGCCCGGTTACGATCCCGGGACGCGGCCGGGCGTAGCGCAGAGGCAGACGCACCGCCTTGCCAAGGCGGACACGCCGGTTCGAATCCGGTCGTCCGGGCCGTGTGACGAGGTCCCGTAGAGCAGAGGCAGACTCGCCACCCTCTCAAGGTGGATACGCCGGTTCGAATCCGGCCGGGACCACGGTACGACGGACACGGGGCGGCGGGACGGATGAGCGAGGCGATCACCGAGGCGGAACTGGCGGCCTTCCACGACGTGGTGGGGAAGCTGCGGGCGCTGCCCGTCGACGACCCGGTGCGGCTGCGCGCCGAGCAGGTCGCCGCCTCCTTCGCCCGCGACGGACGGCTGCGCCGCCGCAAGGAACGCGGCACCGAGGTGTCGACGGCGGACGCCGCGGCGATGGCCGCGACCGCGACCGGCGCCCTGGACCGCCGCGAGGACGCGCCACTGGCCGTGCCCGGCGCCGGTGGCGTCTTCCGCAGGCCGCGCACCTGCTACGTCTGCAAGTCGCCCTATCGACAGGTCGACCCCTTCTACCACCGGCTCTGCCCCGGCTGCGCCGCGGACAACACCGCCCGCCGCTCCCTGAGCACCGACCTGAGCGGCCGCCGGGTGCTGCTCACCGGCGGCCGGGTGAAGATCGGCTTCCAGCTGGCGCAGATGATGCTGCGCGACGGCGCCGAGGTCCTGGTCACCTCCCGCTTCCCGCACGACACCGTGCGCCGCTTCGAAGCCGCCCCCGGCAGCGCGAAATGGCTGGACCGGCTGGCCGTGCTCGCCGTCGACCTGCGCGACCCACGCCAAGTGCTCGGCCTGTGCGAGGAGTTGCGGCAGGAGGGCGAGCCGCTGGACATCCTCGTCAACAACGCGGCCCAGACCGTGCGCAGACCGCCCGAGTCCTACGCGCTGCTGGCCTCCGGGGAGCGCGCCGCGCTGCCCCCGGGCGCCCGGCGGGCCCCCGGGTTCACGCCGCTGCGCACGCCGGCGAACGGAGCCGGATACCTGCCCGTCGCGCTGCGGGAGGCCGACGAGGCGGGTCTGCTGCCCGACCCCTCTCCGGAGAACTCCTGGTCGGCCCGGCTCGGCGGCCTGGACCCGGCCGAGGTCCTGGAGACCCAGCTCGTCAACGCCCTGGCCCCGGCCCTGCTCTGCGACCGGCTGCTGCCGCTGCTGCTGGCCTCGCCGCACCCGCGCCGGTACGTGGTCAACGTGACCGCCGTCGAGGGCCGCTTCGCCGTCCGCAACAAGATGGCAGGCCACCCGCACACCAACATGGCCAAGGCCGCCCTCAACATGCTCACCCGCACCAGCGCCGCCGAACTCGCCGAGCAGGGCGTCCACATGTGTGCGGTCGACACCGGCTGGATCACCGACGAGAACCCGGCGCCGAAGAAGGCCCGGACGGCGGGCGCGGGCTTCCGTACCCCCCTCGACATCGTCGACGGGGCGGCCCGCGTCTACGACCCGATCGTGCGCGGCGAGGCCGGCGACCCGGTGTCCGGGGTGTTCCTGAAGGACTACCGGGAGGCCGCGTGGTGAGCGAGGAGCCGACGTTCGCCGGGGTGCCGCACATCGTGCCGCGCCCGGCCGCCGAACTCGCCCCGCTGCTCGACTGGTTGCGGGCCGGGCGCCCGGCGGGGGAGCGGCTGGACTTCCCGGCCGGCACCGCGCTGCCGGACGGCCGCCTCGACCTGTGCAAGCAGGGCGTCGGCGCGGCGGGCGCCGCCCTGATCGCCGACGCCCTGGGCGAAGGCCCCACTCCGGTACGGCATCTGCTGCTGGGCACGGACGCGCTCGGCGACGAGGGCGCCGCCGCGGTGGCCGGGGCCGGTGCCGAGGTCGAGACGCTCTACCTCGGCTGCAACGGCATCACGGCGGGCGGCGCCTGCCGGATCGCCGACCAGCTACGCGCCTCTCCCCAGATCGTCACCGGCGTCTGGCTGAAGCGGAACCCGCTGGGCAGCGGAGGCGGGCGGGCCGCCGCCGAACTCGTCGAGTCCGCGCGCTCCCTGCGCACCCTCGACCTCGTGCAGACCGGGCTCGACCCGGCCGGAGCGGCGGTGCTGGCCGACGCGCTGCTGGTGGCCGCCGACGGCGGGCGCCGGATCGAGCGGCTCTTCGTCGGCGGCAACCCGCTGGGCGAGGCCGGTGCCCGGGCGCTGGCCGCCGTCGTCGCCGGGGGCGCGGTCGACGAACTGTACGTGTCCGCGGCCCGGCTGGGCGACGCGGGTGCGCTGCTGCTGGCCGACGCCCTGGACCGGGCCCCGTACGGGCGGCTGGCCCGCCTCTCCGCCGCCAGCAACGGCATCGGTCCCTCGGCCGCCGCCCGCCTGGTGACGGCGGCGGCCTCGGCCGGGGTCACTTTGCTCGACCTCGGGCGGGTCCGCGCGGCCGCCGTCCTCGCGGCGCCGGACAACCGGCTGGACCTGGCCGCCGCCGACACCATCGGGCAGGCCCTCGCCGGCACCGAGCACCGCCTCGCCCATCTCGTCCTGACCCACACCGGCATGCGCAGCCGCGAGGCCCACCGCCTCCTCGACCACGCGGCCCAGGCCGGCACGGCCACCCGCTACCGCCTCGGCGCCGGCATCGCCGCCAGCGTCAAACGCCGTCTGGACGACCTCAGCGCCCACATCCCGGCACCGACGCTCCCCGCCGACGTCGCCGCCGTACGCAGTGTGCACCGGACGGCACCGCCGGAGGGCTGACCCTCAGCTCCTGCGCATCTCCATGAACACCTCCATCCAGTACCGCTGTTGCCGCTCCGACGCCCCCACCAGGTAGGTCGCGCGCAGCTTCGCCGGGAGCAGGACCGCCAGGCGGACCACCGCCGCCCGGTGCCTCTTCAGCTGGGACAGCTCCGCGTTGGCGAGGATCTGGTGGACCACGTCGCTGTCGTCGCCGCCCTCGTCGGACTGCGCGGCGGCCCGGCGCAGCCGGGCCTCCCACGCCTCGACGTCCCGGGCCAGCTCGCGCAGGCCGGTTACCGGGCGCCCCTTGAAGCGGTCCATCAGGGCTGTCAGCGGGACCGGCGCGTACTCGCCGTCGCCGAGGTAGACCGTGCCCATCTCCAGCGGCAGCCCCCGCCGGTGCAGCTTGATCAGCCGCTCCAGCGTCCGCTTGGTGATCCAGGCCCGGCCTTCCTCGTCGATGTCGTGCTTCCACCACTCCAGGACCGTCTCGGCGTCCCGGCCGTACCGCGCGAGCAGCCACTCGTTGGCCGGGATGTCCTCGGGCTCGACCAGGAGCGAGGCGGTGAAACGGGTCGCCTGGGCGATGTTGTTCCGTGCGACAAGGAGCTTGCGGCCCAGGTGGTACGGCGGATTCTGCACGGCTATCTGCGCGCGCAGGTTCTCGATCCGCCGCCCGGCCAGGGACCACTCCTGGGTGACCTCCATTAGCTTGGCGAACGCCGCCCTGTCCTTGGGCCGGTTGTACTCGTCCCAGACGATCGCCTTGGGCTCCGGACCCGTGAAGGGCGCGGCCAGGAGGTTGTCCAGCGTGCCGTCCGGGGAGGGGATCGGCGCGCACAGGTCCTCGACGTTCGTCACCGGCAGGGAGAAGTACAGGGCGTCCCGGCCGAGCCCCTCGCGCACGGTCTCCCGCACCAGCTCCGTCTTCCCGCAGCCCGGCGGGCCCTGGAGCAGCACCGTCCAGCGGTTGCGCAGTGCGGCCCGCACCACCTGCCGTACCGGGTCCGCGATCGTCGCCGGGTTGGCCACGCCCACGCTCGCGGCGATCCGGTTGAGGATCTCGGCCGTCCGGTTCTGCCCGGGGCGGCCGTCCGGGCCGGGCTCGGCCAGCCGCAGCCGCTCGCCGTCGACCAGTGGCAGGCCCCAGCGCAGCGGGAAGCCCTCGCGCGCGTTGGCCAGCACGTGGTCGAGGGTGCGCGGGGAGAGCAGCTCGCGCAGCGCGGGGGAGAGCGACGCCCACAGCGAGAACACCGGACGCAGGTCCCACGGCCGGTACTCGGCCGCGAGATGCCGCCGCCACGAGGTGTCGTTCGCCGTGATCCGCAGCGTCACCATGCGGTCGAGGAGCGCCAGGTCGCCCCGGCGGGCCGAGGTCTCCGACAGCGACTCGTTGTCGGTGAGGAACACGCCGACACAGCCCAGGGCGCGCAGATCGTGCTCGCCCAGCGACCAGTCGCAGGCGATCTGCATCAGCTGCGACTGGATCGTGTCGCCCGCCTGCAGCGAGTCGTCGATGAGCAGCACGAACGGCCGGCCCGGCCTGAGCTGGCTCATCACCAGCTGGCGCAGCACCAGTTCGCCCGTGCGCGGGTCCCGGACCGGTGCGTTGACCAGCAGGTCGTCCGGGGTCAGATTCGCCGCCGGCACGTACACCAGCGCGGTGTCCGGGTGGGCGCGGGCCAGGTGCGAGAAGAACGTCGCCGTTTTGCCGATGCCGTGCTCGCCGAAGATCTGCCCGGTCTGCCGCATGTCGATCATCGCGTCGATGAAGGACTCCAGCCGGGTCGGCTCCGCGGGCCGCTTCTTCTCCGTGGTCTTCGTCTGTGTGCTCATCTACCGCGATCCCGTGGTGACGCGATGGCAGTCCATCGCGGGTGTGTGCCTCTCGGGCCAGTCGTCGCCGCCCTCCGTGATTAGCCAGATCCACTTCTCCGGCTCGGCCGGGGCGACCGGCGGCGCGTATCCGTCGGTCAGGACGACGACCGCGTCGGGGGTCACCTCGCAGCGCCGCCCTGCCACTTCGGTACGGCCCTCCACATAGTCGGCGACCGCCTGGAAGCTGGTGCCGCCACCGCCGTAGACCTTCTCGCCGGGGGCGAACGGCATCACCACGGCGTCGAAGGACAGCCAGTGGGCCTCGACCCCCTCGATGCGGCCGACGAGCAGGGTGAGCCAGTCGACCACCTGGCGGGGCATCGAGCCCGAGGTGTCGTAGGCGATGACGAGCACCTTGTCGCGGACCGGGCCGCGCCGGGCGAGCACCGGGTCCTGGCCGAGGGCGGCGAGCAGGGCGCCGCGCTTCTTCGGGTACACCAGCCGCTCGCCGTCGCGCAGCCGGGAGCCCAGGACGTCGACCAGCCAGCGCTGCCACCAGTCGACGGTCCGGGTACGGGTGGTCTCGCCCCGCAGCATGCCCGCGCCCAGGCTTCCCCAGAGCTTCGCGGCCCGCGCCGAACCCTCCTCCGTACGGTGCATGAGGTCGAGCAGTTCGCGCTCCGCGCCCGCGTGTCCGCGCCGGGCCGCGAGCAGCGAGTTGAGCAGCGCGGACGAGGTCACCGCGTCGACGGTCTCCTGGTCGGTGGGGACCAGACCGGCCACCAGATGCGGGCAGAGCGACGGCGGCACCGGCGGATCGCACATGCGCTTCAGCTCGCCGTAGATCCGCATGTCGGTCTCGGCGAACCGCTCGTACGCCAGCGGCTCCAGGCCGTGGGCCGTCAGATCCGCCCGGTAGGCGTCGTACACCGTGCGCGGATCGACACCCGTCGGACGGCCGTCCAGCAGTGGCAGTTCGTCGCGGCCGAGGCGGATCAGGGCCACGTGGTTGACGGCGACCTCGGCGGCCAGCGTGAACACCGGGTCCTCGCGCAGCTCCGGGTCGGCCAGGAGATGGCGGTGCACCAGATGCCGGGCCTCGTGGAACAGCACGAACTTCACGCCGTCCAGGCCGAGTCCGAGGAAGAAGTCCGGGTTGTAGAGCAGCAGACAGGTGCCGTCGCCCGAGGCGACCACGGCCGCGGTGTCGATCGCCGTCGTCGGGATCTGGTGCGCGCACTTCGAGTACAGCCACGACGCCACCGCCGACTCCGTCAGCCCGAAGTCCAGCAGGGCGGCCTCCTTCAGCCGCCGCGCCTGTGCGACCGTCTCCGGATCCGCCGGCCGGTACGCCTCGAGTGCCCTGCGGTCGGCCAGATCGACCACAGGCGGGCGTGGCCGCCCCCGCTCTCCGTACGCCATGTGCAGCCCCCCGCCGCGCAGTTCCCCCGATGCTCCATTGGTACCAGCCGCCACTGACATCGGGCCAAGGCATTACGATCTGCCGCAAGGGCGGGGCCGTAGCGCAGAGGCAGGCGCACCGGTCTCCAGAACCAGAACACGCCGGTTCGAATCCGGCCGCCCCGCCCCCCTGGAAGGGCTTGTGGACGGACACCGCCAGGGCGACCGGCCAGTCGAAGACGTGCTGCTCGACGACGGCGCGACCCATCGGCTCGCAGTGCGGATGCGCGCCCTCCGCCGCCGTGAGCGCACCAGCCGCCGCGGGCCCGGCAGCGCGTCGTAGAGCTCATGCGAGGCGCCGTTCCGCGCAGGCGTCCACGGCCGCCGGCGCGGTGCCGAAGCACCGGGCGGCCCCCAGACAGGCGTCACGGCCGGAGACCGTACGGCCCTCGGCCGAACTCCGGGCGGAGACCATATGGCCCTCGGCCACGCTCCGGGCGGAGACCGTACAGCCCTCGGCTGCGCTCCGGGCGGAGACCGTACGGCCCTCGGCCGCGCTCCGGGCGGCCTGCCCGCGGACCCGGTCCGCCGGCCCGGACCAGGCCGGGAAGCAGCTCTCCCCGCCGCCGCCCGCCGCCACGGTCACGGTCACGGTGGCCAGGACCTTGCCCACGTCGGCGCCCTGCCGCCAGGCCGAGCCGGATCTCGTGGTCGGACCGGTCGTTCTTGCTGAACCGGCAGGTCATGGCGGCTACCGGCTGCGGATGCGGCCGCCTCCGCAGCCGGGGCGGTCCCGGCCCGGCCGTCGCCCGCCCTTCCCCCGCTGGGAGCCCCCTGACGGCGCCGCGCGACGGAGAGCATGCGGTCGGCCCGCTCGCGCGGCACGCTGGTAGGAGAGCCAGGTGGCGATGGGAGGAGCTCCCATGGGACACACGGAACAGCGGCCCGCCGTCAGCACCCGGGCCGAGAAGCCCGCCGGCACCGGGAGCGTCTTCCTCTCCTTCGCCCCGTGGATCATCTTCGGCGTCGTCGCGAGCCCGAGCACCTGGGAGTACGCGGCGCTGGCGGCACTGGTCGCGGCGGTCGTGCTGTCCGGCAAGGACATGCTCCGGGGCCGGTTCTTCCTGCTGGACATGGTCGCCATCGTGTTCTTCGCCGTGCTCTGCGTGCTGGCCCTCGCCCTGGACCGCCACGAGCTGATCTGGCTGGAGACGTACGCCCAGGTCATCTCCAACGCGGTGGTGGCCGTCGTGGCGCTCGGCTCCCTGCTCTCCGACCCCTTCACCGCGCAGTACGCCCGGCACGCGGTGCCGCGCGAGTACTGGGGCTCGCCCGTCTTCACACACGTCAACATGGTGCTGACCACGGCCTGGGGCGTGGTCTTCGCGCTGATGGCCCTCTCCACCTGGCTGGCCATCCGCCTGCCCGGACAGAGCGACTGGTTCAACTGGGTCGTCCCCATCGTCCTGCTGGTCTGGGCGGTGAAGTTCACCGAACGCTACCCGGACCGGTACAGGGAACGGGCGGCGGCCTAGGCGATGGCCCCCGCGGTCACGACCAGTTCCTCGGTCGTGCCGTGGAAGGTTTCCAGCAGTTGGGCCAGTACCGCCCAGGCCTCCTCGCGGTCGCCCAGGTGGTCGCGGACGAGCGGGCGCAGGGCGTGCTCGGCCTCGGCGATCCGGCGCGGGAACATCACACGGCCCAGGGAGA
This sequence comes from Streptomyces sp. NPDC058683, assembly GCF_042716195.1. Classification (NCBI taxonomy): domain Bacteria; kingdom Bacillati; phylum Actinomycetota; class Actinomycetes; order Kitasatosporales; family Streptomycetaceae; genus Streptomyces; species Streptomyces sp. NPDC058683. Next base: position 212,993 of record NZ_JBHXSK010000005.1, read on the forward strand.
GCACCTTCAGCACGTCCCGGGCGGGGCCGTGGCCCACGGCGTACTCGGCGGGGTCCGTCATGATCCCGGCCTGCCGGACGCGGAAGTCGAACTTGCGGTGGGCGCCGAACTGGGCGCGCAGCGAGGGCGGGCAGTCCGGGCGGACGGCCAGGGCCCACCGGACGTAACCGGGAAGGGAGTTCTCGCGGTCCGCCTCCGCGACCGTCTGCCAGTGCTCGCGCCGGTACACCATGGAGGTGGCCTCCCGTGCGGCGGCCATCGTGGTCGACTCGCGCAGGGCCGGCACGAGGCCGAGGCGGGCGACCCGGTCCGGGACCGGCGGATGCTCGTAGTCGTCGCGCAGGACCGGGTCGACCTCCACCGCGAGCAGCCGGCCCGGGCCGAACGGCACCCCGTCCAGGATGGCCCGGCGCAGCGCCGTGTCCCGGTCGGAGAGGAGGCGCCAGACGACGGGGTTGAGACCGGGGTCGTCCTCCTGGAGCATCCACAGCACCACCGAGGACGGCAACGCCGGCAGCTCCCACGGGATCCGGCGCCGGGCCTCCCGGAGGTCCTCCGGCGCCGGCCGGGGCAGCCCGACACGCGTGCGTACCCGGTCGGCGTCCCCGGAGTCGATCAGGTCCAGCAGGAAGCCGACCGCCCGGCCGGAGGTGATGTCAGCAGGCATGCGCGCATGATGCCGCAGGCCACCGACAGGGCGCACCGGGAAATCCGCGCGCCCGTCCCTCGGGGTTCACGCGCCGGCGCGCGCCGCCATCCGCGCCTTGCGCGCGGCCAGCTTCTCGTCGAACTTCAGGGCCTCCGCGTCCAGCCCGCCCATGAACAGGCCGAGTTCCTCCTGCGCCTGCCGGCCCTCCGGGCCGAGGCCGTCGATCTCCAGGACCTTCAGGTGGCGCAGCACCGGCTGGATCACGTCGTCGTGGTGGATGCGCAGGTTGTAGACCTCGCCGATGGCCATCTGGGCGGCGGCCCGCTCGAAGCCGGGGATGCCGTGGCCGGGCATCCGGAAGTCGACCACGACGTCCCGCACCGCCTGCATGGTCGGATCGGGGGCGAGTTCGAAGGCGGCCTTCAGAAGGTTGCGGTAGAAGACCATGTGCAGGTTCTCGTCGGTCGCGATCCGGGCCAGCATGCGGTCGCAGACCGGGTCGCCGGACTGGTGGCCGGTGTTGCGGTGCGAGATACGGGTCGCGAGCTCCTGGAAGGCGACATAGGCCACCGAGTGCAGCATCGAGTGGCGGTTGTCCGACTCGAAGCCCTCGCTCATGTGCGACATCCGGAACTGCTCAAGCTTGTCCGGGTCGACCGCGCGGGAGGCGAGCAGGTAGTCGCGCATCACGATGCCGTGCCGGCCCTCCTCGGCGGTCCAGCGGTGCACCCAGGTGCCCCAGGCGCCGTCCCGGCCGAACAGCGAGGCGATCTCGTGGTGGTAGCTGGGCAGGTTGTCCTCGGTGAGCAGGTTCACCACCAGGGCGATCCGGCCGATCTCGGTGACCTTGGACTGCTCCTTGCCCCAGGCCGCGCCGTCCTCGAAGAAACCGGGGAAGTTACGGGCGTCCGACCACGGCACGTACTCGTGCGGCATCCAGTCCTTGGCGACCTTCAGATGGCGGTTCAGTTCCTGCTCGACCACTTCCTCCAGGGCATACAGCAGCCGCGCGTCGGTCCATGCGGACGAGCTGCCGAGATGGGGAGAAGTGATCGTCACGAGAACTCCAGGGGGACGCCGAACGCGAGCGAATGAACGAGAGAAGACCGGCGAGCGGTGCCGGAAACCTACGTGATCGTAGGCTACGAATCCGTAGGTTACGAAGCCGTAGGTTAAGCGCGCCGTAAAGACCGCTGATCAGGTGCGGTGCCCAGGGCGAATCGGGACATGCCAAACAACCCCGGGACCCGCAGGTCCCAGGGCCGGAGGGATGACTCGATCACCCGGTCAGACGTACAGCTCCCGCAGCCGCACCGAGAGGCACGTCACACATCCCTCGAGTTTCTCGAACTCGGAGATGTCCACCGTGACCACGTCGTGGCCGAGGTCGGTCAGCAGTTCCGCCGTCTTCGGGGCGCTCGCGGACATGAGCAGCTTGCTGCCGCCCAGCAGTACCACGTGGGCGCCGGCCTCCTCGGGCACCGCCAGGAAGCCCGGGAACAGCGAGGGCCGGTCCACGTTCGGGATGTGCCCCAGAATCGTTCCGTCGGGCAGCGCGGTCACCGCCGACTTCAGATGCAGCACCTTGCTCACCGGTACGGCGACCACCCGCGCGCCCAGCGGTTCGAACACCGCCCGCAGTTGCTGCACCCCGGCCGCGTTGGTGCGCCCGCCGCGGCCGACGTAGAGGGTGTCGCCGACCTTGAGGACGTCACCGCCCTCCAACGTGCCCGGCTCCCAGATCCAGTTCACCGAGCAGCCGAGGCGGGCCACCGCCTCCTCGACCCCGGCGGTCTCCTCCCGCCGGGACTCGGCGCCGGGCCGGGTGATCAGGGCCACGTTCTTGTACATGACGACCGTGTCCTCGACGAAGACCGAGTCCGGGCAGTCGTCCTCCGGATCGACCTCGACGGTCTCCCAGCCGTGCGCGCGCAGCGTCTCCGCGTACGCCTCCCACTGCTCCTGGGCGAGCTCGACGTCGACCTTCTCCCGCTCGATGTGCGTCACCAGACCTTCGGCGAGGCGCGGGCTGGGGCGGCGGATGAGGGCCTTCTTGCTGGGCACGACGGGTCTCCGGGGTCGGGGTTCGGCCCGGCGCCCATTGCGGGGCGCCGGACCGCCATCATGCAGGGCGGGTCCGTGTCGACAAAACCCCCGCCGTCAGGCTGTGCCCGTCCTGAGACGCGCCACCTCCTCCGGTGTGGTGCCCGTCAGCTCCCCGTCCGCCATCAGCAGCCAGCGGGTGATCCCGATCGACTCCAGGAAGGGAAGATCGTGACTGGCCACGATCAGGGCCCCCTGGTACGACTCCAGGGCCGTGGTGAGCTGCCGCACGCTCGCCATGTCGAGGTTGTTCGTCGGCTCGTCCAGCATCAGCAGCTGCGGGGCGGGCTCGGCCAGCAGCAGCGCGGCCAGCGTCGCCCGGAAGCGTTCGCCGCCGGAGAGCGTGGCCGCCTGCTGGTCGGCGCGGGCGCCCCGGAACAGGAAGCGGGCCAGCCGGGCCCGGATCCGGTTGTTGGTGGCACTCGGCGCGAACCGGGCCACGTTCTCGGCCACGGTCCGCTCCCCGTCGAGCACGTCCAGCCGCTGCGGCAGGAAACGCAGCGGCACGTGCGCCTGCGCCCAGCCCGCGACCGGCTCCAGCTCCCCGGCGATCGTGCGCAGCAGTGTCGTCTTGCCCGCCCCGTTGCGCCCGATCAGCGCGATCCGCTCGGGCCCGCGCAGATCGAGGATCCCCCTCACCCGCGAGCCGTGCGCGAGCTCCAGCTTCTCCAGCGTCAGCACGTTGCGGCCCGGTGGGACGGCCGTGTACGGCAGTTCGACGCGGATCTCGTCGTCGTCCCGTACCGCCTCCACCGCCTCGTCCAGCCGCTCCTTCGCCTCGCTGAGCCGCTCCTCGTGCATGATGCGGTGCTTGCCCGCGGCCTCCTGTGCCGACCGCTTGCGTGCCCCCATGACGATCTTCGGTTCGCGTTTCTGGTCGAACATCTTCTGTCCGTACCGCTTGCGGCGGGCCAGTTTGACCTGGGCGTCGGACAGTTCGCGTTTCTGCTTGCGGAAATCGGCCTCGGCGACCCGCACCATGCGCTCGGCCGCCTCCTGTTCGACGGCGAGAGCATCCTCGTACGCCGAGAAGTTGCCGCCGTACCAGGTGACCTCCCCGGCGCGCAGGTCGGCGATCTGGTCGACCAGGTCGAGGAGTTCACGGTCGTGGCTGACCACGATCAGCAGGCCCGGCCAGGACGCGACGGCCGCGTACAGCCGCTTGCGGGCGTACAGGTCGAGGTTGTTGGTGGGCTCGTCGAGCAGCAGTACGTCCGGCCGGTCCAGGAGCAGCGCGGCCAGCCGCAGCAGCACCGACTCGCCGCCGGAGACCTCGCCGACGGTCCGGTCGAGTCCGATGTGGCCGAGCCCGAGCTCGCCGAGCGTGACCAGGGCGCGCTCCTCCACGTCCCAGTCGTCGCCGAGCGTCTCGAAGTGCGCGTCGGACGCGTCGCCCGCCTCGATGGCGTGCAGCGCGGCCCGCCGGGCGGCGATGCCGAGCGCCTCGTCGACGCGCAACGCGGTGTCGAGGGTGACGTTCTGCGGGAGGTATCCGACCTCGCCGGCCACCTTCAGGGTGCCGTCGGACGGGGTGAGCTCACCGGCGATGAGCTTGAGAAGCGTGGATTTCCCTGAGCCGTTGACGCCGACGAGACCGGTCCGGCCGGGGCCTACGGCGACATCGAGGCCGTCGAGGACGGGGGAGCCGTCGGGCCAGGAGAAGGACAGGGACGTACAGGTGACGGAAGCAGACATGGGCGCCTCGCGGTTGCTTGCGGTGTCGGGGACAGACGCGTGTCGAGACACCGCGAGACAGCAGCCGAGGGGCCGGGAAAGGGATCGGATCCCGTGCCGGAGGACGGCTCGCACGCCGAGGTCGAACGCCACAGACACACCTCACGGGTGTGACGCGGTGTCTCGAGTCCTCAGACGAGCAACGTCCTTCTCCTATCGACGGCAACAGAACCGTTGTACAAGTTAGGAGGGTCCCAACGGGGTGTCAACGCAATTGGCCGCGAGCCCGCTCAGGGTTCCGCAGGCGCTGCGGGGCGGCTCAGCAGGCGTCCCGCATCAGCTCGGCCAGGTCGTGGTCCAGATCCAGCCGGAGATGTTCGAGCCCGGCGGGCACCAGGTCACCGGTCGCCTCCAGGAACCGCTGGATCTCACCCGTGCGCACATGGACGACGGCGGTGCCCTCGGGGGCGTGGAACTCCAGCACGGTCCGGTCGTAGCCGTAGGGTCGCACCCGGACGTCCCCCGCGCCCTCCGGGGCGTGCAGGCCGGCCGCGAGCAGGTCGCGGGAGAACGTCCAGCAGACGTCGACGCCCTCCAGGGTGGCCGGGGCCGGGAAGGTCATGCGCACGGCGAAGGGGTCCTCGCTGTCGTAGCACAGGCTGGCGGGAATGCTCGGCATACGCGGCGACGCGGCGACCAGGCGGGCCTCCACGGGCTGCTCGATGACTGTGGACAAGGCCTTGCTCCCTAGTGACGGCTGGACGAATTTCCGGGCGTATAAGACCTGGCACTGGAAGAGACGACGGAAGTGGCCGATCCGTGCACGCGAAGTGCGAGTGACCTCTGTCACCGGGCTCATTCACACCTGGGGCTTACCCGGCTCTTGCGACGGCAGGGCCCTCTGGACGGCGTCGGGACAGTGGGCTAACTTCCCGCGCCATGAGGCGCTTGGGGAGTACGCGGCGGGCAGGACGGACGGGACGCAGGAGCCGGGCGGTGACGGTGGGGGTGGCGTGCGCGGCGGCGCTGGCCGCGCTGACCGTAGGTACCGCGCACGCGGCGACACCGGCGCCGCACTGGGTGGTCAAGAACACCGGCACACCGGACGTGCGGTTCCGGGGCCTGGCCGCCGTCGACCGCCACACCGCCTGGCTGGCCGGTACGGCCGGCACCGTGCTGCGCACCACCGACGGCGGGACGACCTGGCGGAACGTCTCTCCGCCCGGGGCGGGCGATCTCCAGTTCCGGGACGTCGAGGCGTTCGACGCGCGCCGCGCGGTGGTGCTGGCCATCGGCGAGGGCGAGGCGTCCCGCGTCTACCGCACCGAGGACGGCGGGGCGACCTGGACCGAATCGTTCCGCAACACCGACCCCGCCGCCTTCTACGACTGCATGACCTTCTTCGACCACCGCCACGGCCTCGCCATGAGCGACCCGGTGGACGGGAGGTTCCGCATCCTGGCCACCGGCGACGGCGGCCGCTCCTGGCGGGTGCTGCCCAGCACCGGGATGCCGGCCGCCCTGGACGGCGAGGCCGGCTTCGCGGCCAGTGGCCAGTGCCTGGTCGCCTCCGGGCCGAAGGACGCCTGGCTGGCCACCGGCGGCGGCGCGCACGCGCGCGTGCTGCACTCCACCGACCGCGGACTGACCTGGACCGCCACCGACACGCCCGTCCCGGCCGGCGATCCGGCCAAGGGCGTCTTCGCCCTCGCCTTCCGCGACCGCACCCACGGCCTGGCGGTCGGTGGCGACTACCGCCCCGACCAGTCCTCCCCGCAGGCGGCCGCGGTCACCCGCGACGGCGGCCGCACCTGGCAGCCCGCGACGACACCGCCGCCCGCCTACCGCTCCGGCGCGGCCTGGCTCCCGCACAGCCGCACCGCCGCCCTCGCCGTCGGCCCCACCGGCACCGACCTGACCACCGACGGCGGCCGCACCTGGCGGACCGTCGACACCGGCTCCTACGACACCGTCGACTGCACCCCTGACCTCAGCTGCTGGGCCGCCGGTGAGCAGGGCCGGGTGGCACGTCTGGAGCGCTGACCCGCGGGTACCCGGCGGCGAGCACGCCCACGAAGGGAGCGGTGGCCCCCCGCACGAGCGAGCCGGGCACCGGGGTTCCGCTTCGGCCGGCACGCGCGCGTGGGCAGCGTCCTGCGCCGGGTCCTGGCCGACCGCACGCCGGATCCTGGTGCGCCCCGTCGCCGCACGCGCGCGTGGCGCGCCGTACGCTCGTGGCCACCATGACGACCGTACGCGTACCCGCGGGCTGGCCCGCGACCGAGGAAGCGGCCCTGGCCGTGCAGGACGAGCTGCGGGGGCGGGTGGTTCTCGACGAGCCGGGACCGGTGCCCGGCGCGGGCCATGTCACGGGTGTCGACGTGGCCTACGACGACGAGCGGGACCTGGTCGCGGCGGCGGCCGTCGTCCTGGACGCGGCGACCCTGGAGCCCGTCGCCGAGGCCACCGCCGTCGGCCGGGTCTCCTTCCCGTACGTGCCCGGCCTGCTCGCCTTCCGCGAGATCCCCACCGTACGGGCCGCCCTGGACGCCCTGCCCTGCCCGCCGGGCCTGGTCGTCTGCGACGGCTACGGCCTCGCCCACCCGCGCCGCTTCGGCCTCGCCAGCCACCTCGGCGTCCTCACCGGCCTGCCCACCATCGGCGTCGCCAAGAACCCGTTCGTCTTCGCGTACGACGACCCGGACGCCCCGCGGGGCAGCCGGGCGTCGCTCCTCGACGGCACCGAGGAGGTCGGCCGCGCGCTGCGCACCCAAGACGGTGTCAAGCCGGTGTTCGTCTCGGTCGGCCACCGGGTGAGCCTGGACAACGCCTGCGCTCACACGCTGGCGCTCACCCCGGAGTACCGCCTGCCTGAGACCACCCGCCGCGCGGACGCCCTGTGCCGGAGCGCGCTGCGTGAAGCTCAGGCCTGAGTAGCGATTCTGAGTACGAGTACGGATGCCGCCGTTACAGTCCGGCGGCAGGCTTGCCGCATGACCACACAGCATGTCTCCGAGTCCATTGCCGCCTCCGCCCAGCCCGTCGGGCGCACGGTGACGGCCGCGCTGGTCCTCGCCGTGGTGATGGGGTTCGGGTGGGCGGCCGGGATGCTCTACACCGTGATCCAGTGGCAGTCCTAGGGGTTCAGCGGGTCGCCGCCACCCGGAAGCCGATCCCGGCCGCCCGCAGCCGTTCGATCAGCGCGTCGCCCATCGCCTGCGCGGTGGTGACCTGGCCGGCCGTCGCCGGCAGGTCGTCGAAGGCCAGGGACAGCGCGGCCTCGGCGAACATCTTCGCCGTCTCGCCGTAGCCGGGATCGCCGCCCGAGACCTCCGTGAAGACCCGCCGTCCGCCGCCCTCGCCGACGAACCGGACCCTGAACCAGCTGCGGGCCCGCTTCTCCGCGCTCGGCCCCTCCCCGGGCCTGAGCCGGTCCGACAGCCAGCGCCGGGCGGGCGGCAGCTGGGCGGCCGCGGCGACCGCGCCGACGGCCGCGACCCCGCCCAGCGCCACCGGAAGATGCCTGACGGCCGCGTAGTGCCGGTAGCGGAAGTCCGGGCCGTAGCGGTCCAGGGCCTTCGCCGAACGGCGCACGATCTGGGCGTCGATGGTGGGCAGCGGCAGCGCCCAGGCACCGATCTCCCGGGCGAAGCGCGGCGGCCCGGCGGGGGCGGTCGCCCGGCGGCTCATCAGCCGCGGCTCGTGCCGGGCGCGGTCCCGGGCGGCGGCGATCATCTGCCGGGGGCGCGCGAACTGGTCGAGGACGGAGGCGAAGGTGCCGCCGGAGAAGGTCGCGTCGGCGGTCACGAAGCCGTCCACGGTCAGCGGCACGCCCTCGGGCAGCTGACGGACCGTGAAGTACGCGCCCAGGTCGTGCGGGACCGAGTCGAAACCACAGGCGTGCACCAGGCGGGCCCCGGTCTCCCGCGCGCGTGCGTCGTGCCGTACGTACGTCAGGTCCACGAACTCGGGCTCCCCGCACAGGTCCAGGTAGTCCGCCCCGGTGTCCGCGCAGGCCGCGACGAGGTCCTCGCCGTAACGGCCGTACGGACCGACCGTCGTGGCCACCACGCGCGCGTGCTCGGCGAGAGCGCGGATCGTGGCGGGCTCGGCGACGTCGGCGCGCAGCAGCCCGACCTCCGTGCCGGCCGGCAGCCGCTCGCGCAGCGCCTTGAGCTTCCGCTCGTCCCGGGCCGCGACCGCCCACCGCAGGCCCTGGGGCGCGTGGGCGGCGAGGTAGTCGGCGGTGAGCTCGCCGACGAAGCCGGTGGCCCCGAAGAGCACGATGTCGTAGGGACGGTCCGTCGTCTTCAGCCTGCTCATGACACCTCTCGGTCGTGCAACCCGCGCCGTTGTCGGTGGCTGAGGCTAGCGTGAGGAGTGCGGACGCACCCCCACCGGGTATCTTGACTAAGCGCTTGCTCGTCCACCCTTGTGCCCGGTGGAACGTGTTCCTAGCATCGTCGGTGTTACATCAGTTGTGTCAATGACTGGGGGCGGCATGACCACGGCAGGGACGCCAGGACACGGCCCGCTCTCCGGCGTGCGCGTGGTCGAGCTGGCCGGCATCGGACCGGGCCCGTTCGCCGCCATGCTCCTGGCCGACCTGGGCGCCGACGTGGTCCGCGTCGACCGGCCCGGCGGCCCGGGCCTCGCGATCGACCCGGCGTACGACATCACCAACCGCAACAAGCGCTCGGTGCTCGTCGACCTGAAGGCCCCGGACGGACCGGCCCGCGTCCTCGACCTGGCCGAGCGTGCCGACATCCTCGTCGAGGGCTACCGCCCCGGTGTCGCCGAGCGCCTCGGCGTCGGCCCCGAGGACTGCCACGCCCGCAACCCCGGCCTGGTCTACGGCCGGATGACCGGCTGGGGCCAGGAGGGGCCGCTGGCCCACCGCGCGGGCCACGACATCGCCTACATCGCCGTCACCGGCACCCTCGGCATGATCGGGCGCCCCGACGAACCCCCGGCCGTCCCCGCCAACCTGCTCGGCGACTACGCGGGCGGCTCCCTCTACCTCGTCGTCGGCGTCCTGGCCGCGCTGCACCACGCGCGCGCGACCGGCACCGGCCAGGTGGTGGACGCCGCCATCGTGGACGGCACCGCACACCTCGCCGCGATGATCCACGGCATGGTGGCCGCCGGCGGCTGGCAGGACCGGCGCGCCGCCAACCTGCTGGACGGCGGCTGTCCGTACTACGGCACCTACGAGACCGCCGACGGCGGCTACATGGCGGTCGGCGCCCTGGAGCCGCAGTTCTACGCCGAGTTCCTCCGGCTGCTGGGCGGCGTCGACGACCTGGCCGACGCCCGCAAGGACTGGACCCGCTGGGGCGAGCTGCGTGAGCGGGTCGCCGCCCGGTTCAAGGCCCGTACCCGCGAGGAGTGGACGGCCGTCTTCGAGGGCTCGGACGCCTGTGTGGCCCCCGTGCTCTCCCTGGGCGAGGCCCCGCACCACCCCCACCTGGCGGCCCGCGGCACCTTCACCGACCACGGCGGCATCACCCAGCCGGCCCCCGCCCCCCGCTTCTCCGCGACCCCCACGGCCGTGCGCACCGCCCCCGCGCAGCCCGGCGCGGACACCATCGAGGTGGCCCGAGACTGGGCCGTACCCGCCCTGCTCGACGACGACAAGGACACCACCTGATGGAGCTCTCGACCTTCCTCGACTACGCGGGCGGCCCGCGCGCGGCGGCGGACCAGGCGGCCGCGCTGGAGTCGGCGGGCCTCGACACGGTCTGGGTCGCGGAGGCCTACGGCTTCGACTCGCCCACCATCATGGGATACCTGGCCGCCCGTACCGAGCGGATGAAGATCGGCTCCGCGATCCTCAACGTCTACTCCCGCACCCCCGCCCTCATCGCCCAGACGGCCGCGGGCCTCGACGCGATCTCCGGCGGCCGGGCGATCATCGGGCTCGGCGCCTCCGGCCCGCAGGTGGTCGAGGGCTGGCACGGGAAGGCGTACGACAAGCCCCTCGGCCGCACCCGCGAGACCATCGAGCTGACCCGGCGGATCCTGCGCCGCGAGACCATCGACCACCACGGCATCACCGACATGCCCCGCCCCGGCGGCCTCGGCAAGCCCCTGAAGATCCTCACCAGGCCGGTACGCCCCGCCGTCCCGCTCTACGTGGCCTCCCTCGGCCCCGCCAACGTTCGGATGACCGCCGAGATCGCCGATGGCTGGCTGCCCACCCTGTTCATCCCCGAGAAGGCGAAGGACGTCTGGGGGACCCCGCTCGCGGAGGGCGCCGCCCGCCGCGACCCGGCCCTCGGACCGCTCGGGATCGTCGCCGGCGGCCTGCTCGCCATCGGCGAGGACGCGGCCGCCGCCCGGGACCTGGCCCGCCCCAGGATCGCCCTGTACGTCGGCGGCATGGGCGCACCGGGCAAGAACTTCTACAACGACCTCGCCGTCGCCTACGGCTATGAGAAGGAGGCCCGGCTCATCCAGGAGCTGTACCTCGCCGGCCGCCACCGGGACGCGGCGGCCGCCGTACCGGACGAGTTCTGTGAGCTGATATCCCTGTGCGGCCCCGAGGGGTACGTCCGCGAGCGCATCGCCGCCTTCCGCGAGGCGGGCGTGACCACGCTGGACGTGACCCCCGTCGGCCCGGACCCGGCCCGCCTGGTCGAGACCGTCAAGAACTGGCTCTGACCCCTCACCGCCCCGAACCCTCGTTGAAAGGCTTGTCAGTGAGCACCGAAGCGTACGTGTACGACGCGATCCGCACCCCGCGCGGCCGCGGCAAGGCGAACGGCGCCCTGCACGGCACGAAGCCCATCGACCTGGTCGTGGGTCTCATCCACGAGATCCAGGGCCGTTTCCCGGGCCTGGACCCGGCCGCGATCGACGACATCGTGCTCGGTGTCGTCGGCCCGGTCGGCGACCAGGGCTCCGACATCGCGCGGATCGCCGCGATCGCCGCCGGACTGCCCGACACGGTGGCCGGCGTGCAGGAGAACCGCTTCTGTGCGTCGGGCCTGGAAGCCGTGAACATGGCTGCCGCCAAGGTCCGTTCGGGCTTCGAGGACCTCGTCCTCGCGGGCGGCGTCGAGTCCATGTCCCGGGTGCCGATGGCCTCCGACGGCGGCGCCTGGTTCAACGACCCGATGACCAACCTGGCCACCAACTTCGTGCCGCAGGGCATCGGCGCCGACCTGATCGCCACCATCGAGGGCTTCTCCCGGCGGGATGTCGACGAGTACGCGGCGCTCTCCCAGGAGCGGGCGGCGACGGCCGTGAAGGAGGGCCGTTTCGAGCGTTCCGTGGTCCCCGTGAAGGACCGTGCGGGCCTCGTCGTCCTCGACCACGACGAGCACCTGCGCCCCGGCACCACCGCCGACTCGCTCGCCAAGCTGAAGCCCTCCTTCGCCGACATCGGCGAGCTGGGCGGCTTCGACGCGGTCGCCCTGCAGAAGTACCACTGGGTCGAGCAGATCGACCACGTCCACCACGCGGGCAACTCCTCCGGCATCGTCGACGGCGCCTCCCTCGTCGCCATCGGCTCGAAGGAGATCGGCGAGCGCTACGGCCTCACCCCGCGCGCGCGGATCATCGCGGCCGCCGTCTCCGGCTCCGAGCCGACCATCATGCTCACCGGCCCCGCCCCCGCCACCCGCAAGGCCCTCGCCAAGGCCGGCCTCACCATCGACGACATCGACCTGGTGGAGATCAACGAGGCGTTCGCGGCGGTCGTGCTGCGCTTCGTCAAGGACATGGGCCTGTCCCTGGACAAGGTCAACGTCAACGGCGGTGCGATCGCGCTGGGCCACCCGCTCGGCGCCACCGGCGCGATGATCCTCGGCTCCCTCGTCGACGAACTGGAGCGCCAGGACAAGCGCTACGGCCTCGCCACCCTGTGCGTGGGCGGCGGCATGGGCATCGCCACGATCGTCGAGCGCGTCTGAAAACCCCGGCGGAACCAAGAGACCTCACGGAGACCCTCACATGACCGAGAGCACCACCATCCGCTGGGAACAGGACGACACCGGCGTCGTCACCCTCGTCCTCGACGACCCCAACCAGTCCGCCAACACCATGAACGCGGCCTTCGTCGAGTCCCTCGCCGCGGTCGCCGACCGCCTGGAGGCCGAGCAGGACTCGGTCCGGGGCATCGTCTTCACCTCCGCCAAGAAGACCTTCTTCGCCGGCGGCGACCTGCGCGACCTCATCCGGGTCACTCCCGAGACCGCCCAGGACCTCTTCGACGGCGGCCTCGCCATCAAGCGCAGCCTGCGCCGTATCGAGACCCTCGGCAAGCCGGTCGTCGCCGCGATCAACGGCGCGGCCCTGGGCGGCGGCTTCGAACTCGCCCTCGCCTGCCACCACCGCGTCGCCCTCGACACCCCCGGCACCAAGATCGGCTGCCCCGAGGTCACCCTCGGCCTGCTCCCGGGCGGCGGCGGAGTCGTCCGTACCGTGCGCCTGCTCGGCATCGCCGACGCGCTGCTGAAGGTCCTCCTCCAGGGCACCCAGTACAACGCCCGCCGGGCCCAGGAGAACGGCCTGATCCACGAGGTGGCCGAGACGCCGGAGGAGCTGCTGGCCAAGGCCCGCGCCTTCATCGACGCCAACCCCGAGTCCCGGCAGCCCTGGGACACCCCGGGCTACCGGATCCCCGGCGGCACGCCCGCCAACCCGAAGTTCGCGGCCAACCTGCCCGCCTTCCCGGCAAGCCTGCGCAAGCAGACCAACAACGCCCCCTACCCGGCGCCGCGCCGCATCCTCGCCGCCGCCGTCGAGGGCAGCCAGGTCGACTTCGACAACGCCCAGGTCATCGAGGCCCGCTACTTCGTGGAGCTGGCCGCCGGGCAGATCTCGAAGAACATGATCCAGGCGTTCTTCTTCGACCTCCAGGCCGTCAACTCCGGCGCCAACCGTCCGAAGGGCGTCGAGCCCCGCAAGGTCACCAAGGTCGCCGTCCTCGGCGCGGGCATGATGGGCGCCGGCATCGCCTACTCCTGCGCCCGCGCGGGCATCGACGTCGTCCTCAAGGACGTCTCCGCCGAAGCCGCCCGGAAGGGCAAGGCCTATTCCGAGAAGCTGTGCGCCAAGGCCGTCGCCAAGGGCCGTACCAGCCAGGAGAAGGCGGACGCGCTGCTCGCCCGGATCACGCCCACCGCGGACCCGCAGGACCTCGCCGGCTGCGACGCGGTCATCGAGGCCGTCTTCGAGGACACCTCGCTCAAGCACAAGGTGTTCCAGGAGATCGAGTCCGTCGTCGCGCCCGACGCCCTGCTGTGCTCCAACACCTCCACCCTGCCCATCACCGCCCTCGCCGAGGGTGTCGAGCGCCAGACCGACTTCATCGGGCTGCACTTCTTCTCGCCCGTCGACAAGATGCCGCTCGTCGAGATCATCAAGGGCGAGCGTACCGGCGACGAGGCCCTGGCCCGCGCCTTCGACCTGGTCCGTCAGATCAACAAGACGCCGATCGTCGTCAACGACTCGCGCGGCTTCTTCACCTCCCGGGTGATCGGCCACTTCATCAACGAGGGCGTCGCCATGGTCGGCGAGGGCATCGAGCCCGCCTCCGTCGAGCAGGCCGCGGCCCAGGCCGGCTACCCGGCCAAGGTGCTCTCCCTGATGGACGAACTGACCCTCACCCTGCCGCAGAAGATCCGCCGCGAGTCGAAGCTGGCCGTCGAGGAGGCCGGCGGCACCTGGACCGCGCACCCGGCCGAGGCGGTCATCGACCGCATGGTCGACGAGTTCGGCCGCCCCGGCCGCAGCGGCGGCGCCGGCTTCTACGACTACGCCGAGGACGGCAAGCGCGCCGCGCTCTGGCCGGGCCTGCGCGAGCACTTCACGCAGCCGGGCCACGAGATCCCGTTCCGGGACATGCAGGAGCGGATGCTCTTCGCCGAGGCGCTGGACACCGTCCGCCTCCTGGAGGAGGGCGTCCTGACCTCGGTCGCCGACGCCAACATCGGATCGCTCTTCGGCATCGGCTTCCCCGGCTGGACGGGCGGCGTCCTCCAGTACATCAACGGCTACGACGGCGGTCTGCCGGGCTTCGTGGCCCGCGCGCGTGAGCTGGCGGAGACCTACGGCGACCGGTTCACCCCGCCCGCACTGCTGGTGGCGAAGGCGGAGAAGGCGGAAACCTTCACGGACGGCCGCTGACCGGTCCGTTCCCCTCGGTGACACACCACAGGCCGGACGCCCGGGAGGCGTCCGGCCCGGTCCTGGTCCCGGCCCTCAGGAGGACCCGTCCTCCTGAGGGCCGGCGAGCCACTGGTGCACCTCCTGCCTGAGCGAGCGCTGGAAAGCCGTCAGGAGCGCCTGCACCACCAGCGGCTGCATATGGGCGGACAGGGACTTCACGTCCTGCTCGGTCCGCTCCGCCACCTCGGCCCGGAAGAGTTGCGAGAGCGCGTGGGCGGCCGCACGCGAGTGCTCGATCAGCACCGTGCGCGCGGCCAGGATCGCCTTCTCGGACAGCGGTACGTCCAGGAGCTGTACGGCGAGCCGGAGCAGGCCCGGGTCGATCCGGTAGCCGTCCCCGTCGGGCCGTACGACGTCCATCGCGACGAGCCGCTCGACGTCCCCCTCGTCCAGCTGCCGCCCGGCCCGTCGCCGCAGTTCCCCGGCGGTCACCGTCTCCTCGGTGTCCGGGGCCCAGGAGGCGACCACGGCGCGGTGGATGGCCAGGTCGTGGTGGCTCAGACCCGGCGGCAGCCGGTGCAGATAGCGTTCGATCGCCGCCAGCGTCATGCCCTGGTGCTGAAGCTCCTCGATGAGCGCCAGCCGGGCCAGGTGCTCGGGCCCGTAGTGCCCCACCCGGCGCGCACCGATCTCCGGCGGCGGGAGCAGCCCCTTGGTGCCGTAGAACCGGACCGTTCGGACCGTGGTGCCGGCCCGGGCGGCCAGTTCGTCGATCGTGAGCGCCGGCTGCCCGGACTCGCTGTCGGTGTCGGTCGTCATGCGGAGCAGTATCGCTGTCACAGCGGCACTGTGACACCGGGGTGGGCGCGAGCCGCACGCTCATCTGTTCAGCTGATCTTCACTTACATGTCATGATCTCAATCTTGTGAGAAGCGCCGCTCTGTGACCTATGCCATCGCATAAGCCCAGGTGGCCGGGGGAAGGTGGCCCCTTGGTCTGTGCCCACCAGCGAGCGCGCCGACCGAGTACGTCCGGACACCCGAGCGCGACCCGCTCGGGCGCACCAGAGAGTGGAACCACCTGTGAGCAAGAACGCCGTGGACACGGCACAGGCCGTCGCCACCCGGACCGATGCGGCCCAGACGCCCGCGGACGCGGGCGACGCCGGCTACAGCAAGGACCTCAAGGCCCGGCACGTCAACATGATCGCCATCGGCGGCGCGATCGGTACCGGCCTCTTCCTCGGCGCCGGCGGACGCCTCCACAACGCGGGCCCGGCGCTCGCCCTCGCCTACCTGGTCTGCGGAATCTTCGCCTTCTTCGTCGTCCGCGCCCTCGGCGAGCTGGTCCTGTACCGCCCGTCGTCCGGATCCTTCGTGTCGTACGCGCGTGAGTTCCTCGGCGAGAAGGGCGCGTACGTCGCCGGCTGGATGTACTTCCTGAACTGGTCGACGACCGGAATCGCCGACATCACCGCGATCGCGCTCTACACGCACTACTGGAGCATGTTCACCAGCATCCCGCAGTGGACGCTCGCGCTGATCGCCCTGGCCGTGGTCCTGGCGGTGAACCTCATCTCGGTGAAGATCTTCGGCGAGATGGAGTTCTGGTTCGCGATCATCAAGGTCGCGACCCTGGTCGGCTTCATGCTGATCGGTATCTTCCTGCTGGCCACCCAGCACAAGGTCGACGGCCAAACCCCGGGCCTGAGCGTCATCGGCGACCACGGCGGTGTCTTCCCGCACGGCCTGATGCCGGTCGTCCTGGTCATGCAGGGCGTGATCTTCGCGTACGCGGCCCTGGAACTGGTCGGCGTCGCGGCGGGCGAGACCGCCGAGCCGGCGAAGGTCGTCCCGCGCGCGGTGAACTCGATCATGTGGCGCGTCGGCATCTTCTACGTCGGCTCGGTCGTCCTGCTGGCCCTGCTCCTGCCCGGCTCGGTGTACTCGGCCGACCAGAGCCCCTTCGTGACGGTCCTCTCCAAGATCGGCGTCTCGGGCGCCGGTGACGTCATGAACCTGGTGGTCCTGACCGCGGCGATGTCCTCCCTCAACTCCGGCCTCTACTCCACGGGCCGCATCCTGCGCTCCATGGCGGTGGCCGGCTCGGCCCCGAAGTTCACGGCCCGTATGAACCGCAGCCAGGTACCCTACGGCGGAATCCTGCTGACCTGCGCCGTCTGCGTGCTCGGTGTCGGCCTGAACTACCTGATGCCCAGCCAGGCCTTCGAGATCGTGCTGAACGTCGCCTCCCTCGGCATCATCAGCACCTGGGTGATCATCATGCTCTGCCACCTGGTCTTCGTCCGCCGGGCGAAGGCGGGCCTGGTCGACCGCCCCTCGTTCCGCCTCCGCTTCAGCCCGGTCACCGAGATCGCCACGATCGCCTTCCTGCTGGTCTGCCTCGGCATGATGTGGAAGGACCCGGAGGTGGGCCGTAAGACCCTCCTCCTCATCCCGCTCATCGCCGCACTGCTGGTGGCGGGGTGGTTCGGCGTACGCCGCCGGGTGGTCTCCGGTGACTCCAGCGCCCTCTGAGGCGCGCGGGGGCTGCGCGACCGACCACGACGGACCCGCAGCCCCTCCACCCCGCCGAATCCGGCAGACGCCTAGTGCACGTCGTTCGTCGCCGCGATCTTCTTCCACGACTTCGGCTGCACAGGCGCCCCCGCGGCCTTGAGCGCGGGCGCCGCCGGCTTCGACGGCTGGAACAGCCACGCGTCGAACAACGCGGACAGTGGCTTCCCGGACACCTTCTCGGCGTACTCCTGGAAGTCGGCCACCGAGGCGTTCCCGTACGCGTGCTCCTTCGGCCACCCCTTCAGGATCGCGAAGAACGCGTCGTCACCGACCTCGTTCCGCAGCGCCTGGATCGCCAGTGCCCCCCGGTCGTAGACAGCGATGTCGAACTGGGCGTCAGGGCCGGGATCCCCCGGCTTCACCGTCCAGAACGCGTCGTCGGCCGGATGCGACGCGTACACGTAGTCGGCGAGTTCCTGCGTCGTGCCCTCGCCCTCGTGCTCGGACCACAGCCACTGGGCGTAGCGGGCGAAGCCCTCGTTGATCCAGATGTCCTTCCAGCCCTTGAGGGAGACGTCGTCGCCGTACCACTGGTGCGCCAGTTCGTGCACCACCACGGAGGTGTTGGAGCCGTTCGCGAACTGCCTGGGGCTGTAGTACACGCGGGTCTGTGTCTCCAGCGCGTACCCGGTCGTCGTGTTCGGCACATACCCGCCGGCCGAGCTGAAGGGGTACGGCCCGAAGTAGCCGGAGAGCCAGTCGACGAGCTCCCCGGTGCGCTCCACGCTCGCCCGTGCCGCCCCGTCGTTGTCGCCGAGGTCCTTGCTGTAGGCGTTGATGACCGGAACGCCGCCCTCGGAGGTGCTCGTCGTGATGTCGAACTTCCCGACGGCCAGCGTGGTCAGATAGGTCGCCTGCGGCTTGTTCTGCCGCCAGTTGTAGCGGGTCCAGCCGAGCTTCGAACTCGTCGACTGGAGCAGGCCGTTGGAGATGACCTGGGTGCCGTCGGGGACGGCCACCGACACGTCGTAGGTCGCCTTGTCCAGCGGGTGGTCGTTGCTCGGGTACCACCACCAGGCGGCCTCGGGCTCGTCCGCCGCGACCGCCCCGTCGGGGGTGCGGTGCCAGGTGCTGAAGCCGTACGCGCTCTTCGTCGACGGCACCCCGCTGTAGCGGACGACGACGGTGACCTGCGTACCCTTCGCCAGCGGCGACTTCGGGGTGACGACCAGCTCGTGCTGACCGGACGTGGTGAAGTCCGCCTTCGCCCCGTTGACCCGCACCTCGCTCACGTCGAGGAGGAAGTCCAGGTCGAAGCTGGACAGGTCCTGCGTGGTGCGCGCCAGGATCGTCGCCGTACCGGCCAGCTCGTCGGTGGCCGGCTGGTACTGCAGGCGCAGATCGTAGTGGGAGACGTCGTAACCGCCGTTGCCGTAGTACGGGTAGTAGGGGTCGCCGATGCCCGGTGCGCCGGGGCTGGAGCTCGCGGCCGATGCCGGGATCGCCAGCAGGAGGGAGGCGGCCGCGAGTGCGCCCGGCGCGAGGATTCTGCGGTGCAAAAGAACTCCAGGTCGGTAGGGGGCCGAGGCGCGCCCGCCACACCGGGACGGGAACGCCAAGTCGATGGAGCACGGAACTGTTCGGAGCCTATTGAGTCCCTGTGACCCCTCGCCTGTCCACGGCCCCTGCTGTCACACGATCGCCATTCGGCCGCAATCAGATCTGCCGGTCCCTCAGGCGCTCTCTTCTGTACAGGAGTTGCCCGGGGTAGCGTCCGCCGCATGCCGAAACGCACGCGCTTCACGATCTGGAGACCGTTCGTCCTCGCGGCCGTCGCAGCCCTGACGGCCGCCTTCCTCAGCCCGGTCGCGGCCCAGGCGGCCGGAGCGGCCCCGCGCGAGAGCCGGCCGGTCTACTCCTACGCCGACGCCATCCGCGAGGCCGTCTGGGTGGACACCGGCCTCGACTCCGACGGCGACGGGAAGACCGACCGGGTCGCCGCCGACATCGTCCGGCCCGCCGAACCCGCCGCGCAGGGCCGCAAGGTGCCGGTCATCATGGACGCCAGCCCGTACTACTCCTGCTGCGGACGCGGCAACGAGAGCCAGCTCAAGACGTACGACGCCGCCGGGAACGTCGTCCGGATGCCGCTGTTCTACGACAACTTCTTCGTGCCCCGCGGCTACGCCGTCGTCGGCGTCGACCTGGCCGGCACCAACCGTTCCGACGGCTGTGTCGACGTCGGCGGCCGCTCGGACATCCAGTCCGCGAAGGCCGTCGTCGACTGGCTGAACGGCCGTGCCAAGGCCTACAGCAGCCGTACCGGCACCACCACGGTCAAGGCGAGCTGGACCAACGGGAAGACCGGCATGATCGGCAAGAGCTGGGACGGCACCATCGCCAACGGCGTCGCCGCCACCGGCGTCAAGGGTCTCAAGACGATCGTCCCGATCAGCGCCATCTCCTCCTGGTACGACTACTACTTCGCCCAGGGCGCCCCGCTCTACGACTCCGGGCCCGACTGGCTGGCCGGCGCGGTGGAGAGCGACGCGGCCTACGCCAAGTGCGCCGCCGTCCAGCAGAAGCTCGTCGACGGCGCGCCGCGCACCGGCGACTGGACCGGCCTGTGGACCGAACGGGACTACGTCAAGGACGCCTCCAAGGTGAAGGCGAGCGTCTTCCTCGTGCACGGCATGCAGGACCTCAACGTCCGCACCAAGCACTTCGGCCAGTGGTGGGACGCGCTCGCCAAGAACGGCGTCGAGCGTAAGATCTGGCTCTCCCAGACCGGCCACGTCGACCCCTTCGACTACCGGCGCGGCGCCTGGGTCGACACCCTGCACCGCTGGTTCGACCATGAACTCCTCGGCTACGACAACGGCATCGACCGCGACCCGATGGCCGATATCGAACGCCACCCCGACCAGTGGGTGACCTCCGCCGTCTGGCCGCCGCGCGGCACCGCGGCCACCACCCTGCGCCCCGCCGCCGGTACCCAGGCGGGTGTGGGCACCCTCGGCCTGAGCCGGAGCTCCGGCACCGAGACGTTCACCGACGACCCGAAGCAGAGCGAGACCGACTGGGCGGCCCAGATCGCCACCCCGACCTCCGACAAGGCCGGTTTCCTCACCGCGCCGCTCACGCACGACCTGCGGCTGTCCGGCTCCTCCAAGGTCACCGTCACCGCCGCCCCGACCACCTCGACGGCCCACCTGACCGCCGTCCTGGTCGACCTCGGCCCGGACACCGTCCGGGACTACGCCGACGCCGCCGAGGGCATCACCACCCTCACCGACCGCACCTGCTGGGGCGAGAGCACGGCGGGTGACAGCGCCTGCTTCCTGAAGACCGCGGCCAAGACCAAGGCCGTCGACTACACGGTCTTCAGCCGCGGCTGGGCCGACCTCGGCACCTACGCCGACCCCGGCAAGGGCGTCCCGCTCACCCCGGGCAAGAAGTACACGATCACCCTCGACCTGGCGGCCACCGACCATGTCGTACCCAAGGGGCACCGCCTGGCGCTGATCGTCGCGGGCACGGACAAGGACCTCATCGATCCGCCGTCCAGCACCCCGACGCTCACCCTGGACCTGTCCCGCACCGCGGCCAGTGTCCCGCTCGTCGGGGGAGCGACGGCGTTCGCCCGCGCGACCTCCGCGCGCTGGACCGCTCCCGAGGCGGGCGCCCTGACCGGCGTACGCGCCCCGCACAAGGCGCTGCGCGTCCCGGTGAGCTGACCGTTCAGGCGGCCGGGCCCGGCTCCACCAGCCCGGCCGCCTGACGGGCACACCCCCAGGCCACCGTGACCCCGGCCCCGCCGTGCCCGTAGTTGTGCACCAGCACCCGTCCGTCCGGCAGGAGTTCACTCTCCAGCCGGACCGCGTCCCGGTACGGCCGCAGCCCCACCCGGTGTCCCAGCACGCGGGCTCCGGCGATCTCCGGCCGCACCGCCGCACACCGCGCCACGATCCCGGCCGCGATCTCCGGATCCGGCTCCAGGGACCAGGCGTCCTCCTGTGCGGTACCCCCGAGCAGCAACCCGCCGGGCTGCGGGAAGAAGTAGGTGGAGACACTCCCCTCGGACCCGCCCTCAGGTCCCCCTGCGGGCTCCTCGGCGGCTCCGTACCAGGTGCTGATCCCCGGGTTCTCCACCAGGACCAGCTGCCCGCGCACCGGCCGCACGGCCGGATCGGGGACCAGCGAACGAGCTCCGAGCCCGGTGCAGTTCACCACGACCGCCGCCGGCACCTCACCGAGCCCGCCCACCTCCCGCTCCTCGACCGTCCCGCCGGCCTTGCCCAACCGCTCCCGCAGCCAGGCCAGATGGACCGGCATGTCGATCAGCGGCAGGCGCGCCGAGAGCCCTTCGTCCGTGTCGGCCAGCCCCGGCACCCGCGCCGCCCACGGCCCCAGCGCGTCCAGCCGCAGCCCGTCGTGTACGCCCTCGACCAGGCGTACGCCCGTCTCCTCCGGCCGCGCCGCCAGTTCCTCGTACACGGCGAGGGATTCGAGCGCCCAGTCGCCGACCAGCCGCTCCGGCTCGATACGGTAGGGCCACCACAGCGCCCCCGCGACCGCCGAGGTCGTACGCTCGCCGCTCTCCCGCGCCCAGACCCGCACCCGGCGCCCGCCCTCGGCCAGCACCACCGCCGTGGTCAGCCCGACGACTCCGCCACCGACCACGATCACTTCGTCACCCAGCTCACGGTCCATGTCCGGACGGTAGCGGAATATGTCATGCCGCGCTCAGATGGTCCCGCTCTGGGGATACTCACAGCATGTCTGCCGCATACGCGACCTTCGGCCTGGCCCCGGCGATGCGCGCCGGCGGCGTCCGCGCCGACGGCGGCTACCAGGTCCACCGGGACTTCGTGGACTTCGTCGTCGACGGGTCCCCGCTGCTGTTCCAGCTCTCCGACCTGGACGCCGTCTCCCCGCTCGCCTCCGACATCCCGCCCGCGATCTTCACCGCCCAGGTCCGCAGCCTGTTGCTGGAGTCCGGCGCACCGCTGCCCGACGACCGGTACATCATCTACGGCTGCCCCGAGTGCGAGGACCTGGCCTGCGGCGCGGTCACCGCGGTCATCGAGCGGGACGGCGAGGACTACGTCTGGCGGGACTTCGCCTGGCAGACCGGCGAACACGCCGACCTGGAGCTCAACGGCTACCACGGCATCGGCCCGTTCCGTTTCCCCGGCCCCGAGTACCGCGAGGCCCTCGGCGCCCTCCTCGAAGACTCCGGCCCTCCGCCGGGCCGCCGTGTCCTGCTGATCGGCGCCCGCGTCGCCCTCCTCGCCAAGCTGGCCGCGGCCCTGCGCACCATCGGCATCGGCGCCGACATCACCCGCGACGCCGACGGCGTCCCCGCCGAGGAGCTTCGCGGCTACGGCGCCGTGGCCTTCGGCCCCACGGTCGGCGAGACCGAGCGGGCCGCCGTACGCAAGGCGTTCGACCGGGCCGGGGTGGAGGTCGCCTACGTCGACGGGCTCGCCCCGATCGTCCCCCTCCTCGTCGCCCAGATCGAACACGCCCTCGACCGCAGCCCGCTCCCACAGCGCCGCCTGACCCACCTGATCGCCGCCGACGGCGCGGCCGGCATCGAGGTCACCTCACCCTGCCGGGTCCGGCTCACGGCGTACCGCCTGGACCGGCTCTCCCGCCTGCACTCCCAGGATCTCTTCGACGGCGTCCTGGAACCGGGCAGCCACCGCATCCCCCTCGACGGCAAGGCGGCCAAGGACGGGTCCTACGTCGTGGCCCGGACCTCCGGGAGCGTCCTGGTGCAGGCCGTCGCGCGCTGACCGGGGAACGAAACGCGGCTGAGGGCGTGCTCACGGGCGCATTAGGATCGGCGTTCTGATGACTGCCACCCTCGTCGCCAAGAACCTCGCCGCCGGGCACGGCGACCGCTCCCTCTTCTCCCGGCTCGACCTCGTCGTCGCGCCCGGGGACGTGATCGGTCTGGTCGGTGCCAACGGCGCGGGCAAGTCCACGCTGCTCCGGCTGCTCGCCGGACTCACCGCGCCCGAGCAGGGCGAGCTGCGGCTCTCCCCGCCGACCGCGGCCGTCGGCCACCTGCCCCAGGAGCCGGAGCGCCGGCCGGGCGAGACCGTGCGCGCCTTCCTGGCCCGCCGCACCGGCGTCGCCGAGGCACAGCGCGTGATGGACGAGGCCACCCAGGCCCTGGTCGACGGGGCGCCGGGCGCCGACGACGCGTACGCCACCGCCCTGGAGCGCTGGCTCGGCCTCGGCGGCGCGGACCTGGAGGAGCGGGCCGAGGAGGTCGCCGACTCCCTGGGCCTGGCCGTCGACCTCGACCAGCCGATGACCTCCCTCTCCGGCGGCCAGGCGGCCCGCGCGGGCCTCGCCTCCCTGCTCCTGTCCCGCTACGACGTCTTCCTGCTCGACGAGCCGACCAACGACCTCGACCTGGACGGTCTGGAACGGCTCGAACGCTTCGTGACCGGCCTGCGCGCCGGCACGGTCGTCGTCAGCCACGACCGCGAGTTCCTCACCCGCACGGTCACCAAGGTCCTCGAACTCGACCTCGCCCAGGGCCGGATCAACCTCTTCGGCGGCGGCTACGACGCCTACCTGGAAGAACGAGACGTGGCCCGCCGGCACGCCCGCGACGACTACGAGGAGTACGCCGACAAGAAGGCCGCCCTCCAGGACCGCGCCCAGATGCAGCGCTCCTGGATGGACAAGGGCGTCAAGAACGCCCGGCGCAAGTCGGGCAACGACAACGACAAGATCGGCCGCAAGTTCCGCAGCGAGGCCAGCGAGAAGCAGGCCGCCAAGGCCCGCCAGACCCAGCGCATGATCGAACGCCTCGACGTCGTCGAGGAGCCGCGCAAGGAGTGGGAACTGCGCATGGAGATCGCGGCGGCCCCGCGCTCCGGCGCCGTGGTGGCCACCCTGCGGGACGCGGAAGTACGGCGTGGTGACTTCACCTTCGGGCCGGTCTCCCTGCAGATCGACTGGGCCGACCGGGTCGCGGTGACCGGCGCGAACGGGGCCGGCAAGTCGACGCTCCTGGCCGCCCTGCTGGGCCGGGTGCCGCTGGACGCGGGGCACGCCGCGCTCGGCTCCGGAGTCGTCGTCGGCGAGGTCGACCAGGCACGCAAGCTCTTCCACGGCACCGAGGCCCTGCTGGACGCCTTCTGCGCGGCCGTCCCGGACACCGAGCCGGTCGAAGTCCGCACCCTGCTCGCCAAGTTCGGCCTCAAGCAGGACCACGTCCTGCGCTCCGCGGCGACGTTGTCACCGGGAGAGCGGACCCGTGCGGCGCTGGCGCTGCTCCAGGGCCGGGGCGTCAACCTCCTCGTCCTGGACGAGCCGACGAACCACCTCGACCTGCCCGCGATCGAACAACTGGAGTCCGCCCTCGACACCTACGAGGGCACGCTCCTCCTGGTCACCCACGACCGCCGCATGCTGGACGCGATCCGGGTGACCCGCCGCCTGGAGGTCGAGGCGGGCAAAGTGTCGGAACGCTGACAACCGACCCGCACCCGCCGCTCAACCGAACCCGGCACTCCCTGCCGCGCTCTCGCCGCCCTCCCCGTACGCTGCGACCCGACGCGGATCACCAGGCAGGGAGAAGCCCATGAGCGCATCGCCGAAACGGCCGTCAGTCCGCATCGTGCACGAACAGGACGTCGTCGCGCGGATGCGCGGAACCCAGGACCGGATCGCGGACGCCATCACCGCCTTCGCCGGAACCATGACGTTCGTCTATCTGCACGCGCTGTGGTTCGCGGTCTGGATCGTCTGCAACGAGGGCGTGTTCGGCGACGACGCGATCTGGGACCCGTTCCCCTTCGGACTGCTCACCATGATCGTCAGCCTGGAGGCGATCTTCCTCTCCACCTTCGTGATGGTGAGCCAGAACCGCCAGGCCGCCCGCGAGAACGTCCGGGCCGACCTGGACTTCGAGACGAACGTCCGCTCGGAGGTGTGGTCCATCCACATGGGCCGTGCACTCGGCGTCGACCCCGTGGAGGTCGAACGGCGCGTCCAGGAACTGCTCGCGGAGAACCGCGCCCGGATGAACGGCACCGCCGGGCCGCCCGCGGGCACCTGAACCGTCGGGACAACTGTGTCTGCGTACAGTCATCTGACCGAAGCGCGGACCGCGGCCGCATGGAACCATGGGCGGGCGTCCGGGCGAGCCGGACCTGTGCCCGAAGGAGTCCGCGCATGGGCCGTCCTCGCCTCCCCGCCGGCGGCGGGACATGACCGACCGGCACGGCATCCTCCTGTCCTCGGACATCGTGGGCGCGGCCGAGGACGGCGCGGCGGCACCCGTCGTCCACGCCCGGCCGCCGCGCGACGTGCGCCGCGCCGCCGACCTGCTGCGGCTGCTGGTCTCCCTGGCCGCCCTCGCGGCGACGGTGCTGCTGGCGGTCGCCACCCGCGACTTCGCCCGCCGGGCGCAGCAGGGCCTGCTCTCCGCGGCCACCGCGCTGCCGCCGGACCTGCGCGACGGACTGGTCGGCACCCTTCAGGTGATCGCCATGCTCGCGCCACTGGCGGCCCTGGTCGTCCTCGTCGTACGGCGGCGGTTCGACGCGGTGTCCAGGGTGCTGCCCGCCGCGGCCCTGGGCGCGGCCGTCGGCTGGGCGCTCACCCGGGTCGCGCTGGCCGAGAGCAGACCCGAGTCATGGCCGGAGGTGCTCGTCGGCCGCGGTGGACTGCTGCACGCGGGCTGGCCGTCGGCCGTGTACCTGGCGGCCTGCGCCTCGGCGGTCGTCGCCGCGGGCCCCTGGCTGGCACGGCCGTGGCGGCGGGCGTTGTGGGCCCTGACCGTCGGGTGCGCCGCGCTCGGTGTGCTGGCGGCCTCGCTCGTCCCGCTGGACGCGTTCGGGGCGCTCGTCGTCGGCGGCACCGCGGGATCGGCCGTCCTGCTGCTCGCCGGCGGCCCGGCCGACCGCCCGCCGGCCCAGGCCGTCGCCGACGCCCTCGTCGCCTGCGGGATCCCGCTCGCCGCCCTCCACGAACTCCCGGCGGACCGTCAACTCCCCGGTGAGGGCCTCCTCTACGACGCGGAGACCACCGAGGGCGCGCGGCTGACCGTACGCGCCCTCGCCGCCGAGGACCGCAACCGCGACCTGTTCCACCGGCTCGCCCGGCGCACCCTGCTGCGGCACCCGGCCGACCCCGGCGAGCAGACACCGCTCGGCGCCGCCGAGCACGAACTGCTCATGCTGGTCTTCGCCGCCCGCACCGGTGCCCGGGTCGCCGAACCGGTCATCGCCTACCCGGTGACCGGCGGCGGGGCGGTCGTGGTGACCGTCGGGCAGGACGCCCGGCCGCTGTCCGCGCTCCCCGCCGAGGAACTGACCGACACGCTGCTCGGCGGGGTGTGGGCGGCCGTGGCCCGCATCCAGGAACACCGCCTGGCGCACCGGGCGCTGCGCCTCCAGCACATCCTCGTCGAACCGGACGGCGGGCCCCGGCTCACCGCGTTCGCGCGGGCGCAGCTGAACGCGCCGCCCGAGACGCTGGGCAGCGATGTCGCGGAACTGCTCGCCACCACCGCCGTACGCGTCGGACCGGTCCGCGCCACGGCGTGCGCACTGGCCGGCCTCGGCCGGGAACGGCTGACGAGCGCGCTGCCGTATCTGCAACCGCTCGCCCTGATCGGTCCCGCGCGCCGCGAGGTGGCCCGCTACGACCAGGCTCGCGCCCGGGAAGCCGCGGCAGGCGCCCGGCGCCGCACCCTGCGCCCCGGCGGACGGCCGAACCTGATGCACGACCTCGCCGCCGAGGTACGCACGGCATGCGACGCCCCGGCCGCCAAGCCGGCCCGGCTCGCCCGGTTCACCTGGCAGAGCGTCCTGGGCCTGGCCGGCGCGTTCCTGGTACTCCATCTCGTGCTGCCGCAGCTCGCCAACGCCCCGGCCGCGGTCCACGCGCTGCGTGACGCGAACTGGTGGTGGCTGCTCGCGGTCGTCCCCGTCACCTTCGTCTCCCAGGCCTTCTCGACCTGTCTGCAACTCGGCACCATCCCCGGGCGGCTGCCGTTCCGGGCCACGTACCAGGTGCAGTTCGCCAGCTCCTTCCTGAACCGGATCACCCCCGGCAATGTCGGCGGCATGGCGCTGAACCTGCGCTTCCTGCAGAAGACGGGGATCGAGACCGGCGCGGCGACGGCCTCCGTCGGGCTGCAGAGTCTGGCCGGCGCGGTCTCCAACGTCGTGGTCGCCACCGTGTTCTTCGCCGCCGCCGGACAGCGCCACGGCGGGGTGCACCTGGAACTGCCCGCCGGGTCGTACGCCCTGCCCGTGATCGCCGTGGTGCTGGCCGCCGGAGGGCTGCTCGGCGTCACCCCGCCGGGCCGCCGCTTCCTGCGCGAGAAGGTCTGGCCGTTCCTGCGCGCGGCCGGATCGACGCTGACCGGGATCGCCGCCGATCCCGCGAAACTCGCCCTCGGCGTCGTCGGCATGTTCGGCCTGCCGCTCGTCCAGGTCGTCGGACTCGCCCTCAGCCTCCACGCGCTCGGCGGTGACCTGCCCTTCGTCCAGCTCGGCGCCGCCTACATGGCGGCCCGCCTGCTCGCCAACGCGGCCCCGGTCCCCGGCGGGCTCGGTGCGCTCGAAGCGGGCCTCATCGCGGGCCTGACCGCGCTCGGCGTGCCGGCCGGCCCGGCCACCTCGGCGGTCCTGGTCTACCGGCTGCTCACGTTCTGGCTCAACGTCCCACTGGGCGGCCTCGCCCTCGGCTTCGTCCAACGGCGCGGCTACGTGTGACGCGCCCCTCAGGGGCGCGGGGAACTGTGCGACCAGCCACAACGGACCCGCAGGTCCCCACGACCCCCGGAGGGGAAGGTCAGCGCTTCCCCTTCTTCCCGCCGTCCAGCAACCCGGCCCGGCGCAACGCGTCAGCCATCGCACTGTTGGCCGGCGCCGGCGCCTGCCGCGCACCGCCGCCCTGACCCTGGCCCTGGCCGCCACGCCCGCCGCCCTGCTGCCGCTGCTGCGGCGGACGCCCGCCGCGCTGGCGCCGTTCGCCGCCCTCGCCCTGCCGGCCGCCGCCGCCCTGCGGCGCCGCCTCGTCGTCCAGCCGCAGCGTCAGCGAGATCCGCTTGCGCGGGACGTCCACGTCGAGGACCTTCACCTTGACGATGTCGCCCGGCTTCACCACGTCCCGCGGGTCCTTGACGAAGGTCTTCGACAGCGCCGAGACATGCGCCAGACCGTCCTGGTGGACGCCGACGTCGATGAACGCGCCGAACGCCGCCACGTTCGTGACGACCCCCTCCAGGACCATTCCGGAGGACAGGTCGGAGATCTTCTCGACGCCCTCCTTGAACGTGGCCGTCTTGAAGGCCGGACGCGGGTCGCGCCCCGGCTTCTCCAGCTCCTTGAGGATGTCGGTGACGGTCGGCAGACCGAACTTCTCGTCCACGAAGTCACCCGGCCTCAGCGAGCGCAGCACGCCCGTGTTGCCGATGAGCGCGGCCACCTCCTGGTGCGACTCCTTCACCATCCGCCGTACCACCGGGTACGCCTCGGGGTGGACGCTCGACGCGTCCAGCGGGTCGTCACCGCCGCGGATGCGCAGGAAGCCCGCGCACTGCTCGTACGCCTTCGGGCCGAGCCGTGCCACGTTCTTCAGCTGGCCGCGGGAGGTGAACGGGCCGTTGGTGTCCCGGTGGGCCACGATGTTCTCGGCGAGCCCGGAGGTGATGCCGGAGACCCGGGACAGGAGCGGGGCCGACGCCGTGTTCACGTCGACGCCCACGCCGTTCACACAGTCCTCGACCACCGCGTCCAGCGAGCGCGACAGCTTCACCTCGGACAGGTCGTGCTGGTACTGGCCGACACCGATCGACTTCGGGTCGATCTTCACCAGCTCGGCGAGCGGGTCCTGGAGCCGGCGGGCGATGGAGACGGCGCCGCGCAGCGACACGTCCATGTCCGGCAGCTCCTGGGAGGCGAACGCGGACGCCGAGTACACGGACGCGCCCGCCTCGGACACCATCACCTTGGTGAGCTTCAGCTCCGGGTGCTTGGTGATGAGTTCACCGGCGAGCTTGTCGGTCTCGCGGGAGGCCGTGCCGTTGCCGATCGCGATCAGGTCGACCGCGTGCTCCTTGGCGAGGCGGGCGAGCTTGGCGATCGCCTCGTCCCACTTGTTGGCCGGGACGTGCGGGTAGATGACGTCGGTGGCGACGACCTTGCCGGTCGCGTCGACGACGGCGACCTTCACGCCGGTACGGAAGCCGGGGTCCAGGCCCAGCGTCGCGCGCGTGCCGGCCGGGGCGGCGAGCAGCAGGTCGCGCAGGTTCGCCGCGAAGACGTCGACCGCCTCGTCCTCGGCCGCCGTACGCAGCCGCAGCCGCAGATCGATGCCGAGGTGGACGAGGAGGCGGGTGCGCCAGGCCCAGCGGACCGTGTCGGTCAGCCACTTGTCGGCCGGCCGGCCCCGGTCGGTGATCCCGAACCTGTGGGCGACGATGCCTTCGTACGACGACGGCCCCTCGACCGGCTCCTCCGGCTCCAGGACGAGGTCGAGGACCTCTTCCTTCTCGCCGCGCAGCATCGCCAGGATGCGGTGCGAGGGCAGCTCGGTGAACGGCTCGGCGAAGTCGAAGTAGTCGGCGAACTTGGCGCCCGCCTCCTCCTTGCCGTCCCGTACCTTCGCGGCGAGCCGGCCGCGCACCCACATGCGCTCGCGCAGCTCACCGATGAGGTCGGCGTCCTCCGAGAACCGCTCGGTGAGGATCGCGCGGGCACCCTCCAGGGCGGCCTGCGGATCGGCGACGCCCTTGTCGGCGTCCACGAACGCGGCGGCCGCGGCCGCCGGATCCACCGTCGCGTCGCCGAGCAGCCCCTCGGCCAGCGGCTCCAGGCCGGCCTCCCGCGCGATCTGCGCCTTGGTCCGCCGCTTCGGCTTGTACGGCAGGTAGATGTCCTCCAGCCGCGCCTTGGTCTCGGCGCCCCGGATCTGCGCCTCCAGCTCCTCGGTGAGCTTGCCCTGCTCGCGCACCGACTCCAGGATCGCCGTCCGGCGCTCCTCCAGCTCCCGCAGATAGCGCAGCCGCTCCTCGAGCGTGCGCAGCTGCGCGTCGTCGAGCATCTCGGTCGCTTCCTTGCGGTAGCGGGCGATGAAGGGCACCGTCGAACCGCCGTCGAGCAACTCCACGGCAGCCTTGACCTGCCGCTCCCGTACGCCGAGCTCCTCGGCGATCCTGCCTTCGATGGACCCTGGAACCAGGGACCCGGGTGTCGTCACGATCCCGTACCGCCTTCTCCACTGAGGTTGCGCGGCAATTGTGGCAGGTGACACCGACAACCGGGGCCCAGGGCACCCTTCCGCGACACGAAGTCGCCGCGCGGGCGCTCAGCCGACCGCTTTCACCCCTTGCCGACCAGATCCGCCGGAAAGGCGCCCGCGGCGAGGGCCGCTCCCGCGAACCCCTTCGCCAGCTCGGTCAGCCGGGCCACCCCGCCGGCCCCCAGATGCTCGTACGGCGCCCGGTCCAGCCGGTCGGTCTCCGTCTCGATCTCCGCCCGCAGGGCCGCTCCGGCCTCGGTCAGCTCGCCCGCCGCGTCGAGCAGCCCGCGCTCCCGCAGCCGTGCCACCGTCGCGTCCCAGTCGTCCTGGCTCCAGCCCCGCGTGGCGAGCACCCACTTGGGGTTCATGCCCTTGCCGGTCGCGGTGTGGGTCACCACCGCCTCCAGCCCGTCGAGACCGGCCGCGACGAGTACCGCGAGGTGCCCGTCGCCGCGGTGCTCGCGCAGCAGCGTGGTCGCGTGCCAGTAGGCGAGGTGGGGCTCCTCGGGCACCGGCAGGTCCGCGTGCGCCGCGTACAGCGGGCGGCCGGGGCGGGAGCAGGCCTCGGTGGCGCGCAGCGCCAGCCGCGCGGCCTCGGCCATCTCGTCGGAGGCCACCGCGTCCGCGCCGAGCAGCCGCCGCAGGGAGGCGTCGACGGCACGCGCGCGTGCGGCGAGGACGTCGCCGGGCGACGCGATCTCCCAGACGGCCGGGACGTGCCGGGCCACCAGTTCGTACTTGTAGTTGTAGAACGTGGCCGTCACCGTGCCGGGCCCGACCGGCCCCAACGCGGCGGCCCGCACCGCGAAGTTGACGGCCCGCGGGTGGGTGACCCCGAGTGCGGCCAGTTCTTCGGCCAGCTCGGGGCTGAAGAAGTGGGTCGCGTGCAGGGAGTTGAGCAGGGTGTGGCAGCGGCGGCCGGCGCGCGGCTCCAGGACGGCAGTGGTCATGGCGAGCACGTTACCGACTGGTCGGTACGGACTCCAGTGTCCTGTCCGACCCGACGCCGAAGTGTTCGGTGCTCCATGGCGGAAAAGGTGGGAAGTTCGTCATTGCGGCCATCGCCGCGCCCGCGAAGAATCGATGACATGACGCAGCGAACCGTTCTCGTCGTCCTCTTCGACGGTGTCCAGAGCCTCGACGTCACCGGCCCCGTGGAGGTCTTCATGGGCGCCGAGGCCCAGACTCCGGGCAGCTACCGCATCCGTACGGCCTCCCTGGACGGCGCGCCCGTGCGCACCTCCAGCGGGCTGACCGTCGTACCGGACACGGCCCTGGCCGAGGCGTCCGAGCCGCACACGCTCCTCGTGCCCGGCGGACAGGGCACCCGGCGCCACGACCCGGCCCTGGTCGACTGGCTGCACGAATACGGGCCGCGCACCGGACGGCTCGTCTCCGTCTGCACCGGCGCCGTCCTGCTCGCCGCGGCCGGACTCCTGGACGGCCACCGGGTCACCACCCACTGGGCGTACTGCGACAAGCTGGCCCGCGACCATCCGGCCGTCGACGTCGACCCCGACCCCATCTACGTCCGGGACGGCCGGGTCGCCACCTCGGCCGGCGTCACCTCCGGCATCGACCTGGCGCTCGCCCTCGTCGAGGAGGACCTGGGCCGGGACGTGGCGCTCACCGTCGCCCGGCACCTGGTGGTGTTCCTGCGCAGGCCCGGCAACCAGGCCCAGTTCAGCGTGCAGCTCGCCGCCCAGACCGCACAGCGTGAACCGCTGCGGGAGGTCCAGCGGTGGATCAGTGAGCATCCGGACGGCGAGCTCGGTGTCGAGGCGCTGGCCGCCCGCGCCGCCCTCTCGCCCCGCCACTTCGCCCGCGCCTTCCAGGCCGAGACCGGCATGACGCCCGGCCGGTACGTCGACCGGGTACGGCTGGAACACGCCCGCCGGCTCCTGGAGGACACCGGCGACGGCGTCGAGGAGGTCTCCCGGGCCAGCGGCTACGGCACGCCCGAGGCGATGCGCCGCGCCTTCCTCAAGGCCCTCGGCACGACACCCGCCGAATACCGGCGCAGATTCCGGCCGGCACCCGTCGGTTGACCCGATTAGGAGAGCCATGCAGATCGCGATCGTCCTCTACGAGCGTTTCACCGCCCTCGACGCGGTGGGGCCGTACGAGACCCTGGGCCGGCTCCCGGACTCCGAGGTCGTCTTCGTCGCCGAGCGAGCCGGTCCCGTCCGCACCGACAACGGGAACCTCGCCCTGGTCGCCGAGAAGACCTGCGCCGAGGTGCCCCGCCCCGATGTCCTGGTCGTCCCGGGCGGCCCCGGCCAGACCCCGCAGATGGGGAACCGGGCGCTCCTCGACTGGATCCGCACCGCCGACGCCACCAGCACCTGGACCACCTCCGTGTGCACCGGTTCCCTGCTGCTCGCCGCCGCCGGTCTGCTCGACGGGCGCCGCGCGACCTCGCACTGGCTGGCTCTCGACGAGTTGCGGACGTTCGGCGCCGAGCCGACGGGGGAGCGGGTCGTCACCGACGGCAAGTACGTCACCGCGGCCGGCGTCTCCTCCGGCATCGACATGGGGCTCGCCCTGCTCGGCCGTATCGCCGGAGACGCCGTCGCCCAGGCCGTGCAGCTCGGGATCGAGTACGACCCGCAGCCGCCCTACGACGCGGGTTCCCCGCAGAAGGCGCCCGCCGAGGTCGTCGAGCTGCTCCGCTCGAGGAGCCGGTTCATCCTCGGCCAGGGACAGCCCAGCTGAACCGCGGCTGACGGCGCTCCAGGAACGCGGCGACGCCCTCGGCGGTGTCGCCGCTGCCGCGCGCCTGCTCCGTCCAGTGGCCGTCGCGGTCGGTGCGGCCGCTCGCGAACTCCTTCGCCGCCGCCTGCGTCAGCTGGGAGCGCGCGACCAGGATCCGGGTGAACTCGGCGACCCGCCCCTCCAGTTCGCCCTCGGGCAGCACCTCGTCGACCAGGCCGGTGCGCAACGCCCGCTCCGTGCCGATCAACTCGCCGGAGTACAGCAGGTACTTGGTGGTGGCGGGGCCGACCAGGGAGACCAGGCGGCGGGTGGAGGAGGCCGGGTAGACGATCCCGAGCTTGGCCGGGGTCACGCCGAAGAGGGCGCCCTCCGCGGCGAACCGGAGGTCGCAGGCGGCGGCGAGCTGCGAGCCGCCGCCGACGCAGTGGCCCCGGACCGCGGCGAGGGTCGGCTTGGGGAACGCGGCGAGCGCCTCCTCGGCGGCGCAGGCGAGGGACTGTGCCTCGGCGGGGGAGCCCTGGAGGGTGGAGATGTCGGCACCGGCGCAGAAGGTTCCGCCCTCGCCGGTCAGCACGAGGACCCGGACGCCCGGGTCGGCCGACAGCTCGTCCAGGAGGGGCGGCAGGGCTCGCCACATCGCCGCGGTCATCGCGTTGCGTTTGACCGGGTGGTGGATGACCACCGTGGCCACGGCGTCGGTGACCTGATGGGAGAGGTGGGGCTCCATGGCCGGGATGTTATCGGCGTGACGGAGGCGGGGATCGACGCGGCCCTGCCCCAGGTGTTGCAGTACAACCGTAATAGTGCGCGAAGTCGGCTTTCGTGGAACAGGAGCGGTCTCACAACCGACCTTGTCATGCGTCGATGGTCAGAACCGTTCGATAGTTGCTGACTTGTGTTCAGTCATCCGGTGCGGAGGGGGTCGTTGCCAACACTCGTGGTGTGGTGACAATCGAGCGCGAGGGTGGCGACCGGACCATGGAGAACCACGGGCGCGGGCATGACCCGCGTCCAGAGGGAGGCGGTGCTCCGCTGCCGGATCCGCTGCCGTACGAAGGAGTCTGGCGGTTCACCGCCGCCGCCGTGGACGCCTCGGTCCCGCAGGCGCGGCGCGCCGTACGGGACCTGCTGCAGCGCCAGGGCGTCCCGGTCTCGGAGGACCTGGTGTACGGGCTGCTGCTGATCGTCTCCGAGCTGGTCACCAACGCGGTCAAGCACGCGGCGCTGCTGTCGCCGGTGCTCGCCGTCGAGGTCGCCGTCGGCGCCGAGTGGGTGCGGGTGTCGGTGGAGGACAACCACCCCTACCGCCCGACCGCCCTGGAGGCCGATCACGGCCAGACCGGTGGCCGCGGGCTGCTGCTGGTGCGGGAGGTGGCCAGGGAGGCGGGCGGGGTCGTGGACGTGGAGCACACGTCGAGCGGCGGCAAGGTGATCTGGGCCGCCCTGCCGCTCAAACCCGCGTCGCTGCCGTGAGGCCGCTCACCAACCCGCGGAGGGGCCCGTCAGTTCCCTGACCGCCGGACGGGCCGCGTCCAGCACGGTCATGAACCACGACGAGAAGGGGTCCCGGGCGTGCCGCTCGGTCAGCTCGGCGGCCGTCACGAAGGCGGTCTCCCCGACCTCGTCCGGGTCCGGCGAGAGCGGCGCCTGCACCATGCCGACGAAAAGGTGGTTGAACTCCTGCTCGACCAGTCCGGAGGCCGGGTCCGGGTGGTTGTAGCGGACCGTGCCCGCCTCGCCGAGCAGGGACGGGGAGACCCCGAGCTCCTCGAAGGTGCGGCGGGCCGCCGCCGCGAAGGGGGCCTCACCGGGGTAGGGGTGGCCGCAGCAGGTGTTGGACCACACACCGGGGGAGTGGTACTTGCCGAGCGCGCGCTGCTGGAGCAGGAGTCTGCCCTGTTCGTCGAAGAGGAAGACCGAGAACGCCCGGTGCAGCTGCCCGGGTGGCTGATGCGCGGCCAGCTTCTCCGCGGTCCCGATGGTCACACCCTTCTCGTCGACGAGTTCAAGCAAAATCGCGTCCGTTGTGCCCTTCGACGTGCTGTGCGTCGCGGTGGCAGGTGTGATCGGCATACCCATCCTTCGCCTCGGTCTTCGTACCAAGTCTGCCGTACGAATCCGACACTCCCGGCACTTCCCGGCACGGGCACGCCGGAAGAGGGACCCGGTAGTTGATCGTGCCCTACGGGTGCGAACGGGAACCGTCCGGGGGTGTCGAACACAAGGACGCCGGGGGAGCCCGGACCGGTGCGTTCCGGTGGCCCGAGGGGCGGACCGCGGCGCGGTCAGTGGCAGAGCCGGGCCTCGTGCTCGGCGTGCCCGCCCGGCTCCAGCTGGAAGGTGCAGTGCTCCACGTCGAAGTGGTGGCCGAGGCAGCCCTGCAGCTCGTGCAGCATCTTCTCGTGGCCGATGGCGCTCAGCACCTCCGAGCGGACCACCACGTGCGCCGACAGCACCGGCAGCCCCGAGGTGATCGTCCAGGCGTGCAGATCGTGGACGTCCAGTACGCCGTCCAGCGCCAGGATGTGCGAGCGCACCTCCGCCATGTCCACGTCCTTGGGCGCCGCCTCCAGCAGGACGTCCAGCGTCTCGCGCAGCAGCTTCACCGTCCTCGGCACGATCATCAGGCCGATGACCAGCGAGGCGACCGGGTCGGCCGCCTGCCAGCCGGTGGTCAGGATCACCACGGCCGAGATCAGCACCGCCAGCGAGCCCAGCGCGTCGGCCGCCACCTCCAGGAAGGCGCCGCGCACGTTCAGGCTCTCCTGCTGGCCGCGCACCAGGAGCGTGAGCGAGATCATGTTGGCGACCAGGCCGATCAGGCCGAACGCGATCATCTGGCCGCCGTGCGTGTCCGCGGGCGTCACGAACCGCTGGACCGCCTCGTACAGCACATAGCCGCCGACACCGAGCAGCAGCAGACAGTTGGCCAGGGCGGCCAGGATCTCGGCGCGGGCGTAGCCGAAGGTGCGGTTGGTGCTCGCCGGACGGTTGGCGAAGTGGATCGCCAGCAGCGCCATGCCGAGACCCAGCGCGTCGGTGGCCATGTGGGCCGCGTCCGCGATCAGCGCGAGCGAGTCGGCCAGCAGGCCGCCGGCGATCTCGACCACCATCACCCCGAGGGTGATGGCGAGCGCCACCCGCAGCCGCCCGCGATAGGCCGCCGCGGCCGTGCCGGTGGCCGGCGCATGGGTGTGCGTGTGGCCGTGGTCGTGCCCTGCCCCCATGAGATGCGCCTCCTGAGTTCCGCCCGGGATCACAGTGAACTACGGGTGGGGGGTATCCGGCAACGCGGCAGTGAACACCGTTGTCATATGCCCTGACCTGCGGAAACGAATGCCAGGTCAGGGCACCCTCAGTTACCCGTCGTGAGCGGGCGGGCATTCCGGGTGGTCGGTCGGCGCCCGTCCGAGCTGTATGGGGCCATGTCCTCAATGCCCGTTCTGTGAGCGCGGTTTGTGGGCCGGGGCCCGCATCACGGATGATGATCTCGGCAAAGGCCGGGGCAGAGTGGGTCGTCCGTGCCGTGAACGGCCGGTGAACAAGCAGTCCCCACCATCAGATAGCCTCTGCCGAATGCCGCCCGGGGGCCACCGGGCAATCCGCGCCCCACCACGCAGCAGACCGGCGCCCGCGCGCCGGCACCCAGGGAGTGAGTTCGGTTGCCGACCGCCATCGTCACCGGCCAGCCGGTCCCAGGATCGTCGTTGGAGAGCGATCTGCGGGCGCTCGGCTTCGAGGTGCGCACGGCCTCGGACAGCGCCGACACCGCGGCCCTCCTCGCGGCCGTGCCCGCCGACCGGCGGGTCGCCGTCGTCGACGCCCGCTTCGTCGGCCATGTGCACGCCCTGCGCCTCGGCCTCACCGACCCGCGCTTCCCGCTCGCCGCGATCCCCGGCGCCGTCACCGCCCAGCCGGCCGGCCGTCAGGCGCTGAGCGGGGCGCTGGCCCGGGAGGCTGCCGCCGGCGGCACCGACCTGGCCGTCGACGGCCTCGTCACCGCCCTGGACGCCGACGTGCACCGCCCCGAGCTGGGCAGTCTGGTCGCCGCCGTCCCCGCCGACCCGCAGGCCCGCAACGAGGCACGGCAGGCCGTCTCCGCCGTCGACGACGAGGCCGTACGCCTGAAGTCGGCCGTGAAGTCCCGCGACGGCTTCTTCACCACCTTCTTCATCAGCCCGTACTCCCGCTACCTCGCCCGCTGGTGCGCGCGGCGCGGACTGACCCCCAACCAGGTCACCACCGCCTCCCTGCTCACCGCCCTGATCGCGGCGGGCTGCGCGGCCACCGGCACCCGCGCCGGGTTCGTCGCAGCGGGCGTGCTGCTCATCGCGTCCTTCGTCCTGGACTGCACCGACGGCCAGCTCGCCCGCTACTCCCTGCAGTACTCCACGCTCGGCGCCTGGCTGGACGCCACCTTCGACCGGGCCAAGGAGTACGCCTACTACGCCGGCCTCGCCCTCGGCGCGGCCCGGGGCGGCGACGACGTATGGGCCCTCGCCCTCGGCGCGATGATCCTGCAGACCTGCCGGCACGTGGTCGACTTCTCCTTCAACGAGGCGAACCACGACGCCACCGCCAACACCAGCCCCACCGCGGCCCTCTCCGACCGGCTCGACAGCGTCGGCTGGACGGTCTGGGTGCGCCGGATGATAGTCCTGCCCATCGGCGAACGGTGGGCCCTCATAGCCGTCCTGACCGCGGTGACGACCCCGCGGATCACCTTCTACGTGCTGCTGGTCGGCTGCGCCCTCGCGGCGACGTACACCACGGCCGGGCGGGTGCTGCGCTCACTGACCCGCAAGGCCACGAGGACCGACCGGGCGACGAAGGCGCTGGCCGACCTGGCCGACAACGGCCCGCTCGCCGGATTCGTCTCCCGTGCGATGCCCGCCCCGCTCGGCTCCCCGCTCCTGGTGACGCTCGCCGGAGTGGCGGTTCTCACCGTGTCTCTTTTCTCAGGCGTGACCTGGGCGCCGGTGGTGGGCGCCGTCGTCTACGTCCTGACCTCCGGCCAGGCCCTCGCCCGCCCGCTCAAGGGCGCCCTCGACTGGCTGGTCCCGCCCTTGTTCCGGGCCGCCGAATACGGCACCGTTCTCGTCCTCGCAAGCAAATCCGGGGTGAACGGAACCCTTCCCGCGGCTTTCGGCCTGGTGGCCGCCGTCGCCTACCATCACTACGACACGGTGTACCGCATCCGCGGCAACGCCGGGGCGCCGCCGGCCTGGCTGGTACGCGCCGCCGGGGGGCAGGAGGGGCGAACGCTGCTGGTCACCGTCGTGGCCGCGGTGCTCACCGCCACGCAGTTCAAGGTCGCGCTCACGGTCCTGGCCGTGGTCGTGGCCGGGCTGGTGCTCGTCGAGAGCATCCGCTTCTGGGTGTCCGCAGGGGCGCCCGCCGTACACGATGAAGGAGAACCCGCATGATCGGCCTCGTGCTGGCGGCCGGCGCCGGACGGCGTCTGCGCCCCTACACCGACAGCCTGCCCAAGGCACTGGTGCCGGTGGGGCCTGCCGGGATAGAGGACTCGATCACGGTGCTCGACCTGACCCTCGGCAACTTCGCCGAGATCGGCCTGACCGAGGTCGCGATCATCGTCGGCTACCGCAAGGAGGCCGTGTACGAGCGCAAGGCGGCCCTGGAGGCGAAGTACGGCCTCAAGCTCACCCTCATCGACAACGACAAGGCCGAGGAGTGGAACAACGCCTACTCCCTGTGGTGCGGCCGTGACGCCCTCAAGGACGGCGTGATCCTCGCCAACGGCGACACCGTGCACCCGGTCTCCGTCGAGAAGACGCTGCTGGCCGCCCGCGGGGAGGGCAAGAGGATCATCCTGGCGCTGGACACGGTCAAGGACCTCGCCGACGAGGAGATGAAGGTCGTCGTCGGCGCCGGCAAGGGCATGACGAAGATCACCAAGCTGATGGACCCCGCCGAGGCCACCGGCGAGTACATCGGCGTCACCCTCATCGAGGGCGACGCGGCCCCCGAGCTCGCCGACGCGCTGAAGACGGTCTGGGAGAGCGACCCGCAGCAGTTCTACGAGCACGGCTACCAGGAGCTGGTCAACCGCGGCTTCCGGATCGACGTGGCCCCCATCGGCGACGTCCGGTGGGTCGAGATCGACAACCACGACGATCTCGCCCGGGGACGGGAG
Source organism: Streptomyces sp. NPDC058683 (assembly GCF_042716195.1). Taxonomy (NCBI): domain Bacteria; kingdom Bacillati; phylum Actinomycetota; class Actinomycetes; order Kitasatosporales; family Streptomycetaceae; genus Streptomyces; species Streptomyces sp. NPDC058683. The sequence continues at coordinate 252,210 of NZ_JBHXSK010000005.1, forward strand.
ATCGCGTGCCAGTACTGACCAGGTTGATCCCCTCGCCGGTCGTCGTCGACATCCGCCCGGGTGCCCTCGACGACCTGGCGGGCGTGCTCGCCGACGAGCGCATCTCGCACTCCGGCCGGCTCGCCGTCGCCGTCAGCGGCGGCTCCGGCGCCAAGCTGCGCGAGCGCGTCTCGCCGAGCCTGCCCGGTGCCACCTGGTACGAGGTCGGCGGCGGCACCCTCGACGACGCGATCCGGCTGGCCGGCGAGATCAAGGCAGGCCGCTACGACGCGGTCGTCGGCCTCGGCGGCGGCAAGATCATCGACTGTGGCAAGTTCGCGGCCGCGCGGGTGGGCCTGCCCCTGGTCGCCGTGCCGACGAACCTCGCGCACGACGGTCTGTGCTCGCCGGTCGCCACCCTCGACAACGACGCGGGCCGCGGCTCCTACGGCGTGCCCAACCCGATCGCGGTCGTCATCGACCTCGACGTCATCCGCGAGGCCCCGGCACGCTTCGTGCGCTCGGGCATCGGGGACGCCGTCTCCAACATCTCGGCGATCGCGGACTGGGAACTGTCCCACCGCGTCAACGGCGAGAAGATCGACGGTCTGGCGGCCGCCATGGCCCGGCAGGCCGGCGAGGCGGTGCTGCGCCACCCCGGCGGCATAGGGGAGAACGACTTCCTCCAGGTGCTCGCCGAGGCGCTGGTGCTCAGCGGTATCGCCATGTCGGTGTCGGGCGACTCCCGCCCGTCCTCCGGCGCCTGCCACGAGATCAACCACGCCTTCGACCTGCTGTACCCGAGGCGTGCCGCCAGCCATGGCGAGCAGTGCGGGCTCGGCGCGGCCTTCGCGATGTACCTGCGCGGAGCCCACGAGGAGTCCGCGTACATGGCCGATGTGCTGCGCCGGCACGGACTGCCGGTGCTGCCTGAGGAGATCGGCTTCACCGTGGACGAGTTCATCCGGGTCGTGGAGTTCGCCCCGGAGACCCGGCCCGGCCGCTACACCATCCTCGAACACCTCGACCTCAAGACCCACCAGATCAAGGACTTCTACGCCGACTATGTCAAGGCCATCGGTAGCTGAACTACGTCCGGTCGTCCACCCCGTCGGGGTCAAGGACCGGCGCAGCGGTGAGCACTGGATGGGGCGCCTCTATATGCGCGAGGTGTCCCTGCGGGTCGACCGCTACCTGGTGAACACCAGGGTCACGCCCAACCAGCTCACGTACCTGATGACCGTCTTCGGCGTGCTCGCCTGCCCGGCCCTGCTGGTGCCGGGCATCTGGGGCGCGGTGCTCGGCGTGGTCTGCGTCCAGATGTACCTGCTGCTCGACTGCGTCGACGGCGAGGTCGCCCGCTGGAAGCAGCAGTACTCGCTGGGCGGGGTCTACCTGGACCGCGTCGGTGCCTACCTCACCGACGCCGCCGTCCTGGTGGGCCTCGGGCTGCGCGCCGCCGACCTGTTCGGCAGCGGCCGTATCGACTGGCTGTGGGCCTTCCTCGGCACCCTGGGCGCGCTCGGCGCGATCCTGATCAAGGCCGAGACCGACCTGGTCGGCGTCGCCCGGCACCAGGCCGGGCTGCCGGTGGTCAAGGAGGCCGCCGCCGAGATGCGGTCCTCCGGGATGGCGCTGGCCCGGCGGGCCGCCGCCCTGCTCAGGTTCCACCGGCTGATCCTCGGCATCGAGGCCTCGCTGCTGATCCTGCTGCTGGCCGTCGCCGACCACTTCCACGGCGACCTCTTCTGGACCCGGCTCGGCACCGCCGTGCTCGCCGGCATCGCGCTGCTGCAGACCCTGCTGCACCTGGTCTCGGTCCTCGCGTCGAGCAGGCTGCGGTGAGCGCCGGGCTGAAGGTCGGCGCGGTCGTCATCACCATGGGCAACCGCCCCGACGAACTGCGCGCCCTCCTCGACTCGGTCGCCAAGCAGGAAGGCGACCCGGTCGATGTGGTCGTCGTCGGCAACGGCTCGCCCGTCCCGGAGGTCCCGGACGGCGTCCGCACCATGGAGCTGCCGGAGAACCTCGGGATCCCCGGCGGCCGCAACGTCGGCATAGAGGCCTTCGGCCCCAGCGGTCGCGATGTCGACATACTGCTTTTCCTGGACGACGACGGACTGCTCCCGGGGCACGACACCGCCGAGCTGTGCCGCCAGGCCTTCGCCGACGACCCGAGGCTCGGCATCGTCAGCTTCCGGATCGCCGACCCGGACACGGGCCAGACCCAGCGCCGGCACGTGCCGAGGCTGCGGGCCTCCGACCCGATGCGCTCCTCCCGGGTCACCACCTTCCTCGGCGGCGCCAACGCCGTCCGCACCCAGGTCCTCGCCGAGGTCGGCGGCCTGCCGGACGAGTTCTTCTACGCCCATGAGGAGACCGACCTGGCCTGGCGGGCCCTGGACGCCGGCTGGATGATCGACTACCGCTCCGACATGGTGCTGTACCACCCCACGACCGCCCCCTCCCGGCACGCGGTCTACCACCGGATGGTCGCCCGCAACCGGGTGTGGCTGGCGCGCCGCAACCTGCCCGCCCCCCTGGTCCCCGTCTACCTCGGGGTCTGGATGCTGCTGACCCTCGTGCGCCGCCCCTCGCGCCCGGCCCTGCACGCCTGGTTCGCCGGCTTCCGGGAGGGCTGGACCACCCCGTGCGGACCCCGTCGGCCCATGCGGTGGCGCACCGTGTGGCGGCTCACGCGACTGGGCCGTCCCCCGGTGATCTGAGAAGCTCGAAGGTGCGTGTCCGCGTTTCCGGGGTGTCCGGCGCGCGGACATCCCCGGCAGCGTGTCCCATGGCGGATACGTGTCACCTCCGGTAGCACAATTTCGTAAGACGAACGTAAGACGAATCTGAGGACGAAGGCTTCCACCCTTGAGTGAGACAACGCATGACGTCGGAATCGCGGTGAGCGCGGTGCCGTCGCCCGACGAGGGCCTCACGGCGGCGCAGCTGGCCGCCAAGTACGGGCTCACGGTGAGCGGCGCACGTCCCTCGCTCGTCGAGTACGTACGCCAGCTCTGGGGACGCCGGCACTTCGTCCTCGCCTTCTCGCAGGCGAAGCTCACCGCCCAGTACAGCCAGGCCAAGCTCGGCCAGCTCTGGCAGGTGGCCACGCCGCTGCTGAACGCGGCCGTGTACTACTTCATCTTCGGCGTCATCCTGCACGCCAGCCGTGGCATGTCCCAGGACATATACATCCCGTTCCTGGTCACGGGCGTCTTCACCTTCACCTTCACGCAGAGCTCGATCATGACGGGCGTCCGCGCGATCTCCGGCAACCTCGGCCTGGTGCGCGCGCTGCACTTCCCGCGCGCCGCGCTGCCGGTCTCCTTCGCGCTCCAGCAGCTCCAGCAGTTGCTGTTCTCGATGATCGTCATGATCGCCGTGGTGATCGGCTTCGGTACCACCCCGGGCCTGTCCTGGCTGCTGGTCCTGCCGATCCTGGTGCTGCTGTTCCTCTTCAACACCGGTCTGGCGATGATCGTGGCCCGGCTGGGCGCCAAGACGCCGGACCTGGCCCAGCTGATGCCGTTCGTGCTGCGTACCTGGATGTACACGTCCGGTGTGATGTTCTCCATCAGCAAGATGATGGAGCACCGGCCGGAGTGGGCGCGTCTGCTCCTCCAGGTGAACCCCGCGGCCGTCTTCATGGACCTGATGCGCTTCGCGCTCATCGACGGCTACGGCTCCGAGAACCTCCCGCCGCACGTCTGGGCCATCGCCCTGTCCTGGGCGCTGGTCGTCTTCGCCGGCGGGTTCGTGTACTTCTGGAAGGCGGAGGAGCGGTACGGCCGTGGCTGAGCTGAACGACACGGAGCAGAACCAGGGAGAGCGGATCCCCACCGTCATCGCGGAGGACGTGCACATCGTCTACCGCGTCAACGGCGCCAAGTCCGGCAAGGGCAGCGCGACGGCCGCCCTCAGCCGCATCGTCAAACGCGGCTCCGACGACACGACCCGGGGCGTCCGCAAGGTGCACGCCGTGCGCGGGGTCTCCTTCGTCGCCTACCGGGGCGAGGCGATCGGCCTGATCGGCTCCAACGGCTCCGGCAAGTCCACCCTGCTGCGCGCCATCGCCGGCCTGCTGCCCGCCGAGCGGGGCAGGGTCTACACGAACGGGCAGCCCTCGCTGCTCGGCGTCAACGCGGCCCTGATGAACGACCTCACCGGCGAGCGCAACGTCATCCTCGGCGGGCTCGCGATGGGCATGTCCCGCGAGGAGATCAAGGAGCGCTACCAGGAGATCGTCGACTTCTCCGGCATCAACGAGAAGGGCGACTTCATCACCCTGCCGATGCGCACCTACTCCTCCGGCATGGCGGCCCGGCTGCGGTTCTCCATCGCCGCGGCCAAGGACCACGACGTCCTCATGATCGACGAGGCGCTGGCGACCGGTGACGCGGCCTTCCGCAAGCGGTCCGAGGACCGGATCCGCGAACTGCGCCAGCACGCGGGCACCGTGTTTCTGGTCAGCCACAACAACAAGTCGATCCGTGACACCTGTGACCGGGTCCTGTGGCTGGAGCGCGGTGAGCTGCGCATGGACGGCCCGACCGAAGAGGTGCTCAAGGAGTACGAGAAGTTCACGGGCAAGTAGCCCAGTAGTCCCCGGGCCCCGCCGGAACCTTTCCGGCGGGGCCCGGCGTCTGCAAAGGAAACGTCAACTCCGGGCCGCCCAAGGAATCTTGAAGCCAATCGGTGTGTTGTTGTGATCTGCGGGACACCCCGACGAACCTCGATGCGTTGTACAACGTAAGCTGTACCGGTCCCGGAAAGCGGCAAGTGGGGCGATAATGCGCGACACCCTCGGCCGGGCCGCCCCGTGGATTGCTGGGCGGCGTGTCCGAAATAGTGTGTATTGGGTCGGCAGTGTAGAACGGGAGATGTGACGGCAATGGCTACGGAAACTCCCCAGCTCAACGCAGGCCACGCCGTCCCGGCCCCGGGCAGCGAACGGTGACCGCGGCCACCCGGGCGCGCACCGGAGACGCCGAGCGAGGCACCCTGGACAAGGCCGCGGACGAGAACTTCCCGGTGGCCCCGTTCTTCCTGCCGAGGGCCTGGCGTGACGATCTGATGGCGGTGTACGGCTTCGCCCGTCTCGTCGACGACATCGGCGACGGCGACCTGGCCCCCGGCGGCGCCGACGCCCGGCTGCTCGGGGTGTCCCCGGAGGAGGCCGAAAACCGCCTGGTCTTCCTGGACGCCTTCGAGGCCGACCTGGGCCGTGTCTTCGACGGCACCCCGCACCACCCCCTGCTGCGCCGCCTCCAGGTCACGGTCCGCCGCCGCGACCTGGCCCCCGAGCCGTTCCTCGGGCTGATCGCCGCCAACCGCCAGGACCAGCTCGTCAGGCGGTACGAGACCTACGACGACCTGCTCGCCTACTGCGAGCTGTCCGCCAACCCCGTCGGCCGCCTGGTCCTCGCCGTCACCGGCACCTCGACCCCCGAGCGGATCCGCCTCTCGGACGCGATCTGTACCGCACTCCAGATCGTCGAACACCTCCAGGACGTGGCCGAGGACCTCGGCCGCGACCGGATTTATCTGCCCGCCGTGGACATGAAGCGCTTTCATGTCCAGGAGGCGGATCTCGCCAGGAAAACCGCGGGCGCATCGGTGCGTGCTCTGGTTGCATACGAAGCACAACGCGCCCGCGATCTCCTGAATGAAGGCGCCCCCCTGGTGGGTAGCGTCCACGGCAGGTTGAAGCTGCTGCTCGCGGGGTTCGTGGCGGGGGGAAGGGCGGCGATCGCTGCGATCGCCGCCGCCGAATACGACGTACTTCCCGGCCCGCCCAAGCCCGGCAAGGGCCGGTTGCTGCGTGAGGTGGGCGTGACTCTGCGAGGAGAGGGGTGATCCGGACCGTGGACTCTCCCACACCTGTGTCCGCACCGGTACTCGCCGCCTACAGCTACTGCGAGACCGTCACCGGACAGCAGGCACGGAACTTCGCCTACGGCATCAGGCTGCTGCCTGCGCCCAAGCGGCGCGCCATGTCGGCGCTCTACGCCTTCTCCCGGCGCGTCGACGACATCGGCGACGGCGTGCTGGCCGACGACGTGAAGGCGGCCCGGCTGGAGGACACCCGGGCGCTGCTCGCCCGGGTCCAGGACGGCGCGGTCGACGAGGACGACACCGACCCGGTCGCGGTCGCCCTCGCGCATGCCGCCCAGGCCTTCCCGATCCCACTGGGAGGCCTGGACGAGCTGATCGACGGTGTGCTGATGGACGTACGCGGCGAGACCTACGAGACCTGGGACGACCTCAAGGTCTACTGCCGTTGCGTGGCCGGTGCGATCGGCCGGCTCTCGCTCGGTGTCTTCGGCACCGAACCGGGGGCGCGCGGTGCCGAGCGCGCGCCGGAGTATGCCGACACGCTCGGGCTCGCGCTCCAGCTCACCAACATCCTCCGGGACATCCGCGAGGACGCCGGGAACGGCCGTACCTATCTGCCCGGCGACGATCTCGCCAAGTTCGGCTGCGCGGCCGGGTTCCACGGGCCGACCCCGCCGGAGGGCTCGGACTTCGCGGGCCTGGTGCACTTCGAAGTACGGCGCGCCCGAGCCCTGTTCGCCGAGGGGTACCGGCTGCTGCCCATGCTCGACCGGCGCAGCGGCGCCTGTGTCGCCGCCATGGCCGGCATCTACCGCCGGCTGCTCGACCGCATCGAGCGGGAACCGGAAGCGGTGCTTCGCGGCCGGGTCTCGCTGCCCGGACGCGAGAAGGCGTACGTCGCCGTACGCGGCCTGTCCGGGCTCGACACCCGGCGTCACACGTCCCGCCGGACCGTCAGGAGGCGCGCCTGATGGACAAAGTGGGCCAAGCTGACTCCACCGGAGAAAAACGGCAGGCAACCCTCCGGTGCGGCGCGGCGTCCCTGACTGCAACGGCCCGCCCTGCCCCGTTCCACCGGCACGGCGGGCGGGCAGGGGAGGCTGCACGATGACCGACGGCACGCGATCCGAACGGACGGACGACGACATCCCGTCCGGGCGCACCGCCGTCGTGATCGGCGGCGGCCTGGCCGGCGTCACGGCCGCGCTGGCACTCGCCGACGCGGGGATGCACGTCACCCTGCTCGAAGGCAGGCCGCGCCTCGGCGGGCTCGCCTTCTCCTTCCAGCGCGGCGACCTGACCGTCGACAACGGCCAGCATGTGTACCTGCGTTGCTGCACCGCCTACCGCTGGTTCCTCGACCGCATCGAGGGCGTGGCGCTGGCACCGCTCCAGGACCGGCTCGACGTGCCCGTGCTCGACCTCGCGAAACCCGAGGGGCGCCGACTCGGCAGACTCCGCCGGGATCCCCTGCCGGTGCCCCTGCACCTGGGGCGCAGCCTCGCCGCCTACCCGCATCTCTCGCTCGCCGAGCGCGCCAGAGTAGGCCAAGCCGCTCTCGCCCTCCGAGCACTCGATCTCGGCGATCCCTCGCTCGACGCACAGGACTTCGGCAGCTGGCTGGCTGCCCGGGGCCAGTCGGCGCGGGCCATCGAGGCACTGTGGGACCTGGTGGGGGTCGCCACCCTCAACGCGGTGGCCCAGGACGCTTCCCTGGCGCTCGCCGCGATGGTGTTCAAGACCGGTCTGCTGTCCGACCCGGGCGCGGCCGACATCGGCTGGGCCCATGTGCCGCTGGGTGAACTGCACGACCGGCTGGCCCGCAAGGCGCTCGACTCCGCGGGCGTGCGCACTGAGCTCCGTACACGCGTCACCTCCGTCTCCTCTAACGAGAACGGGACGTGGAGCGTTCAGGTTCCCGGGGAGACGCACACCGCCGACACCGTGGTGCTCGCCGTGGCCCAGCGCGAGGCGTACGACCTGCTGCCCGAGGGCGCCCTCGACGCCCCGGAGAACCTGCTGGAGATCGGCACCGCGCCGATCCTCAACGTCCATGTGGTCTACGACCGTACGGTGCTCACCAAGCCGTTCTTCGCGGCCCTGGGCACCCCGGTCCAGTGGGTGTTCGACCGCACCCACGCTTCCGGGCTGCGCGAGGGCCAGTACCTCGCACTGTCCCAGTCGGCCGCCCAGGACGACATCGACGCACCCGTGGCCGTCCTGCGCGAGCGCTATCTGCCCGAGCTGGAACGGCTGTTGCCCGGCGCGCGCGGCGCCGAGGTGTTGGACTTCTTCGTGACCCGGGAGCGCACCGCGACCTTCGCCCCCACCCCCGGCGTCGGGCGGCTGCGGCCCGGCGCCCGCACCAAGGCACCCGGCCTCTACCTGGCCGGAGCGTGGACCGCCACAGGGTGGCCCGCGACCATGGAGAGTGCGGTCCGCAGCGGTGTGAACGCGGCCGACGCCGCGCTGCGCACCCTGGGCCGGCCCCGCCCCCGTCACCTCTTCGAGTTCGAGGAGGCGGCGTGATGCTCGATCGGCAGGCGGCAGGCCCCCGCACCCCCGGTACCGCAACAAGAGGAGAAACTGTGCCCACTGTGCCCCCGGCCGAGACGGCTGCCGACGCGGTGGACGTGACCGCGCTCCTGGAGCGCGGCCGGACCCTTGCCAACCCGGTACTGAAGGCGGCCGTCGACCGCCTGGCACCCCCCATGGACACCGTGGCCGCCTACCACTTCGGCTGGATCGACGCCGAGGGCAACCCCGCCGACGGCGACGGCGGCAAGGCCGTACGGCCCGCGCTCGCCGTACTCTCCGCCGAGGTCACCGGCGCCGCCCCCGAGGTCGGCATCCCCGGGGCCGTCGCCGTCGAACTCGTCCACAACTTCTCGCTGCTGCACGACGACCTGATGGATGGCGACGAACAGCGCCGCCACCGTGACACCGTCTGGAAGGTGCACGGCCCCGCCCAGGCCATCCTGGTCGGCGACGCCCTGTTCGCCCTCGCCAACGAGGTGCTGCTGGAACTCGGCAGTGTCGAGGCGGGCCGCGCCACCCGCCGGCTCACCACCGCCACCCGCGCCCTGATCGACGGCCAGGCACAGGACATCTCCTACGAGCACCGCGACCGGGTCAGCGTCGAGGAGTGCCTGGAGATGGAGGGCAACAAGACCGGCGCGCTGCTCGCCGCCTCCAGCTCCATCGGCGCGGTGCTCGGCGGCGCCGACGACCGCACCGCCGACACCCTGGAGAAGTACGGCTACCACCTCGGCCTCGCCTTCCAGGCCGTCGACGACCTCCTCGGCATCTGGGGCGACCCGGACGCCACCGGCAAGCAGACCTGGAGCGACCTGCGCCAGCGCAAGAAGTCCCTGCCGGTCGTCGCCGCGCTCGCGGCGGGCGGGCCCGCCTCCGAGCGGCTCGGCGAGATCCTCGCCGCCGACGCCAAGAGCAGCGACTTCGAGAACTTCTCCGAGGAGGAGTTCGCCGCCCGCGCCGCCCTCATCGAGGAGGCCGGCGGCCGTGAGTGGACCGCCGAAGAGGCGCGTCGTCAGCACACCATCGCCATCGAAGCCCTGCACGCCGTCGACATGCCCGACCTGGTCCGGACACAGTTCACGGCGCTCGCGGACTTCGTCGTCGTACGAAAGAGATGATCACTATCGGTCGAATAGTCCTCGCGTAGTCGCCGGCCGGTGCGAGCGCGCAAGCAGCACCGGCCGACGGCGGACCCACAGCAGAACGATTTCGCACGACTGCACGAAGGGGAAGCCATGACAGCGACGACCGACGGAAGCACCGGGGCCACCCTGCCGCCCCGCGCTGCCTCGGCCAGCACCGACCTCACCACCCCCGCGGCGGCCGGGGTACAAGAAGCCGCCGAACGCGCCGTGAGGCGTGCCACCGACCATCTGCTCGCCCGGCAGGACGCGCAGGGCTGGTGGAAAGGTGACCTGGAGACCAACGTCACCATGGACGCCGAGGATCTGCTGCTCCGTCAGTTCATCGGCATCCGCGACGAGGCCACGACGGCCGCCGCCGCGCTCTTCATCCGCGGCGAGCAACGCGAGGACGGCACCTGGGCCACCTTCTACGGCGGCCCGGGCGAACTCTCCACCACCATCGAGGCGTACGTCGCCCTGCGGCTGGCGGGGGACGCCCCCGAGGCGCCCCACATGGCGAAGGCGTCGGCCTGGATCCGCGAGCGCGGCGGGATCGCCGCCGCCCGGGTGTTCACCCGGATCTGGCTGGCCCTGTTCGGCTGGTGGAAGTGGGAGGACCTGCCCGAACTCCCGCCGGAGCTCCTGTACTTCCCCAAGTGGTTCCCGCTCAGTATCTACAACTTCGGCCAGTGGGCCCGGCAGACCATCGTGCCGCTCACCGTCGTCTCGGCCAAACGCCCGGTGCGCCCCGCGCCCTTCCCGCTGGACGAGCTCCACACCGACCCGGCCGATCCCAACCCGCCGCAGCCCCTTGCTCCGGTGGCCAGTTGGGAGGGCGTCTTCCAACGGCTCGACAAGGTTGTCCGCGGCTACCGCAAGGTCGCGCTGCGCCGGCTGCGCGGCTCCGCCCTGAACGCCGCCGGCCGCTGGATCGTCGAGCGCCAGGAGAACGACGGCGCCTGGGGCGGCATCCAGCCGCCGGCCGTGTACTCGGTGATCGCCCTGCACCTGCTCGGCTACGACCTCGAACACCCCGTGATGCGCGCGGGCCTTGAGTCGCTGGATCGTTACGCCGTGTGGCGCGAGGACGGCGCCCGGATGATCGAGGCCTGCCAGTCCCCGGTGTGGGACACCTGTCTTGCGGCCATCGCCCTGGCCGACGCCGGCCTGCCCGACGACCATCCGCAACTGGTCAAGGCCGCCGACTGGATGCTCGGCGAGCAGATCGTGCGGCCCGGCGACTGGTCCGTGAAGCGGCCCCAGCTCCCGCCGGGCGGCTGGGCGTTCGAGTTCCACAACGACAACTACCCCGACATCGACGACACCGCCGAGGTGGTCCTCGCGCTGCGCCGGATCAGGCACCACGATCCCGAGCGGATGGAGAAGGCCATCGGGCGCGGGGTGCGCTGGAACCTCGGCATGCAGTCGAAGAACGGCGCCTGGGGCGCCTTCGACGTCGACAACACCAGCCCGTTCCCCAACCGGCTGCCGTTCTGCGACTTCGGCGAGGTCATCGACCCGCCCTCGGCCGACGTCACCGCGCACGTCGTGGAGATGCTCGCCTTCGAGGGCATGTCCCACGACCCGCGCACCCGGCGCGGCATCGAGTGGCTGCTGGCCGAACAGGAGCCGGACGGCTCGTGGTTCGGGCGCTGGGGCGTCAACTACGTCTACGGCACCGGCTCCGTGGTGCCCGCGCTCGTCGCGACCGGGCTGCCCGCCTCGCATCCGGCGATCCGGCGCGCGGTGACCTGGCTGGAGCAGGTCCAGAACGAGGACGGCGGCTGGGGCGAGGATCTGCGCTCCTACAAGTACGCCGGTGAATGGAGCGGGCGCGGCGCCTCCACCGCCTCCCAGACCGCGTGGGCGCTGATGGCGCTGCTCGCGGCGGGGGAGAAGGACTCCAAGGCCGTCGAGCGGGGCGTGCGGTGGCTCGCCGAGACCCAGCAGGAGGACGGCTCCTGGGACGAGCCGTACTTCACCGGCACCGGCTTCCCCTGGGACTTCTCCATCAACTACCACCTCTACCGGCAGGTCTTCCCGCTCACCGCGCTCGGCCGTTACGTCCACGGCGAGCCCATGCCCGAGGCCGAGAGGAGCTGAATGAGTACCACGCCCGCTCCGGCTCCGCTGCTGATCGCCTGCGCGCTCGGCATCGAGCATCTGGCCCTGCGCGCCGGCGAACGCGGCGGCGCGGGCGGGCCGGTCACCGTGTTGCGCACCGGCATGGGCCCCAGGGCGGCGGAACGGTCCGTCACCCGGGTCCTGGCCGACCCGGCGCTCGCCGGTGCCGCCGTCCTGGCCACCGGCTTCTGCGCGGGACTCGCTCCCGGGATGCACCCCGGCGACCTGGTCGTCGCCGAGGAGACCCGGGACCCGCGCGGCAGCGTCCCCTGCGTCGCCACCGAACTCCTCGTGAAAGAACTGGTGCGGACCGTACCCGGCCGCACCGTCCACACCGGCCCCGTCACCGGCTCCGATCACGTCGTCCGCGGTCACGAACGGTCTGATCTGCTCGCGACCGGCGCAATCGCGGTCGACATGGAGTCGGCTGCCACGCTCCTGAGCGCCGTGCACGCGGGCGAGCGCCCGGTTGCGGCCGTCAGGGTGGTCGTGGACGCTCCTGAACATGAACTCGTCCGGATCGGCACGGTGCGCGGTGGGATATCTGCTTTCCGCGTTCTTCGATCCGTTCTTCCAGCTTTTTTCGAATGGCACCGTTCTTTGTTGCTCCCCCGGAGGTGAGCCAGATGGCCATGCCGCTGCGCCAGTCCATCAAGGTCGCGACTTACTTGGCTGAACAGAAGCTCCGCAAGCGGGACAAGTTCCCACTGATCGTGGAGCTGGAACCCCTCTTCGCCTGCAACCTGAAGTGCGAGGGCTGCGGCAAGATCCAGCACCCGGCAGGTGTGCTCAAGCAGCGCATGCCGGTCGCGCAGGCCGTCGGGGCGGTGTTGGAGTCCGGTGCGCCGATGGTGTCCATCGCGGGCGGCGAGCCCCTGATGCACCCTCAGATCGACGAGATCGTGCGGCAGCTGGTGGCGAAGAAGAAGTACGTCTTCCTCTGCACCAACGCCATGCTGTTGCGCAAGAAGATGGACAAGTTCACGCCCTCTCCCTACTTCGCCTTCGCGGTGCACATCGACGGGCTGCGTGAGCGGCACGACGAGTCGGTGGCGAAGGAGGGCGTGTTCGACGAGGCGGTGGCGGCCATAAAGGAGGCCAAGCAGCGCGGCTTCCGGGTGACCACCAACTCGACCTTCTTCAACACCGACACCCCGCAGACCATCATCGAGGTGCTCAACTTCCTCAACGACGACCTCAAGGTCGACGAGATGATGATCTCGCCCGCCTACGCCTACGAGAAGGCCCCCGACCAGGAGCACTTCCTCGGCGTGGCGCAGACCCGCGAGCTGTTCAAGAAGGCCTTTGCGGGCGGCAACCGGCGCAAGTGGCGGCTCAACCACTCCCCGCTCTTCCTGGACTTCCTGGAGGGCAAGGTCGACTTCCCGTGCACGGCCTGGGCGATCCCGAACTACTCGCTCTTCGGCTGGCAGCGCCCCTGCTACCTGATGAGCGACGGGTACGTGCCGACGTACCGCGAACTCATCGAGGAGACCGACTGGGACAAGTACGGCCGCGGCAAGGACCCGCGCTGCGCCAACTGCATGGCGCACTGCGGCTACGAGCCCACCGCCGTCCTCGCCACCATGGGGTCCCTCAAGGAGTCGCTCCGCGCGATGCGCGAGACGGTCTCCGGAAACCGGGAGTGACCGCGTGACCGCCATCTCCCTGGGCCTCCCCGAGGTCCCGGCCCGGCCGGTCGCCGAGCGCCGCGTGTCCCGGCAGATCCATGTCGGGCCGGTGGCGGTCGGCGGCGGTGCCCCGGTGTCGGTGCAGTCGATGACCACGACCCGTACGTCGGACATCGGCGCGACCCTCCAGCAGATCGCCGAACTCACCGCGTCCGGCTGCCAGATCGTCCGCGTCGCCTGCCCCACGCAGGACGACGCGGACGCCCTGGCGACGATCGCGAAGAAATCCCAGATCCCGGTGATCGCGGACATCCACTTCCAGCCGAAGTATGTGTTCGCGGCGATCGAGGCCGGCTGCGCGGCCGTCCGCGTCAATCCCGGCAACATCAAGAAGTTCGACGACCAGGTGAGGGAGATCGCGCGGGCCGCGAAGGACCACGGCACGCCGATCCGGATCGGGGTCAACGCCGGCTCGCTCGACCGGCGGCTCCTGGAGAAGTACGGCAAGGCGACCCCCGAGGCGCTCGTGGAGAGCGCCCTGTGGGAGGCCTCGCTCTTCGAGGAGCACGACTTCCGGGACATCAAGATCTCCGTCAAGCACAACGACCCGGTCGTGATGATCGAGGCGTACCGGCAGCTCGCCGCCCAGTGCGACTACCCGCTGCACCTCGGCGTCACGGAGGCCGGCCCGGCCTTCCAGGGCACGATCAAGTCGGCGGTCGCCTTCGGCGCGCTGCTCTCCCAGGGCATCGGCGACACCATCCGGGTGTCGCTGTCCGCCCCGCCCGCCGAGGAGGTCAAGGTCGGCATCCAGATCCTGGAGTCCCTGAACCTCCGGCAGCGGCGGCTCGAGATCGTCTCCTGCCCGTCCTGTGGGCGCGCCCAGGTCGACGTCTACAAGCTGGCGGACGAGGTCACGGCCGGTCTGGAGGGCATGGAGGTGCCGCTGCGCGTGGCCGTCATGGGCTGCGTGGTCAACGGCCCCGGCGAGGCACGGGAGGCCGACCTCGGTGTCGCCTCCGGCAACGGCAAGGGGCAGATCTTCGTCAAGGGCGAGGTCATCAAGACCGTCCCCGAGTCGAAGATCGTGGAGACCCTCATCGAGGAAGCGATGAAGATCGCCGAGCAGATGGAGCAGGACGGCGCCGGGTCCGGAACACCCGCCGTCACCGTGAGCTGAACAGCACGGACCGAGAGGGGGCCGAGCGTGACGATTCTGGAGACCATCCGGGGACCACGCGACCTGAAGGCGCTGTCCGAGGCGGAACTTCGCGAACTGTCCGAAGAAATACGTGAGTTCCTGGTGCACGCGGTCGCCAGGACCGGCGGTCACCTCGGCCCCAACCTGGGCGTCGTGGAACTGACCGTCGCACTGCACCGGGTCTTCGAGTCCCCGGTGGACCGCATCCTGTGGGACACCGGTCACCAGAGCTATGTGCACAAGCTGCTGACCGGCCGTCAGGACTTCTCCAAGCTACGCGGCAAGGGCGGCCTGTCCGGGTATCCCTCGCGGGAGGAGTCCGAGCACGACATCATCGAGAACAGCCACGCCTCCACCGCGCTCGGCTGGGCCGACGGCCTGGCCAAGGCCCGCCAGGTGCAGGGGGAGAAGGGCCATGTCGTCGCGGTGATCGGCGACGGCGCGCTGACCGGCGGGATGGCGTGGGAGGCGCTCAACAACATCGCGGCCGCCAAGGACCGGCCGCTGATCATCGTCGTCAACGACAACGAGCGGTCGTACGCCCCCACCATCGGCGGCCTCGCCAACCACCTGGCCACCCTGCGCACCACCGACGGGTACGAGCAGGTGCTGGCCTGGGGCAAGGACGTGCTGCTGCGCACCCCGCTCGTCGGCAACACCCTCTACGAGTCGCTGCACGGCGCCAAGAAGGGCTTCAAGGACGCCTTCGCCCCGCAGGGGATGTTCGAGGACCTGGGCCTCAAGTACGTCGGCCCGATCGACGGCCACGACTTGAGGGCGGTCGAGTCGGCGCTGCGGCGCGCCAAACGTTTCCACGGGCCGGTGCTGGTCCACTGCCTCACCGAGAAAGGGCGCGGCTACGAGCCCGCGCTCGCCCACGAGGAGGACCACTTCCACACCGTCGGCGTGATGGACCCGCTCACCTGCGAGCCGCTCGCGCCGTCCAACGGGCCTTCCTGGACCTCGGTGTTCGGCGACGAGATCGTCCGGATCGGCGAGGAGCGCGACGACGTCGTGGCGATCACCGCGGCCATGCTGCACCCGGTCGGCCTCGGCAAGTTCGCCGAACGCTTCCCCGACCGGGTCTGGGACGTCGGCATCGCCGAGCAGCACGCGGCCGTCTCGGCGGCCGGCCTGGCGACCGGCGGACTGCACCCGGTCGTCGCCGTCTACGCCACCTTCTTTAATCGTGCCTTCGACCAGCTGCTGATGGACGTGGCGCTGCACCGCTGCGGGGTGACGTTCGTCCTGGACCGGGCGGGCGTCACAGGGGTCGACGGTGCCTCCCACAACGGCATGTGGGACATGTCCGTGCTCCAGGTGGTCCCGGGCCTGCGGATCGCCGCCCCGCGCGACGCCGAACAGCTGCGCCTCCAGCTGCGCGAGGCGGTCGCCGTGGACGACGCGCCCACGCTGGTGCGGTTCCCGAAGGAGTCGGTGGGCCCGGAGATCCCGGCCGTCGACCGGATCGGCGGGATCGACGTCCTGCACCGCGACGAGGACGCGCAGGTGCTGCTGGTCGCGGTCGGCGTGATGGCGCCGGTCTGCCTCCAGGCCGCGGAGCTGCTGGCGGCCCGGGGCATCGGCTGCACGGTCGTGGACCCCCGGTGGGTCAAGCCCGTGGACCCCGCGCTGCCGGTCCTGGCGGCCCAGCACGAGCTGGTGGCCGTCGTCGAGGACAACAGCCGGGCGGCGGGTGTCGGGGCGGCGGTTTCGCTCGCGCTCGGCGACGCCGAAGTGGACGTGCCTGTACGGCGGTTCGGGATTCCGGAGCAGTTCCTGGCGCATGCCAAGCGGGGAGAGGTGCTGGCCGACATCGGGCTGACGCCGGTGGAGATCGCGGGGCGCATCGGAGCGAGTATCGAGGGGCGGTTCGCCGAAGGGGGTGCCGTGGGGGGTCGTGCGGCGGGTGCGGCGGCGTCTGGGCTGGTCGCGCAGTTCCCCGCGCCCCTTCAGGGCGCCACAGCTGAGGGCGCTTTCATCGATGGCGCTGTCAAGGAGAAGGAATGACTACGGAGTTCGACCTCGGCGCGCTGCTCGCCGAGCGTGGTGGTGAGCGGTACGAGCTGCACAGCAAGTACCTGAACCACCAGCTCCCGCGCATGCTGCACACCATCGGCTTCGACAAGGTGTACGAGCGTGCCGAGGGCGCCCACTTCTGGGACGCGGACGGCAACGACTACCTGGACATGCTCGCCGGGTTCGGGGTGATGGGCCTGGGCCGCCACCACCCCGTCGTCCGCAAGGCCCTGCACGACGTTCTGGACGCGCAGCTGGCCGACCTCACCCGCTTCGACTGCCAGCCGCTGCCCGGACTGCTCGCCGAGCGGCTCCTCACCCACAGCCCGCACCTGGACCGGGTGTTCTTCGGCAACAGCGGCACCGAGGCGGTCGAGACCGCGCTGAAGTTCGCCCGCTTCGCCACCGGCAGACCCCGCGTCCTCTACTGCGACCACGCCTTCCACGGCCTGACCACCGGCTCGCTGTCGGTCAACGGCGAGGACGGCTTCCGGGACGGCTTCGCCCCGCTGCTGCCCGACACGGCCGTCCCCCTCGGCGACCTGGACGCGCTCGCCCGGGAGCTGAAGAAGGGCGATGTCGCCGCCCTGATCGTCGAGCCGATCCAGGGCAAGGGCGTGCACGAGGCGCCGCCCGGCTATCTGCGCGCCGCCCAGGAACTGCTGCGCAAGCACAAGGCGCTGCTGATCGCCGACGAGGTGCAGACCGGTCTCGGCCGCACCGGCGACTTCTACGCCTACCAGCACGAGGACGGTGTCGAACCGGACCTGGTGTGCGTGGCCAAGGCGCTGTCCGGCGGCTATGTCCCCGTGGGCGCGACCCTCGGCCGGGACTGGATCTTCAAGAAGGTCTACTCGTCCATGGACCGCGTCCTGGTCCACTCGGCGAGCTTCGGTGCCAACGCCCAGGCGATGGCGGCCGGGCTCGCCGTGCTCTCCGTCATGGAGAACGACCAGGTCGTCGCGGGCGCCCGGGTCGTGGGGGAGCAGCTCAAGTCCCGGCTCTCCGCGCTGGTCGACAAGTACGAGCTGCTCGCCGACGTACGCGGCCGGGGTCTGATGATCGGCATCGAGTTCGGCCGGCCCAGCTCACTGAAGCTCCGCAGCCGCTGGACCATGCTCCAGGCCGCCCGCAAGGGTCTGTTCGCCCAGATGGTCGTCGTACCGCTGCTGCAACGCCACCGGATCCTCACCCAGGTCTCCGGCGACCACCTGGAGGTCATCAAGCTCATCCCGCCGCTGATCGTCGACGAGTCGGACGTGGACCGTTTCGTGGCGGCCTTCACGGACGTGATGGACGACGCCCACAGCGGCGGCGGCCTGATGTGGGACTTCAGCAAGACCCTCATCAAGCAGGCGGTGGCCAACCGCTGACGCCGAGCGGGGGCCTCCTGCGGGCGGCCCCCGACTTTCCGTCTCCGGCTTTCTGTCTCCGGTTTTTTGTCTCTGAGGCAAGAGATTTGCCGCTGAGGCAACAACCCGGCTCAATAGAGGCATGAACGCCTCAGACCCGGCGCCGTCCGCCGGTCCTGGCGACGAGCTGCCCGCCGTCGCCCCGCAGCTGCGCTCCCTGCGCCGTCGCGCCGGCCTCACCCTGGAGGCCGCGGCCCGGGACGCCGGGCTGTCGCCGGCCCACCTCTCCCGGCTGGAGACCGGGCAGCGCCAGCCCTCGTTGCCGATGCTGCTCTCGCTCGCCCGTGTCTACGGTACGACGGTTTCCGAGTTGCTCGGCGAGACGGTCGCCGACCGGGACGCGATCGTGCGTACCGCGGACATGGAACCGACCAGGGCGGGCGGCTGGACGTACTGGCAGGCCGGCGCGCCCGGCCGGGGCATGCAGGCGCTGCGCGTCCGGGTGCCGTACGGCACCCAGGGCGACATCGTGCGGGTGCATCCCGGCGAGGAGTGGCTGTACGTCCTGCACGGGCGGCTCCGGCTGCGCCTCGGTGACACCACCCACGTGCTCGCGCCCGGCGACAGCGCGCACTTCGACTCGCTCACCCCGCACCGGCTCGCCGCCGAGGACCACGACGGGGTCGAGCTCCTGTTCGTCCACACCCTGCTGCAGAGTCCCCTGGCCGCGTTGTGCCTGGGGCCGATCACTGGAGAGCTGCCGTGAGCAACATCGAGGAGAAGTTCCCCCGGGCCCTGTGGGTCCGGCTGATCATCTACATCGCCGCCGGGCACGTCTTCGCCGCGTTCCTCTACCTGCTGTTCGCCGTAGGCGGCAAGGGCTGAGCGCTCCCGTCTCTGCCCGGCCTCAGTCGAGGAGGCGCCCGCGCAGCCGCTCGCGGGTCTCCGGGGTGAGCTTCAGGCCCTGCTCCAGGTACGTGTCGACGTCACCCCACGTCTCCTCGATGCTCTCGAAGGCCGCCGTCAGATACTCCGCGCGGGCCTCGAAGAGGGGGCTCAGCAGTTCCATCACCTCGGGGCTGTAGGCGCTGTCCCCGCCGCCGCTGCGCCGCACCTTGTAGCGGCGGTGCTTGGCGTTGGACTCCAGGTAGTCGGCGAGGATCGCGTCCCGCTCCACGCCCACCGCGAGGAGCGTCACGGCTATGGAGACGCCCGCCCGGTCCTTGCCGGCCGCGCAGTGCATCAGCGCCGGGACGCTATCGTCGGCGAGCCCGTGCAGCACACGCGAGTGCTCGTCGGTGCGGTCCCTGACGATCACGCGGTACGAGCTGACCATCCGGTTCGCGGCCTTGCCGTCGCCCAGCAGGCCGCGCAACTGCTCGATGTCGCCCTCGCGGACCATCGTCCAGAACTCGGCGCCGTGCGCCGGGTCGGTCAGCGGCAGGTTCACGTTCCGCACGCCGGGCAGCTCGACGTCCGGGCCCTCCAGCTTGTGGTCGGCCGCGTTGCGGAAGTCGAAGATCGTGTGCAGGCCGAGGGAGGCGAGGAACTCCGCGTCCTGCTCCGTCGCGTGCGCCAGATGCCCGCTGCGGAACAGCGCACCGTGCCGGACCCGGCGCCCGTCCACGGTCGGCAGGCCGCCCACGTCACGGAAGTTGCGCACACCGGCCAGCTCGGGCTCGGTCGACGGGACCTGCTGCGTCACGGGGGGCTCCTCCCGGTCGGCCCCATCGGCGCTGCTCGTCGACGGGCACTGGATCGACCATACGACATCGGTTTCCACGGGCAATGAGTTGTCCACAGGCGTTGCCTCCGGGGCCCGCGCCCTTGATGATGTTGGTGCTTGAGCGGATCTGTTGGCACTTGTGTGAGGTTTCTCGTGGTGGACATCGCCGAAAACGGTCGTACCTGGCTCCTGTCGGGCCCGGGCAGCAGCTATGCGCTGCACCTCACGGAGGGCGACGAACTGCTCCACCTGCACTGGGGCCCGAAAATCGGGCTCGCCGACGCCGAGGAGCTCAGCACCCGGGCGCTGCCCGGCTACTGGGCGTTCGAGTCCCCGCTGGACGGCCGCGAGGAGTACCCCGTCGAGGGCGGCCCCCGCTTCGTCCGCCCCGCGCTGTCCGTGCGCACCGAGGAGCGCCGCGGCACCGAGTGGACCTTCGAGTCGTACGAGACGGACGGCGGCGCCGGGGATGCCGCGGCCGGCGAGGAGCTGCGGCTGCGCTTCCGGGACGACGGGATCCTCATCACCCTGCACTACCGGATGCGCGGCGACGTCGTCGAGCGCTGGGTGACCGTCGACAACCACGGGGACGCGCGCGTGGAGCTGCTGCGGGCCGACCCCGCCGCCTGGACGCTCCCCGACCGCGAGGGCTGGCGGCTCTCCCAGCTGCACGGCCGCTGGGCCGCCGAGTCCCGCCTCACCAGCGCGCCTCTCACCTACGGCGAGAAGGTGATCGGCAGCCGCCGCGGCCACACCAGCCACCAGCACCTGCCCTGGGTCGCCCTCGACACCGACGCCACCGAGGAGCGCGGCGAGGTCTGGGGCTGTGCCCTCGGCTGGTCCGGCTCCTGGCGGATCGCCGTCGCCCAACTCCCCGACGCGCGCGTGCAGATCACCGGCGGCGCCGGCTACGACGACTCGGGCCTGCTGATGCTGGCCGAGGGCGAGTCGTACACCAGCCCGGTCTTCGCGGGCCTGTGGACCGACGGCGGCTTCGGCGGGGCGAGCCGCGCCTGGCACGCCTACCAGCGGGCGTACGTCATCCCGGACGCCGAGCAGGACCGGCCGGTGCTGTTCAACTCCTGGGAGGCCACCACCTTCGACATCTCCGAGGAGCAGCAGGCCACCCTCGCCCGGCGGGCCGCCGCGATCGGTGTCGAGCTGTTCGTGGTCGACGACGGCTGGTTCGGCGCCCGCACCAGCGACCGCGCGGGCCTCGGCGACTGGACGCCCAACCCGGACCGCTTCCCCAAGGGACTCAAGCCCCTCGCGGACTACGTGCACGCCCTCGGCATGCAGTTCGGCATCTGGGTCGAGCCCGAGATGGTCAACGCGGACAGCGACCTGTACCGCGCACACCCCGACTGGGTGCAGTACCAGCAGGGACGAAAGCGGACGGAACTGCGCAATCAGCTCGTTCTCAACCTCGCCCGCGAGGACGTCCAGGAGTACCTCTGGGAGCAGCTGGACACCCTTCTGTCCAGCGCCCCGATCGACTACGTCAAGTGGGACTTCAACCGCTGCTTCACGGACGCGGGCTGGCCCGGCGAGCCGTACCCGCAGCGGCTGTGGGTCGACCACGTCCGTGGGCTCTACGCCCTGCTCGACCGGATCCGGGCGGCCCACCCGGGCGTCGCCATCGAGTCCTGCTCCGGCGGTGGCGGCCGGATCGACCTCGGCATCATGAGCCGCACCGACGAGGTGTGGACCTCCGACAACACCGACCCGCTGGACCGGCTCGCCATCCAGCACGGCTTCAGCCAGATCCACCCGGCCCGGGTGATGTCCGCCTGGGTCACCGACAGCCCGAACCACCAGCTCAACGGCCGGGTCAGCAGCCTGCGTTTCCGCTTCGTCAGCTCTATGGCCGGGGCGCTCGGGGTCGGCGGCGACCTCTCGCAGTGGACCGAGGAGGAGCTCGCCGAGGCCGGCCGCTGGGTGGAGCTCTACAAGGACATCCGGCCCCTGGTGCAGCGCGGCGACCAGTTCCGGCTGCGGCCGCCGACCGGCGGGCTCAGCGCCGTGCAGTACACGCTCGGCGACGAGACCGTGGTCCTCGCCTGGCTCCAGGCGCAGAGCTACGGCGAGCCGATGCCGGCGCTCCGCTTGCAGGGCCTCGACCCGGCGGCGTCGTACGAATGCCGCGAAACGGGCGAAGTGCATCGAGGTGCCGTTCTGCTGCACCACGGGCTGCGCACCGAGCTGCGCGGCGACCTGGATGCGACGGTTCTCCGGCTGCGTCGCATCTGAGCCTTCTGACCGATTTGGTGCCTTCATTGCAACTCGGTGCGGAATAAGGGGACGTGGCGTGACGTGCGTGAGGAGCGTCATATTCGTGACCGTCCGTCGCGCGTCATGTTCACGTAATTCCCCTGCTTTTCAAGGGGATCAGGAAAGCGCGGAAGGGTGGAATTCACGGAGGGTGACCGGGGATTCCCGTAACGGATCAAGCGAAACTCGGACAGAGGGAATATGCCGCTTGTTTACGCGCGCCCTACTCGCTTACGTTCGCCACGCATCCGGACGGAACGCCGAATCCTGCCGCCGCCCGGAGTCCCCACACACACTCACCCGTGCCTGGCAGGAGCGGGGGACCCACCAGGTATGACCGCCTGTTCCGGTTCCCGGGACGGCTAGGGGTGTAGCCACGCCTTCCCGCGTGGCCGGGCAGCTCCAGCCCGAACCCGACAGCTCACCTCGCAGGCGCCGGAGAGGAATGCGTCATGCCCGCGAAGGGTAAGCACCGCCGCCCCAAGTCCCAGCGTTTCACCCGTTCGATGGCCGTCGCCGGAACTGGTGGCGCCGCGCTGGCTCTGCCGCTCATGGGGGCCACCGGCGCCCACGCGGCCACCTCGCAGTCCGTTTCCGAAAAGGCCACCCAGTCGCTGTCGACCGTCGAGAAGACGGCTGTGCGAAAGGCCGCCGCTCAGCAGTCCGCCGTTCAGGATTCCGGCACCGGTGATTCCGCGCGCCGCGTCTACACGGTGGTGCCCGGCGACTATCTCTCGAAGATCGCCCGCGAGCACGACGTCAAGGGCGGCTGGCACCGGCTCTACGCCGACAACCGGCAGGCCGTCGGCGACAACCCCTCGCTGATCCACCCCGGCCTCAAGCTCACGCTCGGCGGCCGCCACGCCGCGACGACGGACACCCCGAGCTCGGACTCCCGGTCCGGGACGCGGTCCCACGCGCGGTCCGACTCGCAGTCCTCCGCCCCCTCCTCGTCGCCCTCGGACACGGCCTCCTCCTCGGACGCGCCGACGACGACCGCCTCCGGTTTCACCCTCCCGGTCACCGGTGGCACCATCGGCACCGGCTACCACGTGGCCGGCAGCATGTGGTCCAGCGGCTACCACACCGGCGTCGACTTCGTCGTCCCGACCGGCACCCCGGTCAAGGCCGTCGGCGAAGGCACGGTCGTCACGGCGGGCTGGGGCGGTGCCTACGGCAACCAGGTCGTCATCAGGCTCGCCGACGGCTACTACGCGCAGTACGGCCACCTCTCCGCGCTCTCCGTCTCGGTCGGCCAGACCGTGACCGCGGGCCAGCAGGTCGGCCTCTCCGGTGCCACCGGCAACGTGACCGGCCCGCACCTCCACTTCGAGATCCGGACCACCCCCGACTACGGCTCGGACATCGACCCCGTCGGCTACCTCCGCTCGAAGGGCGTCGCCGTCGGCTGACCCGGTACGCCCACTGATCTGACACGCACTCCGAAGGCCGGACCCCCGATCCCCGGGTCCGGCCTTCGGGCGATCGACGCTTCAACGCCACTGCTCAGAGGCTTATTCCTGGCTTGGCCGAGTATTTACAAGTGTCTTATCTCACCGCTAGTCAACCCCTTATTACGGTCGCGTAGGTCACAGTTGAAGGTGAATCATGGTCCGACGTGGCAGACGATTCGAAGAGTGACAATGCATCAGTGATCGGGTCGTACGTGGCGGTGGGGGACAGCTTCACCGAGGGCGTCGGCGACCCCGGCCCCGACGGGGCGTTCGTCGGCTGGGCGGACCGGTTCGCGGTACTGCTGTCGGACCGGCAGCCCGAGGGCGACTTCGAGTACACCAACCTCGCGGTGCGCGGGAAGCTGCTCGACCAGGTCGTGGCGGACCAGGTGCCGCAGGCCCTGGAACTCGCCCCGGACCTGGTCTCCTTCTGCGCCGGCGGCAACGACATCATCCGCCCCGGCACCGACCCCGACGAGGTGGCCGAGCGGTTCGAGCGGGCCGTGGCCCAACTGACCGAGGCCGTCGGCACGGTTCTGGTGACCACCGGGTTCGACACCCGGGGCGTGCCCGTCCTCAAGCATCTGCGCGGCAAGATCGCCACCTACAACGGCCATGTCCGGGCCGTCGCCGACCGGTACGGCTGCCCGGTCCTCGACCTCTGGTCCCTGAAGACCGTGCAGGACCGGCGGGCCTGGGACGGCGACCGGCTGCACCTGTCTCCCGAGGGGCACACGCGCGTGGCGCTGCGGGCCGGTCAGGTGCTCGGCGTCGAGGTGCCGGCCGACCCGGACCAGCCGTGGCCGCCACTGCCGCCCCGCGGCACCCTGGAGGTCCGCCGCGACGACGTGCACTGGGCCCGTGAGTACCTGGTGCCGTGGATCGGACGACGGCTGCGCGGCGAGTCGTCGGGCGACCACGTGACGGCCAAGGGGGCGCTCTCCCCGGACGACATCAAGATGCGGATCGCTTCCGTGGCTTGAGGGCGGCAAGAACGCGTAAGGGGCGGCACCCTGGCGAGCCGCCCCTTACTGCTCCTCGGGAAGCCCCAGTTCGCGCGCCAGCGCCTCGTCGACCCACTCCTGCGCCCGGGAGCGCGACAGGGCGCCCGGGTACGAGGTGAGCTGGACCGCGAGCCCGTCGAGCAGGGCGGTCAGCCGCAGCGCCGCGGCCGTGGGGTCGGGGCACCGGAACTCGCCCGCGGCCACCCCTTCGGCGATGACCTCCGCGATCGCCGCCTTCCACTGCTGGTCCAGCCTCTTGGTGACCTCCCGCAGGGCGGGCTCGCGCAGCGCCACCGCCCAGCCCTCGATCCACAGCCGCCAGCCCTTGGCCTGCCCGGTCGGCGCGTACCAGCGCACCGCCGCCCGCAGCCGGCGGGACGCCGACGTACCTCGGCCCAGCAGCTTGCGCAGATGCGCCAGGTCGTCCTCGGCGGCGTAGGAGAAGGCGGCGGAGACCAGCTTCTCCTTCGTGGAGAAGTGGTACAGCACCAGCGCGTTGCTCACCCCGAGGGCCGAGGCGACATCGGCGATCCGTATCGCCGCCACGCCCCGCGCCTCGATCTGCTCGATGGCGGCCCGCAGCAGTTCCTCCCGCCGCTCGGCCACGCTCAACCGCACTCTCGCCACGCGGTCACCCTAATCGGTCGTACCCCGCGCGCGTCGCCGCGTCAGGCCAGCGGCAGCCGCATGAGCGTGAGGTCCAGCCAGCGGCCGAACTTGGTGCCCACCTCCCGGACCGTGCCGGCGTGCTCGAAGCCGAACCGCTGGTGCAGCCGGACCGACGCGGTGTTCTCCGCCTCGATGCCCGCGATCACGACGTGGTGGCCGGCCGCGCGCGCCGCGGTGATGAGAGCGCCCAGCAGCGCCGAGCCGATGCCGAGCCCGTGCCGGTCCTCGCGGACGTAGACCGAGTCCTCCACGGTGTGCCGGTAGCCGTCCAGCTCCCGCCATGGCCCGTACACCGCGAATCCGGCCACCTCGCCCGCCGCCTCGCCCGCCACTTCGGCCGCCACTTCGGCCACGAACGCCGAGCCGCGCGCCAGATGGATGGCGAGCCAGGCCGCTCCCTCGGCGGGAGACTGCGGGGTCTCGGTCCACAGCGCCGTCGAGTGCTCGATCGCGTGGTTGCGGATCGCCCGCACGGCCTCCGTGTCACCGGGGCGGGCCGGGCGGATCGTCACCGTCCCGCCTCTCTCGTATATTGGATTCATGTCCAACATAGTAGATCCGTCGGCGGACTCCTTGGCGGCACGGATCGCGGCCCGAGTCCGCACCGAGCGGGAACGCCGTCGCTGGACCCTGGCGCAGCTCGCGGACGCCTCCGGTGTCTCCGCGGCGATGATCAGCCGGATCGAACGCGGCGAGAGCAGTCCCACCGCCGTCGTCCTCGGCAAGCTGTCCGCCGCGTTCCAGCTGAGCGTCGCGTCCCTGCTCGCTCTCGCCGAAGGCGGCCAGGACGCCATGGCCGAGACCGCGGGAGTGCGGCGCGGCGCCGAGGCGGCCGAGTGGCGCGACCCCGGCACCGGCTACCGGCGCCGCCAGATCACCGGCCCGCGCTTTCCGGCGGAGATCGCCGAGATCCGCCTGCCCGCCGGGGCCCGGGTGCCCTACCCGGCCGCCGCCTTCGCCTTCGTACGACAGCTCGTCTGGGTCCTCGACGGCCGTCTGACCTTCCACGACGGCGACACGGTCCACGAACTCGACGCCGGCGACACCGTCGAACTCGGCCCGCCCGCCGAGCGTGTCTTCGCCAACACCACGGACGCCGAGTGCCGCTACGCCGTCGTCCTCACCCGCGACGCACAGCCGTAAGCACGGCGCCTTCCCGCCGAACCTCGTGGCCTCGCTTCAGGGCGCGGGCGCCGCTGAGCACCCGTCCCCTCAGCGGTACCAGCCGAACCGTTCCGTGATCACCGGCAGCCGGTCGCCCACCAGCGCGTGGGACGCGGCGCGCGGGGTCGTGCCGTCGGACTCCGCGCGATCCAGCATCAGCTCCACCAGGGCCCGCATCGAGCGGCGGGTGTGGGCGAACGCCTCGTCCGCGTCCGGGCCGATGTCGCCGAACAGGGTCCACCACCACCAGGCGTTGGTACCCGAGTTGACCACCACGTCCGGCAGCACGGTCACCCCGCGCGCCGCGAGCCGCTCCTCCGCCTCGGGCAGCACGGGCATGTTGGCCGCCTCCACGATCCAGCGGGCGGTGACCAGGTGCTCGTTGGCCGTGTCGACGGCGTAGGACACCGCCGCCGGCACCAGCACCTCCGCGTCGGCGGACAGCCAGGCGTCGCCCGGCAGCTCGAGATCGCCGGGGCGCAGCACCGCGCGGTCGACGGTGCCGTACGCGTCCCGCGCGCGCAGCAGCGCCTCGACGTCCAGGCCCGCCGGGTTGGCGATCGTGCCCTTGACGTCGGCGACGGCCACCACCGTGAGCCCCGCGCGGGCGAGGAAACGCGCCGTGGCCCCGCCCATCGTGCCCAGCCCCTGCACCGCGACCCGCGTCCCCAGGTACGGCACCCCGGCCCGGTCCAGGGCCGTCAGCGCCGACTCGGCGACCCCGCAGCCGCCGACCAGCTCGTCGAGACCGATCCCGTCCACCTCGATGGCGAAGGCGTCCGCCAGCCGCCGCCGGGCCGCCGCCTCGTCGTCCAGCAGCGGATACACGGCCTGGATCGAGGAGACCAGCCCCGCCTCGACGGCCGCCCGGTCCACCAGGTCCTGGGTGAGTCCGAGGTCCTCGCCGGTGGTCCAGAAGCTCTCGACATACGGCCGCATGGCACGCAGATAGCGGACCAGCAGGGCGTACGACCCCGGGTCCTGCGGATCGCAGTCGATGCCCCCCTTGGCGCCGCCCAGGGGGATGTAGCGGCCCTCGGGGTGGTAGTGCAGGGCCTCCTTCATCGTCATGCCGCGCGCCAGCCCGGTGACCTCCTCCAGGGTGCAGCCCGGCCGCATCCGCAGGCCGCCGCTGGCCACGCCCCGCACCAGCCGGTCGACGACCAGGAAACCCTGCCGGCCGGTGACGTGGTCGGTCCAGACGAGAGACATCAGTGGAGCGGCCATAGTGGCTCCCGAGAGGTTCGTGAAAGAGGGTGCTACTGAACAGTGGGTCAGTATCCGGAGCTGGGCGGCAGGGTGTCAACGCCGACCACCCGAGGGGCCGACCATAATGGAGTACCTCGGCCACACCACTGGAGGTACCGTGTCCCGTTTGCGTTCCCTGAGCTCCGGGCTCCGCGAGCTGCGGCCCGCTGCCTTCGGCGTGGACCCCAGCGGCGCACGCATGGCCCGCATCCAGGGCTCACCGCACTTCAAGGACGGTGTCTTCCAGAACCCCGGCGGTACCGCCCGCACCCGCCCCTCGGGCTCGATGCTGAACTTCGCGAAGATCTACTTCGAGAAGGAGCAGCGCGTCCGCCGCGCTCCCCGGGGCACCGTCCCGGTGCACGCCACCACGGTCGCCGACCTCGCCCGGCCCGCCGCGAGCGGGCTGCGGGTGACCTGGATGGGGCACTCCAGTGTGCTCGTGGAGATCGACGGGCACCGGGTCCTGTTCGACCCCGTCTGGGGTGAGCGCTGCTCCCCGTTCCCGTTCGCCGGGCCCAAGCGGCTGCACCCGGTACCGCTGCCGCTGGCCACGCTCGGCCCGGTCGACGTGGTGGTCATCTCGCACGACCACTACGACCACCTCGACCTGCCCACCATCAAGGCGCTGGCCGGCACGGACACCGTCTTCGCCGTGCCGCTCGGCGTCGGCGCCCACCTCGAACACTGGGGCGTCCCCGCCGACCGGCTGCGCGAGCTGGACTGGCACGAGGAGACCAAGGTCGGCGGGCTCACCCTGACGGCCACCCCCGCCCGTCACTTCTGCGGCCGGGGACTGCGCAACACCCAGCACACCCTGTGGGCGTCCTGGGTCGTCGCGGGCGAGCGGCACCGTGTCTACCACAGCGGTGACACCGGCTACTTCGAGGGTTTCAAGGACATCGGCGCCGACCACGGGCCGTTCGACGTGACGATGATCCAGATCGGTGCGTACAGCGAGTTCTGGCCCGACATACACATGACGCCCGAGGAGGGCATGCGGGCCCACCTCGACCTGCAGGGCGGTGGCCCGCACGGGGTGCTGCTGCCGATCCACTGGGGCACCTTCAACCTCGCCCCGCACCCCTGGGCCGAGCCGGGGGAGTGGACCAAGGACGCCGGCGACGGGGCGGGCCAGGGCGTGGCGCTGCCGCGACCCGGTGAGCCCTTCGAGCCGTCCGGGAAGCTGCCCGCCGAACCGTGGTGGCGCGAGGTGTCGGCGCCGATCGCCCGGCCGTGGCGCCCTGCCGTCCAGCCGCGCAGCGAGGCCGGGCCGCAGGACCTCGGCCTGGCCGGCGAAGCGGTGACCCCGGACGCGGACGATCTTGTGAAGTGACGGCGCCGCCGGTGTGACGGTGACGTGAAAGTGGCGTGCATGCCCCTGCACAACCTGGGCAGGGGCATCGGCATGAGTCACGCACATATGCCAACCCCTGCTTTTTTACCGGGACTTGAGCTGTCCCGGCGTTTCTACACCGAGGCCGTACGCTCGCTGCTGGAGGAGGCCGCCCCCGGCGTTCCGCACTCGGCGGCCCGGGTCGGCCCGGGCTCCGAAGTCCTCGGTTACGACACCGAACGTTCCGCCGACCACGAGTGGGGCCCGCGCCTCCAGCTCTTCCTGCACCCCCACGACGTGTCCCGCTACGGTGGGCGGATCAGACATGTGCTCGCCGAACACCTTCCGAAGACCTTCCACGGCTGGCCCACCCACTTCGCCGCCACGGGGGACCGCGACATCCGGGTCATGCGGGTCACCGACGGCCGCGTGCACCACCGGGTCGAAGTGACCGGTGTCTCCTCCTGGTTCCGCGCCGTCCTCGGCTTCGACCCGGCCTCCGGTGTCACTCCGGCGGACTGGCTCGCCACCCCGACCCAGCTTCTCGCCGAGGTCACCGCCGGCGCCGTGTTCCACGACGGCCTCCACACTCTCTCCCCGGCCCGGGCCGCCCTGGGCTGGTACCCCCATGACCTCTGGCTCCATGTACTCGCCTGCCAGTGGCAGCGCATCGCCCAGGAGGAGGCCTTCGTCGGCCGCTGCGGCGAGGTCGGCGACGAACTCGGCTCCGCCGTCGAGGCCGCCCGCCTGGTCCGCGACCTCATGCGGCTCTGCCTCCTGATGGACCGGCGCTACCCGCCCTACGGCAAGTGGCTCGGCAGCGCCTTCGCCCGGACCCCCGCGGCCCCTCGGCTCGCCCCCGTGCTCACCGCCGCTCTCGCCGCCACGGACTGGCACGCCCGCGAACGGCACCTGGCGCACGCGTACGAGATCGTCGCCCATCTGCACAACGAACTGGAGCTCACCGACCGGGTCGACCCGGCCACCCGCCCGTACCACTCCCGGCCCTTCCGGGTGCTGCGCGCCGACCGCTTCACCCGGGCCCTCGTCGCCCGGATCAAGGCCCCCGGCATACGGGAGCTGCCGACCGTCGGCGCGGTGGACCAGTTCGTCGACAGCGCGGACGTCCTGAGCCGCCCGGACCGGACGCGGGCCGTGGCCGCGGCGGGGACGGACGTGGACCGGCTCGACGGCCCTCCGCGGACGAGGACACACGGCGGCCGAGGGGAAAGAGGTCACCGTGGGTGATGTTCTGGGGGGTGATGGCGAGGGTGCGGCAGGCCAATGGGTCGTCCCGCCGGGCCTGCCGTGGGCGTGCGGACCGACGACCGGCGAGGGCGCGGTGTGCCGGTCGCTCCGGTCCCCCCTTTCTTCTTGTGACCGTTTTTGAGCAGCTCAGATCGGTCGTTGGCCGTTCAGGAGTGAGGTGGCGAGGGGGTTATCGGTCTTTCGTGCGACAGCTCATACCAGAGCAGGACCATCTCCGGGGGACTTTGTCAACTGCCCACCGCGCATGATGCGTTGGCGACTACTGTGAGTGTCCGTCGGGCGACACGGGGCCGAATTCTTTTGCGGTCCCCTCGGCCGGCACCGCGATGGCGCATGCCCACCTCGCGCGGCACGCGCGAGCAATTCAGGCCCGACGGACAGTACGAGGACGCAGATGTCTCACCTCCGTGCACCGGCCGCCCGCGCCGACCGCCGTGAGGGCGGTCGGCACGGACGTCCGGTCGCCCGACCCGTTCCCGCGCTGCCCGAGACCCACATACGGCCTCAGCTGATGCGCCTCGCCGTGCTGCCGCCGGTCGCGGTGGCACTCAGCGGCTGCGCGGCCGTCCTGTTCACCGTCCGCTCCACCGGTGCCCGGCCCAGTCTCACCCTGCTGGTCGTGCTCACCGGAGCGGTCTCGGTGACGGTCGCGGCTATCGTGATCGCCGCCGTGGCCGCGGGCCGCGCAGCCCGCTCGGTCAGCGACCGCGTCGGCATCCTGCGCCGCAACGCCGCCCGCGGCGAGGCCGATCTGCTGGCCCTCGTCGACGCGTTGCGCCGCGGCGAGACCCCGCCCCCGCGCAAGCCGCGCGGGGGACCGCCCGAAGACGCCGACGACTTCGAACTGCTCGCCGCCGACCTGTCCCGCGCGCACGACGGCGCCGTCACCGCCGTCGTGCAGGCGGCCCAGCTCTCCAGCCAGGCCGGCAGCGAACAGAAGCTGGAGGTCTTCGTCAACCTGGCGCGGCGGCTTCAGTCTCTCGTGCATCGAGAAATCTCGATCCTCGACGAGCTGGAGAACGAGATCGAGGACCCGGACCTCCTCAAAGGTCTCTTCCACGTCGACCACCTGGCCACCCGCATCCGGCGGCACGCCGAGAACCTCGCCGTGCTCGGGGGCGCCGTGTCCCGGCGGCAGTGGAGCAACCCCGTCTCCATGACCGAGGTCCTGCGCTCCGCCATCGCCGAGGTCGAGCAGTACTCCCGGGTCAAACTCGTCCCGCCGATCGACGGCGAACTGCGCGGGCACGCCGTCGCCGACGTCATCCACCTCCTCGCCGAACTCGTGGAGAACGCCACGGTGTTCTCCGCTCCGCACACCCAGGTGCTGCTCCGCGCCAACCTCGTCACCTCCGGCCTCGCGGTCGAGGTCGAGGACCGCGGGCTCGGCATGCCGGTCGGCGAACAGTCCAAGATGAACGCCCTGCTCGCCGACCCCGACCAGGTCAACGTCGCCAGCCTGCTGGCCGACGGTCGCATCGGTCTCTTCGTCGTCTCCCAGCTCGCCCGCCGCCACGGCATCAACGTCCGCCTCCAGACCAACATCTACGGTGGCGTCCAGGCCGTCCTCGTCGTCCCGCAGGCTCTGCTGGGTACGGCGCCGGGCACACCGGGGGCTCCGGGGGCGGTACCGCAGCCGCGCGACGCGGGAGCCGGGGGCGGCACTCCGGGGGCACCGGCCGGTGCGCCGGGAGCCGGGACCGCACGGTCGTCCGACACCACCGGGACGCCGGACGGCATCCAAGGCGGCGCCCCCGGACCGAACGCGGGAGCCGGGGGCCGGGCGGCCGACCCGGGCGGTGCGCCGGCGGACCGACGGCCCGCGCCGCAGCAGGGACCGGCCGCGCCCGCCGTCGGCGGGCGGCGCCGGCACGCACAGCACGGGGGCGCCCCCGCACCGCTGCCGGTACGCGGTACCCAGGAGACCCGGCTCAACCCCGCCGAGGCGCTGCCCGGCATCCGACCCGAGGACCGGCACGCGGTCGCCGAGCACGCCGGTGCCCCGCCCGTCCCGCGCGGCGGCGCGGTGCGCGGCACCATGGGCAAACCCCAACTGCCGCGCCGCCGCGCCCAGGAGCACATCGTCCCCCAGCTCCGCGGCGGCCCGGCACCCCGTCAGGACAACGAGGTGCCGGCCGGACACGACCCCGGCCTGATGGCCGCCTTCCAGCGCGGTATCGGCCTCGCCGAGGCCCAGCAGCATCTGGAGGCCAACCAGACGGAGCCGACAGCCGCCGAGTCCATGGGCGGGCCACATGGAGAGACCTTCTATACCGGGCTGACCAGTGTGGGCCTTGCCGACATGGGCGTCGCCGGCGTGGGCGTCGGCGACGGATCCGGTGTGACGAGGTCCGGTGAGGGGTCGGGGGGCGCGCCGAGCAGCGCATCCCACGCCACACATGCGGACGCCCCACATATGGACGGCACGCGCATGGATGCCATGCACATGGATGTCACGCACTTGGAGGCCACACCTATGGGCGCCGCCCATATCGAGGCGGCACACCGGGAGGCCGGGCGCATGGCCCCGGACTACACAGCCTCTGAACGTATGGCCTCAGACCGTATGGCTTCGGAGCACCTGGGTCCGGACCCCCGGGTCTCCGACCACATGGGCCCGGTGCACACGGCTCCGGCACACCCGGCCTCGGACCACCCGGCCTCGGACCACACGGCTCCGGCACACATGAGCCAGGCACAAGGGGCCCCGGTCGACCCCCGGTCCGCGTCCCGACCCCAGTCGCACTCCCCGGCCCTGCGCCCGGTGCACACCTCCGAATTCACCGCCCGGCCCGACGGGAGCGCACCGGCCGGATGACCCGCACCGTTTCCACCCCCACCCCCACCGCTCCCGCAGACCTTCGTACCTCAAGGAGTCGATCCACCATGGCGAGCGATGCGCCGACCGCCCAGGTATCCGACCTCGACTGGCTGATGAGCGGCCTCGTCCAGCGCGTACCCCACACCACCAGCGCGGTGCTCCTGTCCTGCGACGGACTGGTGAAGTCCGTTCACGGCCTCGACCCGGACAGCGCCGACCACATGGCGGCGCTCGCCTCCGGCCTGTATTCGCTCGGCCGCAGCGCGGGCGTCCGCTTCGGCGACGGCGGGGACGTCCGTCAGGTCGTCGTCGAACTCGACTCGACGCTGCTGTTCGTCACCACCGCCGGCTCCGGCACCTGCCTCGCCGTGCTGGCCGGCCGGGAGGCCGACGCCGCCGTCCTCGGCTACGAGATGGCGATGCTGGTCAAGAGCGTCCGCCCGTACCTCGTCACCGCGCCCCGGCAGCATGCCGTCGAACCCACGGCGATGAGGCCTTGAGGGTGGCGGCAGCCGGCGACGGGCCATGGCTGGACGATGCGGCCGGACGCCTGGTGCGCCCGTTCACGGTCAGCAACGGCCGCACCGAGCCCAGCATCGCCTTCGACCTGATGTCGCAGGTGATGGCCACCGGGGCCACCCCCCTCGGCTACCTCGGCCCCGAGCACGCGCAAGCGCTCGACCTGTGCCGCGCACCCGTCTCGGTCGCCGAGATCGCCGCGCACCTCAAGCTGCCCGCCGTGGTCACCAAGGTGCTGCTCTCCGACCTCGTCGACTGCGGGGCGCTGACTGCCAAGCCCCCCGTGTTCCACCACAACCCGACTGACCGGTCTCTTCTGGAGGCAGTGCTCGATGGACTACGACGACAGCTGTGACCCCTTCCCCACCGCGCTGAAAATCCTGGTGGCCGGTGGGTTCGGGGCCGGCAAGACCACCTTCGTGGGCGCGGTCAGCGAGATCGCGCCGCTGTCCACGGAGGAACTCCTCACCACGGTGAGCGCCGCGACCGACAACCTCGACGGCATCGAGAACAAGGTCGAGACGACCGTGGCCATGGACTTCGGCCGCATCACCCTGGACCCCGAACACGTGCTCTACCTGTTCGGCACGCCCGGGCAGGAGCGGTTCTGGTTCATGTGGGACGAGCTGTCCGAGGGCGCGCTCGGCGCGGTCATCCTCGCTGACACCCGCCGTCTGGAGGACTGCTTCGCGGCCGTCGACTTCTTCGAGGAGCGCGGGCTCGGCTTCATCGTCGCCATCAACGAGTTCGACGGTTCCTACCGATACGACCCCGAAGAGGTGCGCGCCGCCATCGACCTCGACCCGGCGGTCCCGGTCGTCCGCTGCGACGCCCGTATCTCCAGCTCCGGCGTCCAGACCCTGCTCACCCTCGTCCGTCATCTCATCGCCCACGCTCCGGTTTCCGCGCCGAGCCACGGCGCCCACATGTGAACCCCATACACCCCTCACGGAGCCCATATATGACCCACGTCCACAGCGACGGAGCCCGCCCATGAGGTACGACCCGTCGCGCCCGGCCGGTCGTCTGCTGCTCACGCCGGAGGACAAGGAGGTGCCGGTACGTACCAGGCGCCTTGGCCAGCTGGGCCTCGGCGAACGCCCCGACCCCGCGCTGGACGCCTACGCGGACCGGCTCGCCGAGGTCACCGGGACGCCGTACGCCATGGTCAACTTCATCGGCGAGAACCGGCAGTTCTTCGCGGGCCTGCACCTGCCGGCCGTGCCGCCGCCGGTGGTGAAGCCCGACGGGACCACGCCGGTGCTGGGCCGTGAGCTGGCCCGCGACCATGGGTTCTGCCCCCACGTGGTGGTCCGGCGCAAGGCGTTGGTCCTGGAGGACGTCTGCGACTACCCGCGGTTCGCGGGCAACCCGGTCGTCGACGAATTCGGCGTCCGTTCCTATCTGGGCGCCCCGCTCATCGACAGCACGGGGACGGCGCTCGGCACGGTGTGTGTGGTCGACGTGGAGCCGCGGCCCTGGGGCCGGGCCGGTCTGGAGACCATCAAGTCGTCGGCGGCGGATCTGGTGGCCCGCATCGAGCGACGCGAGGCGGACGGGCTCCCGTTGCTGTGACGAGGGGAACGGTCCCGTCACTAGCCGACCGGTCTAGTACGCCCGTAGGCTGGTCGTATGGGACGCACCAGTGACGCCAAGCGGAAGATCCTCGACGCCGCCCGCTCGCTGATCGAGGGGCGCGGGTACTCGGCGCTCGGGGTGGCCGAGATCTGCAAGGCGGCCGGGGTGCCGAAGGGCAGTTTCTACTACTTCTTCGAGTCCAAGGAGGCCCTCGCGCTCGCGGTCGTCGACGAGCACTGGGAGGCCCAGAAGCGCGAGTGGACGCAGGCCCTGACCGGCGAGGCGGAGCCGCTCCAGCGGTTGCGGCGGCTGTTCGAGGAGACGGAGGCCGGTCAGCGTGCCGTCCAGCAGGGCTGCGGCACGGTGGCGGGCTGTCTGTTCGGGAACCTCACTCTGGAGCTGAGCAACCAGACCGAGGTGGTCCGCGGGCGGTTGCAGGACATCTTCGACGCGCAGATCGGCATGGTGGAGTCGGTCATCGCCGAGGCCCGCGAGCGCGGCGAGGTCGGGGTGACGGACACCAGGGAGGCGGCGCGGGCGGTGGTGGCCCAGCTGGAGGGCCAGGTGATGTTCGCCAAGCTGTACAACAACACCCAGCGGCTGAGCCCGATGTGGCAGAACTGCCGGTCTCTGCTCGGCGTGACGGCGGCCTAGCCGGGGTGTGACAGGCGGTCTTCTGCCAGTACAGCTGGTTCGGCGAGGGTGCGGAGGATCTGGTGTAGGCGAACTCCCTGAGCGCTCTGCCCGACATGCTCTACCTGACATGCGCGTGATCGATGAACGCGGTCAACGCGTCCACGGTTGCCTCGGGCTGCTCGTCGGGAATGAAGTGTCCGGCTTCCGGGATGACGACGCCGGTCACGTTCTGTGCCCAGGGGCTGAGGGAGGCGGCCATGTCGGGGATCGAGCCGTGGGAGCTGGAGATTCCCAGGACCGGGACGGTCAGGTGCCCTCGTCGGAGAGCTTCGTGGTTCTTGCGCGCTGATTCGGCGGCGTCGCGGAAGTAGCCGAGAGCCGCCCGGAGCCCTCCCTCGGCGGCGAGGGAGGCGGCGTAGTGGTCGATGTCGGCGCTGTCGAAGGTGTTCGGGGACAGCGTTTTGACCCTGAGGAACCAGCCGACGTAGTCGCGCTCGCGGCCGGTGAGCAGGGTTTCGGGCAGGTCGGGCACCAGGTGGAAGGCGAGGTGCCAGGTCTTCCAGGCCCGGTCGGGATCGGCCGGGATGGCGTCGGGGAGGGTGATCCCCGGGATGCCGGCGTCGAGCAGGGCGACGCCGTGCAGGTGCTCTTGGTGCTTCAGGGCGAGCGAGAAGGCGACGCAGGCCCCGATGTCGTGGGCGACGAGCCAGTACTGCGGCACGTTGAGCGCGGTCAGCGCGGCCTGGACGTACGAGGCGACGGTGTGGGTGTCGTAGCTCCCGTGGGGGCGGTCGGAGTGGCCCTGTCCCGGCAGGTCGATCGCGATCACGTGGAATCGCTTCGCAAGGCGCGGCATCGCCTTGTGCCACGCCCACCAGGTCTGCGGGAATCCGGCGAGCAGCACGAGGGTGGGGCCGTTCGACCGGCCGCCTTCCACGGCGTGGAGCCGGATTCCTTGCGCGTCGACCCAGCGGTGGGTGAAACCCGCGAGGTCGTGCAGCGGCAGCCCGGTGACGTGGTCGTGGCCGGGAGGGCGGTTCGGGGTGGTGGTGTCGGTCATGTCCCGAGCCTAACGCATCTTGAACCGATCAGTTCAAGATAGGATGGGTGAGGCCGGGACGGGCCGGCTCAGGAACGGGGTGCGTGTGTGATGGCCGGGAAGAAGCAGTTCGACGTGGACGTCGCGCTCGACGCGGCGATGGTCCAGTTCTGGCGGGCCGGGTACGCCGACACCTCGCTCGACGACCTCTCCGGGGCGACCGGACTGAACCGAAGTTCCCTCTACTCCTCGTTCGGCGACAAGGAATCGCTCTACCTGCGCTGCCTGGACCGCTACGCCGTCCGGTACGGAGACAGGTACGACCAGGCGCTTTCCTGCGGTGCGGCCGGGGAGTCGCTGCGGGCGGTGCGGGCGTTTTTCGAGGTCACCCTCCAGCGCATCGCGGATCCCGACGTGCCGGACGGATGTCTGGTCGCCCAGACCGCGATGGCGACACCCGTACTCAGCCCCGCCATCGCCGCGCGTGCGATCGAAGCGGTGGGGCTTCAGCACGCGCGGCTGCGGACCGCCTTGAACACCGCGGAGTTGACCGAGGGTGACGCCGAGAACTACGCCACTCACATCACGGCGGTCAACCAGTCGCTGGCCGTGATGAGCAGGGCCCGGGCGAGCCAGGAGCAGCTCCGTACGATCGTCGACATCAGCATGAACGCGCTCTCGCAGGCTCTGCACGGCCGGGGCTAGAAGACTGACGGAGATGGTGAGTTCCGGTCCTGCCGTCTGAGCGGCGGGGACAGACGCGTGTTGTGGCGATGGGCCGGATCATCGCCGCTGTC
The DNA here is from genome assembly GCF_042716195.1 of Streptomyces sp. NPDC058683. Taxonomy (NCBI): domain Bacteria; kingdom Bacillati; phylum Actinomycetota; class Actinomycetes; order Kitasatosporales; family Streptomycetaceae; genus Streptomyces; species Streptomyces sp. NPDC058683. Next base: position 289,550 of record NZ_JBHXSK010000005.1, read on the forward strand.
CGCGCCGTCATGCGGGAAGTCCCGCAGCCGACCGGGTTCCGGCCGCGCGGTGCACCGCACGCGACGTCACCGCCCCCGGCAAGCCCCGCATCGCCTGGAACGACCGGCAGACCCGCCCTCGACCTCGGCCGACTGATCAACCTCGGACTCACCCACACCGGCACCACCCGGCAACTCAACTCAGCGCCCGCATGGGCAAAAACTCAGCCACCGCATGGGCAAAGGAGCTCCCGGCCACACTGCCAGACCATCCTCGGCAGGATCTTCATCGCTCTTCCAGGGTGTGTATCGAAAGTCGCTGGCTGTGACTCTGTGGCCTGTGTTTCCATTCCGGAGTGAACATCGAGAGCTCCGGGGTGCCTGCTGAGAGTCGGAGTCTCTGCGTCCGGCAGCGGACGGAGGGCGACGTCGAGGAATGCGTGCGGGTCCTCGCCGAGGTGCATGCGCGCGACGGCTATCCGGTGAACTGGCCCGATCGGCCCGGCGAGTGGTTGTCCCACGGTCCGCTGCTGGGCTCCTGGGTTGCCGAACTCGAAGGCCGCCTCGTCGGGCATGTCGGTTTGTCGCACGTCGGCGAAGGCGATCTGGCTCCGACGTTGTGGAGCGAGCGGAACGGGACGACGCGGAGCATGACCGCCGTGGTCAGCAGACTCTTCGTTTCGCCGCAGGCGAGGGGGCATCGGATCGGTGCACTGCTGATCGGCCGAGCAGTGGAGGAAGCGCGGCGTCATGGCCTGCATCCGGTGCTCGACGTCGTCACATCCGATACGGCCGCGGCGGCCCTGTACGAGCGGCTGGGCTGGGAGCTGATGGCTACGGTCGAGCAGCAGTGGAGCCCGCACCAGACGGTGGCCGTCCGCTGTTACACGGCGCCATCGTGACGTGGCCGGTCATAGCCGCTCGTTGAGGGCCGCGAGGAGCACGGCCGCCTCGTGGCGGACCGCAAGCCTGTCGTACCGGGTGGCCATGGCGCGGTGCCCTTGAGGCGATCGATGCCGCATTCGACCGCGTGCCGGGCTTTGTGATCCCGCGGGTCGAACATCGGCGGCCTGCCGGAAGCGATGCCGCAGGCATGCAACCGGGGCCCGAGGACCCCGGCTGCGTGCCCGCCGGAACGGTGTGTCAGAGCATGGCGAGTCGGTCCACCAGCAGTTCCACCCTCCGCTCGGCGTCCCTCGGTGGCAGCCGTCCCGCCCGGGTCAGGGTGGCCAGCCCGTGCAGGGCCGCCCAGAACACCTCGGTGAACAGTCCCGGGTGAACCCCGTCCCCGGCGACCTCGCCGAGGCTCTCCAGCAGGGCGGCGAAGGCGTCCTTCAGCGGCTCCGGGGTGTCCTCCTTCGCGAACGCCAGGCCGCCGTCGAGCTGGAACATGGCGTCGTAGACCGCCGGGTTGCGCTCGGCGAAGTCGAGGTAGGCGCGGGCGAGGGCAGTGACCCGGGTGCGAGGGCCGTCCGCGGCGGAGGTCGCGGCCCGCAGCGCCGCGGCCATCTCGGCGGCACCTTCGAGGGCGACGGCGCCGATGATCTCGCGCTTGCCGCGGAAATGACTGTAGAGGACGGGCTGGCTGTATTCGATGCGCTCGGCGAGCCGGCGGGTGGTGACCGCGTCCCAGCCCTGCTGCTCGGCGAGTTCGCGGGCCGTCGCCACGATGAGGCGCTCGCGGCCCGCCCGTTCGCGCTCCTTGCGTTCCTGTACCGACATGATTCGATCCTAGCATCGCTAGACAAGCGAGCGGCAGCAGAGCTAGCTTTGCCTCATCAGCTAGCAACACTAGATTCCGGGAGGGGCATCATGCTCAACGCACTCGAGGTCTTCACCACCGTGGTCGTCGGCCTGATGGTGGGGGTGGAGTTCTCCGTCGCCTTCGTCATCAACCGGATCCTCAACGCCCTCCCCGAGGACAGTGGCCAACTCGGCCGCGCCCACGGGGGCCGGATGCTCGGCGCCCTGATGCCGTTCTGGTACATCGGCTCGCTCGTCCTCGTCGCGGTCTGGGCCATCGCCGGACGGCACCACCCGGGCGCCGGCCTCGTCGTCACCGCCGGCGCGTTGCTGATCCTCAGCGTGATCATGTCGCTCCTGCTGCTCGTCCCGATCAACAACCGGGGCAAGACGTGGACCCCCGAGAACCGGCCCGAGGACTGGAAGGAGCAGATGAACCGCTGGGACCGCTTCCACTACGTCCGCGTCGCCGTCATCATCGCCGCCTTCGCCCTGCTCGTCGCCGCCCTCGCCTGAGCCCGCGGACCGACACCGCGCCGGCGGCGCACAACCCCCACTCCCCGGGCGGCAGCGGGCCACCGGAACCCCGGCATCCGGGAACGCGGCTGCCGCTGAGAGCCCACGACTGCGATCCCGGCACGCTACGCTCCGCGAGGTACGGCTCGATGAACTCCCAGCCCACATCGGTCAGTTGCGTGCGTGTCATCCAAGGCGATCCACTGGATCGAAGATCAGCGCGTGGGAGGGGCCCGCTCATTGATCACGACCGGTACCCGCCCTAGGTGTGGGTGGCCCCGGCCCGCTGTCGTTGTCGTACCGGTGCTGTGTGGTCCCCGCCCATGTGGTGCGGGAAGCCGATTCGCAGCACGGCGGCGGCCGCGGCCGAGGCGAGGACCAGCGCGGCGGCCAGGAGCAGGGCCTGGTGGTAGCCGTGGCGCAGCAGCGGGGCGACGGCCAGCGGGCCCAGGATCTGACCGACGGAGTATCCGGCGGTCAGGAGGGCGACGGAGCGCGGGAAGCGCAGATGTGCCCCCGTGGCCAGGGCCAGGGTGCTGACGCCCAGGAACGTCGCGCCGAACAGCACCGCCGAGCCGAGGGCGGCGGCCGTACTCCCGGTCACCGCGGGCAGGGCGATACCGACCGCCTGGACCGTGAGCGCGGTGAGCAGCAAGCCGGGGCGGGACCACCGGCGCCCCAGCCGGGCCCACAGCGCCGAGGACGGTACGGCGGCCAGCCCCACCAGCACCCAGGCGCCGCTGCCCACCCAGCCCGGGGAGCCCTGGCCGATCGCCGCGACCAGGAAAGTACCGGCGACGATATAGCCGACGCCCTCCAGGAAGTAGCTGACGAACAGGGCGCCGAACCAGCGGTGGGTCCGGGCCGCCGTCCGGCTCCCGGGCACCGCGGCGGCCGGCGCGTCCTCGGGCCGTAGATTCCACGAGGCCGCGGCCAGCACTGCGGCGAGCGCGGCGGCGGCCCACCAGGCGGCCCGCCAGTCGGCGACCGGCCGCAGGGCCAGTACCAGCAGACCGGACAGTGCGATTCCGGCGCCCACGCCGCCGAAGGCCCAGCCGGGCAGGTGCGCCGGGTGTTCCCGCAGATGGTGCAGCAGGGAGGCGACGGCGACGACGAAGACCAGGGCGCTCGCCGCCCCGGCCAGCAGCCGCAGCACGCCCCACACCACGGTGCTGTGGGTGAGGGGCATCGCGGCGAGCGTGGCGGTCAGCAGGAGCAGGGAACCGCGCAGCACCGTGCGGGACCGGACCAGCGCGGGAGCCAGCGTGCCGGCGAGCGCGCCGACCAGATAGCCGACGTAGTTGGCGGTGGCCAGGTTCGCCCCGGCACCGGCGGACAGGCCCGCCCGGGCCTGCATCAGGGGCAGGATCGGGGTGTAGACGAACCGGCCGACACCCATCCCCGCGGCGAGCGCGGCGCCCGCCCTGACGACATGGGTCCAGGGAGATGCGGTGGTCATCGGGTGCCGTCGGCCCGGCCCGGATCGTTGGGGTGGGACTCCAGCGGGGTGACGGTCACCGTCATCCACGGGCGCAGCGGCAGGGTGCCGAGCACCTTCTCGTGGAGTTCCTCCTCGTCGGTGGCGCACCAGACGCCGATGCTGCGCAACTCGCCGACGGGGCGCCACAGTCGGGCCAGCCGGCCGGTCGCCGCCAGTTCCCTCGAACGGACGGCCTCCGCCGCCCGCCGCCGGTCGACCTCCTCCTGGCCCGTGCCCTCGGGGACGGTGGTGGTGATCTGGACGAGGAACTCTCGCACGACGTGCTCCCTCCGGTCTCGGTGGGTTCATCCTGCGCCCGTCACCAGCGCCGATGCCACGACCGGTTGTCTCGCTGCTGGGAGGTGCGGCCTCCCAGCGCGCGTAGCATGGCGCGCGTGGAACTGCGCCAGCTGCGTTACTTCGTCGCGGTCGCCGAGGAACTGAACTTCGGCCGGGCCGCCGAGCGGCTGCTCATCGCGGGCCCCTCGCTCTCCCAGCAGATCAAGGCACTCGAACGGGACCTGGGTGTCCGGCTGTTCGACCGGGATCGCCGCTCGGTCTCGCTCACCCCGGCCGGCGCCGACCTGCTGCCGCACACCCGGGCCCTGCTGGAGCGGGCCGACGACCTCAAGCTCCGGGCCGGGCGGCTGTCGGGTTCGCAGTCGGTACGGCTCGGTTACGTCAACTGGCTTCCCCCGGACCTGGCCTCGCGGACGGCCGCGGTGGCCCGGGTGCATGTGGACGCCTGGGTCGCCCCCTCCCACACCCAGGCCGCCCGGGTCGCCGACGGCAGCCTGGACCTCGCCGTCTGCTGGGTGCGCACCGAGGACCTCAAGCGGCTCGGGCTGCGGGCCCGGCTGCTCGGCGCCGACCGGCTGTACGCCGTCGCGAAGGGCACCGACACCAGCGATCTGGCGGCCCGGGACACCGACGTCCTCATCGACGACGACATCACCTCCTGGGCCTCCTGGAACGTGTACGCAGAGGAGCTGACGCAGGCCGTCGGTGCCCGTGCCGTGCGCATCTCCGACGGCGCCGTCACCGGCCCCGCCTTCTTCGACCACGTCCGCCGCTGCACCCGCCCGGTCCTCAACTCGCCCAAGGGGCAGACCGCTCCGCTCCCGCCCGACCTGGTCCGCCGGGAGATCGTCGCGCCGAAGGTGTACTGGACCTGGTCCCTGGTCCGGCGTGAGAGCGAGGACCGCGCCGGGGTCCTGGCCGCCGTCGACGCCCTGTGCGACGGCGTCGGCGACCTCGGCACCCACGCCGAGGACGCCTGGCTGCCCGCCGACGACCCGTACGTGCTCCCGGGCTGAGCCGCACTGGGAGGCTGCGCCTCCCGCGCGGAAGGAAACGGATCCTGGCGCCCTCTGACCGATCCCACCTACCTTCCTCATAGTCGACCGGTCGGCTAGTACCGGTCAGCCACTACGGAGAAGGTCACCATGAGCACACAGAACCAGAAGGTCGCGATCGTCACCGGCGCCTCGCAGGGCATCGGCGCCGCCCTCGTCGAGGGCTACCGCAAGCTCGGCCACGCGGTCGTCGCCACCTCGCGCACCATCGCCCCCACCGACGACGCCGACGTCCTGACCGTGCAGGGCGACATCGCCGACCCGGCGACCGCCGAGCGGGTCGTCGCCGCGGCCGTCGAGCGCTTCGGGCGTATCGACACCGTGGTCAACAACGCGGGCATCTTCGTCGCGAAGCCCTTCACCGACTACACGGCCGCCGACTACGCCGCCGTGACCGGCATCAACGTGGACGGCTTCTTCCACCTCACCCAGCAGGCCCTGCCGCATCTGCTCGCCCAGGGCGGCGGACACATCGTCAGCGTCACCACCAGCCTGGTGGACAGCGCCGACGCCCGGGTCCCCTCCGTCCTGGCCTCGCTGACCAAGGGCGGTCTGCAGGCCGCGACCAAGTCCCTGGCGATCGAGTACGCCACCCGTGGCGTCCGGGTCAACGCGGTGTCGCCCGGCACCATCAAGACCCCCATGCACCCGGACGAGACCCACGAGTTCCTCGCCGCCCTGCACCCGGTCGGCCGGATGGGTGAAGTGAGCGACATCGTCGACGCGGTGCTCTTCCTGGAGACCGCGCCGTTCGTCACCGGAGAGATCCTGCACGTCGACGGCGGTATGAGCGCCGGTCACTGACCGTACGTCAGATCACTTACCAAGGAGCGGACATGACCACAACGAAGGACGACACGGCGATCCTGAGCGGGGTGCTCGACCGCTGGCAGGCGGCCGTCGGCGCACACCAACCCGAGCGCATCGCCGCCCAGTTCACCGAGGACGCCGTCTTCCAGGGACTGCACCCGTACAGCGTCGGACGGGAGGGTGTCGCCGCGTACTACGACTCCCAGCCCCTCGGCATGAAGGCCGTGTACCGGGTCCTGGAGACCCGGCGGCCCGCCGACGGCGTCGTCCTCGGCTACCTGGCCGTCGAGTTCTCCTTCACGGACCGGCCCCCGCTGGACGTCAAGCTCTCGGTCCTCGTGACCCGCACCGGCGACGACTGGTACATCAGCCACTACCAGGTCTCCCGGCTCGACTGAGCGCTTCGCCGCAAGCGCCGTGACATGCCGTCGTCCGGCTGCGGGGCCGTCCTGGCCGGCCGCCCCCTCACTCTCCTGCTTCGCCCGACCTGCTCGGCGCCGGCGCGCAGCGCCGTGCGGGCGTGAAGCGGAGCTGTGGCGGCGGTTAAGAAATCCTCGATGGACCCGAGCCGCCCGGGTACGGCAGATTGCTGTGCGATTCCACCCCCCCTCCGCGGCCGCGGGACGCTTCGGCGTGCCCGCGGCCGGGACCTCACGCACAGGAGCCGTAGCGTTGAAGGCGCTGGTCAAGCAGAAGGCGGAGCCCGGGCTGTGGCTCGCGGACGTGCCGGAGCCCGCGGTCGGACCCGGTGATGTACTGATCAAGGTGCTGCGGACCGGTATCTGCGGAACCGATCTGCACATCCGGGCCTGGGACGGCTGGGCCCAGCAGGCGATCAGCACGCCCCTGGTGGTCGGGCACGAGTTCGTCGGTGAGGTCGTCGGGACCGGCCGCGACGTCGTGGACATCAAGGCCGGCGACCGCGTCAGCGGCGAGGGGCATCTCGTCTGCGGCAAGTGCCGCAACTGCCTGGCCGGACGGCGCCATCTGTGCCGGGCCACGGTCGGCCTCGGCGTCGGCCGCGACGGCGCGTTCGCCGAGTACGTCGCGCTGCCGGCCGGCAACGTCTGGGTGCACCGCGTCCCCGTCGACCTCGACGTCGCCGCGATCTTCGACCCGTTCGGCAACGCCGTGCACACCGCGCTCTCCTTCCCGCTCGTCGGCGAGGACGTCCTGATCACCGGCGCAGGGCCGATCGGTCTCATGGCCGCCGCCGTGTCCCGGCACGCGGGTGCCCGCAACGTCGTGATCACCGACGTCAGCGAGGAACGCCTCGACCTCGCCCGCAAGATCGGCGTGAGTCTCGCCCTGAACGTGTCGCAGGCCCGGATCGCCGACGGGCAGCGGGAGCTCGGGCTGCGCGAGGGTTTCGACATCGGCCTGGAGATGTCCGGCCGCCCCGAGGCGCTCCAGGACATGATCGCCAACATGACGCACGGCGGCCGTATCGCCATGCTCGGCCTGGCCGCCCAGGAATTCCCCGTCGACTGGGCCCGGATCGTCACCTCGATGATCACCATCAAGGGCATCTACGGCCGCGAGATGTTCGAGACCTGGTACGCGATGTCCGTCCTGCTGGAGGGCGGACTCGACCTCGCCCCCGTGATCACCGGCCGCTACGGGTACCGCGACTTCGAGGCGGCCTTCGCCGACGCCGCGAGCGGCCGTGGCGGCAAGGTCATCCTCGACTGGACCCTCTGACCGACCAGCTGACGACAACCAAGGACTGATGATGTTCGACTCCGTGCGCGACGACCTGCGCGCCACCCTCGACGAGATCCGCGCCGCCGGCCTGCACAAACCCGAGCGGGTCATCGGCACCCCGCAGTCCGCGACCGTCAGCGTGACCGCGGGCGGCCGCCCCGGCGAGGTGCTCAACTTCTGCGCCAACAACTACCTCGGCCTCGCCGACCACCCCGAGGTGATCGCCGCCGCCCATGAGGCCCTGGACCGCTGGGGCTACGGCATGGCCTCCGTCCGCTTCATCTGCGGCACCCAGGAGGTCCACAAGGAGCTGGAGGCGCGCCTCGCCGGCTTCCTCGGCCAGGAGGACACGATCCTCTACTCCTCCTGCTTCGACGCCAACGGCGGTGTCTTCGAGACCCTCCTCGGCCCGGAGGACGCGGTGATCTCCGACGCCCTCAACCACGCCTCGATCATCGACGGCATCCGCCTCTCCAAGGCCCGCCGCTTCCGCTACGCCAACCGTGATCTCGCGGACCTGGAAAGCCAGTTGAAGGAGGCGCAGGGCGCCCGGCGCCGGCTGGTCGTCACCGACGGCGTCTTCTCCATGGACGGCTACGTGGCGCCGCTGCGCGAGATCTGCGACCTCGCCGACCGCTACGACGCGATGGTCATGGTCGACGACTCGCACGCCGTCGGCTTCGTCGGCCCGTCCGGCCGCGGCACCCCCGAGCTGCACGGCGTGATGGACCGCGTCGACATCATCACCGGCACCCTCGGCAAGGCCCTCGGCGGAGCCTCCGGCGGCTATGTCGCGGCCCGCGCCGAGATCGTCGCCCTGCTCCGCCAGCGCTCCCGCCCGTACCTCTTCTCCAACACCCTCGCCCCGGTGATCGCGGCGGCCTCGCTGAAGGTCCTCGACCTGCTGGAGTCCGCGGACGACCTACGGGTCCGGCTCGCCGAGAACACCGCGCTGTTCCGCCGGCGGATGACCGAGGAGGGCTTCGACATCCTCGCCGGCGACCACGCCATCGCCCCCGTGATGATCGGCGACGCGTCGCGGGCCGCCCGGATGGCCGAGCTGCTGCTGGAGCGGGGCGTGTACGTGATCGGCTTCTCGTATCCGGTGGTGCCGCAGGGCCAGGCCCGGATCCGGGTGCAGCTCTCCGCGGCCCAGTCGACGGACGACGTCAACCGCGCGGTGGACGCCTTCGTGGCGGCCCGGGCGGAACTGGCGGCCTGAGCACCCCGGACATATTGCGATAATCGAGCCATGATCGAGGCGCGGCGGCTCCACATCCTCCGTGCGGTGGCCGACCACCGCACGGTGACGGCGGCTGCCGCCGCGCTGTACCTGACCCCCTCGGCCGTCTCGCAGCAGCTGGCGGCCCTGGAGCAGGAGACCGGCCACCGGCTGGTCGAGCGCAGCGCCAAGGGCGTACGGCTCACCCCGGCCGGTGAGATCCTCCTCGGCCACACCAACGCGGTCCTCGCCCAGCTGGAGCGGGCCGAGGCCGAACTGGCCGCGTACGGCTCGGGCGAGGCCGGCACGGTCACCGTCGCCGCCTTCGCCACCGGCATCGCGCAAGTGGTCGCCCCGGCCGTGGCCCACCTCGCCCGCAGGGCCCCCGGCATACGCATCCGCGTCCAGGACGCCGAGGGCGACGCCAGTCTGCCGATGGTCCTGGACCGGCAGGTCGATGTCGCGGTCGCCGTCGAGTACCGGGGGGCGCCGTCAGCCGACGACCCCCGGCTCACCCACGTCTCCCTGTACGCCGAGCCCTTCGACGCGGTCGTCCCGCTCCACCACCGCCTGGCCGGGGCCGACGAGGTGCCCCTCGCCGAACTGGCCAAGGACCCGTGGATCGGTCCGTACCCCGGCAACCCCTGTCACGACGTGGTCGTCCTGGCCTGCGAGAGCGCCGGCTTCCAGCCGCGCCTCGAACACTCCTCCGACGATTTCCGGGCCGTGGTGGCCCTGGCCTCGGCCGACGCGGGCGTGGCCCTCGTCCCCCGCTCGGCCCTGCGCGGCATGGACCTGACCGGCGTCGTCGTACGCCCGGTCGACGGCATCGCCCCGACCCGCCGCGTCTTCGCGGCCGTACGGCGCGGAGCCGAGGGCCATCCGCTGATCCGCCCGGTGCTGGAGGCGCTCGGCGAGGCGGCACGGCCGTGAGCCGTCCTTAACACCGACGTCTCACATCAGGGATATCGTCCCGGATATGAAACGGGATGAGCCGGAAACGAAACGAGACGAGACGGCGGCCCGCGATCCCGCCCCGGATCCCGCTCCCGACCCCGTCGATGCCCGACTCGGTCGCCGCCTCGCCGAACTGCGGGCCGAACGCGGCTGGTCCCTGGGCGAGTTGGCCGAGCGCAGCGGAGTGAGCAAGTCCACCCTGTCCCGTGCCGAACGCGCCGAGACCAGCGCCACGGCCGCCCTCCTCAACCGGCTCTGCCACGTCTACGGGCGGACCATGTCCCAACTGCTCAGCGAGGTCGAGGCGGCGCCCGCGCCGGTGCTGCGCGCGGCCGAACAGCAGGTCTGGGAGGACCGCGCCGCCGGTTTCGTACGGCGGTCCGTGTCGCCGCCGCACGGTGGGCTGCGCGGCGAACTCGTCGAGGGCCGGCTGGCGGCGGGCGCGGACATCGCCTACGACCGTCCGCCGGTGCCCGGCCTGGAGCAGCACCTCTGGGTGCTCGACGGGAGGCTCGCGGTGACCGCGCAGGAGGTCGAGCATCTCCTGGACGCCGGGGACTGTCTGCGGCTGCGGGTGTGGGGGCCGACGCGGTTCCGGTGCGCCGGGCCGGGAGAGGCGCGGTACGTCCTGGCGGTGGTGCGGCCATGACGGCGCTGCGCCTCGGGGCGGATCAACTGTCCGAGCGGGTAGGGGAGTTGGCCGAGCTGCTGGCCGACACCGTGAACGGCGGGGCGTCCATCGGCTTCCTCGCACCCTGCGAGCGGGAGCGGGCCGTCGCCTGGTGGCAGGGGCGGCTGGACGCCGTGGCCGCCGGCCGGCTCGCCGTCTGGGCCGCGCTGGACGACGGTGACCGGGTCGTCGGCACGGTCAGCCTGGCCTTCCCCTTCCCCGACAAGCCGAACAGCAGGCACCGTGCCGAGCTGGTCAAGCTGATGGTCCACCGAGAGGCCCGCGGCCAGGGCATCGGGAGACGGCTGCTGACCGTGGCCGAAGAGGCGGCGACCGCCGCCGGCATCACCCTGCTCCATCTCGACACCGAGACGGACAGTCCCGCCGAGCAGCTCTACCGCTCGGCCGGCTGGACCCGCGCCGGAGTCATCCCGGACTTCGCGGCCGACCCCGCCGGGGTGCTGCGGCCGACGACCCTCTACTACAAGCACGTCGGTGCTCTGACCAGCTGACTGTCAGTGGCAGGCGCTACGGTTCCAGGCATGCCGGAAGCCGAAGACGTACGCCGTGTCGCGCTGTCCCTGCCGGACACCAGCGAGAAGATCGCCTGGAGCATGCCCACGTTCCGAGTCGCCGGGAAGATGTTCGCCACGCTGCCCGAGAACGAGACCTCCATCGCCGTGCGCTGTCCCAAGGAGGAGCGCGACGAGCTGGTGCTCGCCGAGCCGGACAAGTTCTGGATCGCCGATCACGAGGCCCAGTTCGCCTGGGTCCGGGTGCGGCTCGGCGCCCTGGAGGACGAGGCCGAGCTGCGCGACATCCTCGCCGACTCCTGGAGACAGGCGGCCCCGCCCCGACTCCTGGACTCCCACCCCGAGGTGGGGCTGCCGAGCCCGGACTGAGACCCGCCGCACCCGCCCGTACCGCCGCGGCCCCCAGGCCGAGCCGTCACCCTGCCCGGACAAAAGCCGTGCGCGACCACCGGTCCGAGTGCGGTATTGTTTCCTTGCGCGTTTCGACCGGGGAAATCCCAGGTCAGACGGCACCGGGACGTGGCGCAGCTTGGTAGCGCACTTGACTGGGGGTCAAGGGGTCGCAGGTTCAAATCCTGTCGTCCCGACTGGAGACAGTCGCAGGTCAGGGCCGGTTTCGGAGGCATCCGAAACCGGCCTTTGATCATTCTTGGGGACCAGCCGGGGACCAGCCGGGGAGCAGGTGGCGGTCGCCCTCCGTCGTTGGAAGCACCTCGTTGATCATCGGATCGGTCGCTGATCAGACACTCCGGCTGACGGCTGCCCATCCCTCGCATCGACGTTTTGCGTCGGTCTGCCGGAGCGCCGGGTGTACCCGCCCACCGCTGCGTGAAAGGGGCTGGATCCTGGTGCCGTTCCGCTCGGGGCGGCTGCGGGACGTCACGGCGCGACCCGTGCCCCTTGTCCTCGCAGGAAGCGCTGTTCGTCCTCGCATTTGCTTTCAGCGGCCGCCGACTCCCGTCTCGGGGATGGAGGTACCGGTGCGATCGGCGCGGCGGAGTTCCTCCTCGGAGACGTGCTCGACGTGACGCATGGCGAAGCGGATGACGGGGGCGGCCATGACCGAGGTGGTGACGGCGACCAGGACGATGATGGTGAAGAAGGTGGGGGTCAGCACGCCGATACGCAGGCCGGCGGTGGCAATCACGATCTGGACGACACCACGGGAGTTGAGACCGGCTCCGACGGCGAGCGTCTCCCACCGGTTGAGCCGCCCGGCCCGTGCGCCGAGGCAGACACCGCCGAACTTGCCTGCCACCGCGACCACGAGGACGAGCAGGGCCACACCGAGCACCTCGGGGGAGTGCAGTGCGCTCAGGTCGATCCGCAGGCCGACGGTGGCGAAGAAGAGCGGAGCGAGTACGGAGAGGACGACCTGCCTGAGCGGTGCCAGCCTGCGCAGTGACTCCGGGCTGCAGGCACCTATGAGGACGCCCGCGAGGAACGCGCCGAACATGGCCTCGAGGTGCAGCGCCTGCGTGGCGGCGGCGCTCAGCAGCATGATGATCACTGTGGTGGCGATGGTGTGGGCGCCGTCAGGGTGGCGTGATGCCTGTGTCATGAGGCGACGGATCACGGGGCGGGCCAGCAGGAGTGCGGCCAGGATGACGACGACCGAACCGGCGAAGGACCAGAGCACGTCGTCGAGCTGCGAGCTGATGGCGATCGCCGAGACCACGGACAGCAGCAGCCAGCCGACCACGTCGTCGACCATCGCTGTGGCGAGCGTGAGCTGGCCGACATTGCGGTGGGTGAGGTTCATGTCCGCGAGGGTCTTGGCTATCACGGGTATGGCGCTGACGCAGAGAGCAACGCCCAGGAAGGCCGCGAAGACGGGGCGGCTGGCGGACGACGGGACGAAGGAGTCCGGCAGAACCATGCCCAGGCCGCCCCCGAGGAGGAGCGGGAGCAGCAGTCCCGAGGCCGCAATGACGGACGTGGTTCTCGTACGTCGGCGCACCAGCTGCAAGTCCACTTCCATGCCGGTGATGCCGACCAGCAGGATCACCCCCAACTGGCCGACCGCGTCGAGGAGATGGAACTGAGACGTGGAGGCCGGGAGCAGCCAGTCGGACACCGACGGAGCCAGGTTGCCGAGTACGGTCGGGCCCAGCAGCACACCGGCGCACAGCTCGCCCGTGATGGCGGGCAGCCGGATCCGGGTGGCAAGCCGTCCGAGGGCATACGCGAACAGCAACAGTGTTCCCACCTGGAGCAGGAACAGGAGCAGGTTGTGGGCAGGCATGGCCGTCATCGAGGCGGAGGCGAGCACATGATCTCCGATCATCCGGGAAGGCACCGTGCCGGGAACTGCGCTGCACCGCGCAGGGGATTCGGACCAACGGATGCGGGCGCGGGAGGCCTGTCCACTGGTCCCGATGGCATCGGGCCGGTGAGTGACGAGGAGCAAGCAGGAAACAGGGCTTCGGCGCCCAGCAGCGGATCTTCTGACGCCCCGACGGGTCGGGGTGCTCGGGTGTCCGGCGATGTCCCGCCGGTGCCCTGGCTCAAGGGGCGTTCCGGCGACGCTGAGGACCTGCCTGTGGTTCCCTCACGGTAGTGCCGACGCCAATCTCATCATGAGTAACGTGCGTTGCGCCAGCAGTAGCAGGCAAAACGATCTGCCCGACTGGTACATCGTCAGATCCCGTTGCAAAGCCGCGTGTTAGGGTCGTTCGGCTGGGGGACGCCTTCATCAAGAGGGAAGGCAGCGGCGGGCGCCTGCTGGAGCAGAGCGAGCCGTACGCAATGTCGTGTGACCGGATCCGGTCGAATTCCGTGGGTTGTCACGCCGTGCCGAGGCGACGCGGAGACCGGTGGGCGACCGTGTCGGCTGTGGCCCGTCGCCGAAGAGAGAATTCCCGGGGCCCGGCCCGTGGACTCCAGCTCGCGTCCTACTCCAAGGAGTTGCCCGTGAGTGACCTCTGTATCCATGAACTTTTCGAGGCGCAGGCCGTCGAGACGCCACACGCCGTGGCTCTGGTGGCCGGTGACGACGCCTCGGCGGCGCTGGAACTGTCGTACCGGCAACTGGACCACCGCGCCGACCGGCTGGCGCGCCGGCTGCGGTCCGCGGGGATCGGGCCGGAATCCCGGGTGGGGGTCTGTTTGCAGCGGGGCCCCGAGCTGCTGGTCACCCTGCTCGGGGTACTCAAGGCCGGTGGAGCGTACGTCCCGCTGGATCCGGACCACCCGGCGGAGCGGCTCGCCTACCTGTTGGCGGACTCGGCCGTGTCCGTGGTGGTCACCGACGGCCTGCTGGCGCGCGGCTTCGCGGCCTACAGCGGCACCGTGCTCCTCGCCGACGAAGCAGCCGCGGAGGACAGCGAAACCGCCGGCCCCGGACGTCATGACCGCTCCGTGGCACCGGTTGGTCCGGGCAACGCCGCCTACGTCATGTACACCTCCGGCTCGACCGGACGCCCGAAGGGTGTGGTCGTGCCGCACGCGGGCGTGGTCAACCGCCTGCGGTGGGCCCAGGAGTGGTTCCCGCTGGCCGTGGGCGACCGGGTGCTGCACAAGACGCCGTTCAGCTTCGACGTGTCGGTGCCGGAGCTGTTCTGGCCGCTGGCCAACGGCGGCGCCGTGGTCATGGCCCGCCCCGGAGGCCATCGCGACCCCCGCTATCTGGCGCGGACGATGGCCGAGCACCGCATCACCACAGTCAGCTTCGTACCGTCGATGCTCCGCGCCTTCCTCGCCGAGCCGGTGCAGCCGCTGCCGTCCCTGCGGCGCATCCTGTGCAGCGGCGAGGCACTCACCGCCGATCTCGTGTCGGCCGCCCACCAGCGTCTCGGATGTGAGGTCTACAACCTGTACGGCCCGACGGAGACCAGCGTCGAAGTCACCGGGACGCTGTGTGCTCCGGGCGAGTCCGTGACCATCGGACGGGCCGTGCCGGGTGTCACGGCGCTGGTGCTGGACGAGGAGTTGCGGCTTGTCCCGGACATGATGGAGGGGCAGCTCTGTCTGGCAGGGATCCAGCTCGCACGCGGCTACCACGGTCGGCCGGGCCTCACCGCGGAACGGTTCATGCCCCACCCGTACGCGGACGTGCCGGGGGAGCGCATCTATCTCACCGGAGATCTGGTACGGCGGCGGCCCGACGGCGCGATCGAGTACCTCGGCCGGATCGACCGTCAGGTGAAGATCCGCGGGAACCGGGTCGAGCTCGGCGAGATCGAGTCCGTGCTCATGTCCGAGCCGGCGGTGGCGGCGGCGGCCCTGGTCGCCGACCGGGAATCCGACGGCGGGACCCGGCTCACCGCCCATGTCGTACCGGCCGGCGAAACCGTGGACATCGCGGCCCTGCGCGGCCGGCTCGCGGCGCGGCTGCCCGACTACATGGTTCCGACGGTCTGGTCGGTACTGGCCGCGCTGCCGCTCACCACCAGCGGAAAAGTGGACCGAAAGGCCCTGCCGGACCCCGGTTCGGGTCGTCCCGATCTGGCAGGGGCCTACCTGGCCCCGCGTACGGAGACGGAGCGGCAGCTCGTCGCGGTCTGGGAGGACGTGCTCGGCCGCACCCCGGTCGGGGTCCGGGACGGCTTCCTCGACCTCGGCGGCCACTCGCTGGCGGCCACGATGATCTGCGCGCGGGTGCGCCGGGCACTGGACTGCGAGTTGACCGTCGAGGACCTGCTCACCGCGCCGACCGTCGAGGAACTGGCCGCCGTGGTGGACGGTGCCGACAGCCGCCCTGGCCGGCCTGCGCCCGTCGGTGCCGGAAGGGCCCGGGAGTCCTCGGGGAAGCCGGAGTGGTACCAACCGTCGTTCGCGCAGCAGCGGTTGTGGCTGCTCGACCAGATGAACCCGGGCGCAACCGACTACCTCATGCTGGACGCCTACCGGCTGCGCGGTCCGCTGGACGTGGCGGCGCTGCGTCAGGCACTGGACGACACCATCGCCAGGCACGACATCCTGCGTGCCACCTTCACCGCCGCCGACGGCGTGCCCCGGCTGGTGATCCGCGAGGAGGTGCCGGAAGAGGTCTTCGCCGCGATCGAGGCCGACGCGGGCCGGAACGAGGCCGACCGGGAGGAGGCGACGCGGAAGGTGATCGACAGCGAGTTGCGGCGGCCCGTCCGGCTGGACCACGGCCCGCTGTTGCGGCTGACGCTGTTGCGGCTGGACGAGACCCACCACGTCGCGGTACTGGTGATCCATCACATCGTTGCCGACGACTGGTCCCTGGAGATCTTCTGGCGGGATCTGGCGGCCCACTACCGAGCCGGGACCACGGGCACGCCAGTCGAACTGACCGCGCTGCCGGCCCAGTACACCGACTACGCGATCTGGCAGCGCAGTGGGGCCCACGCCGAAGAGCTGCGCGACCGTCTGGAGCGGCGGCGCGCGGAGCTGAAGGGCGTGCCGGACGTGCTCGGTCTGCCGACGGATCTGCCGCGCACGGCCCCGAGGCTGTCCGCCGATGCCACGGTGGGCTTCGAGCTCCCGGCCACGAGCGTGCGTGCGGTGCACGACGTGGCCCGGGCCGCCGGAGCGACGCCGTTCATGGTTCTGCTGGCGGCTTTCGCGGCGACTCTCGCCGGCCTTGCCCATCAGGATGACTTCCTGATCGGTACCTTCGCGGGAAACCGGACGGCCATCGAGACCGAACCGCTGGTCGGACTGTTCGTCAACACGCTGGCGCTGCGGATGGACTGCGACGGCGATCCCGTCTTCGCCGAGCTGGTGGGCCGGGTCAGGTCGGCCGCGCTGGACGCCTACCGGCACCAGGAGCTGCCCTTCGACCATCTCGTCTCGGCCCTGCGGCCGCCGCGCGACCTGACCCGCAACCCGCTGGTGCAGGTGGCCTTCCAGCTGCTCGGCCCGGCATCCGGACGGCTCTCGCTGCCTGGCGTCGCCGTCTCGCCGGTGCGGTCCTCGCAGGGCGGTAACGCCCTCGACTGCCTGGTGACGCTGCGGGAGGAGGGTGAGCGACTGATCGGTGAACTGCACTATCGCGCCGACCTGTTCACCGCTGCCACGGCAGAGGCAATCGCCGCTCGGCTGACCCGGACGATGATCCGGGCCGCCGAACAGCCCGGGCTGCGCCTGTCGGACCTCGTGGGAGCCGATCACGCGGCGTCCTGAACGATCAGGCCGACAGCGATGGCCCGCGCCCCCTCGGGGTTGTAGGGGGGCAGCACTGGGTGGGCGGGGGGGAGTGTTAGCGGGGGCGTAGGGGGGGGTGGGGGGCCGGCGGGGGAGCGGCG